>NZ_CP042812.1:314386-628772 GCF_008000835.1 Malaciobacter canalis
TTGTACTCCTTTAAATTTAACAGGAGAGTCAATATTTAATCCTGATACAGACTCTTTAAAATAAATAGTATAAGCATCTTGCTTTGTTACTACAAATGCGTATTTTCCTAACCAAAATATGAAAATTAACATAAGGACAAATAGTACTATTACAAAAGTGCCTATTTTAAAAAAATTAATTTTTGTTTGCATATGAATCCTTTTTAAATGTTAAAAAACTTCTTGTAATTTTGTCTTCACTTTTTAAAGCTTGATTAAGTGTGCCATTAAAATGTATTTTTGCATCTTTTAGTATTATAAATCTATCTAATGTTGATTTAATTGTATCTAAATCATGGGTGATGATTATTATTGTTAAATCTAATGTATTTCTTAACTTTTTAATTAGATGATTAAACTCAATAGTACTTGATGGATCTAATCCACTTGTTGGTTCATCTAAAAAGAGTATTTTGGGTTGATTTGCTATTGCTCTTGCAAGTGCAACTTTTTTTTTCATTCCACCACTTAACTGTGATGGATATAAATATGCACTACTACTATCAAGACCAGCCATATTTAAGTTTGTTAACGCAATTTTAGTGATTAAATCTTTTGGAAGTTTTGTATACTCTTTTAGAATAACTTTTACATTTTCAATAACATTTAAAAAAGAGTATAATGCACCAAATTGAAAAAGATATGAGAATTGTAATTTTAAATTTTCTTCTTTTTTTAAAGTCAAATTACTCAAATTCTCATTTAAAAATATAATTTCACCTTTTTGTATTTTTTGTAACATTACAATTTGTTTAATTAGGACAGTCTTACCAGATCCACTGCCTCCTAAAATACCAAATATTTCATTTTTTTTGATATTAAAACTAATATTGTTATGGATTACTTTTGTATCAAAACTTGTATACAGATTTTTTACTTCAACTATATTCATTAAAGACCACTTTCTGTTAAAATAACTGAAAAAATTGCATTTAATGCAATTACTACAAATATTGCATTTACTACACTTTTTGTAGTATATTTTCCTATACTAGTTGTATTGTTTCTTACTTGAAAACCTCTATAACATCCAATTATTGCTATTGCTATTCCAAAAAATATTGATTTTATAATTCCTATTAAAAAATGTTTAATACCTACTTCTTCATACATTCTATTTATAAATTCAGCATATGTTATATCTAAATCTATGTAAGCTACAATCATACCTGAGCCAACAGCTATTATATCTGCAAAGAATACCAATAATGGAAGTGAAATAAAAAGTGCAAATACTCTAGGTAGTGTTATGAAAATTGTAGGTTCAAAAGCCATTGTTTTCATTGCATCTACTTCTTCTGTTATTTTCATAGCACCAATTTGCGCAGTATAAGAACTAGCTGTTCTTCCTGCAATTACTATTGCTGTTAATAATGGAGCAATCTCTCTGAACATAGTTATACAAATCATCTCTACTATAAAAATATTTGCTCCAAACTTTTCAAGTTGAACTGCACCTTGATAAGCAATAACTATACCTACTAAAAAAGAAGTAAGAGTTATAATTCCTAAAGCACCAATTCCTGAAGCATCTACATATTTTAGCATCTCTTTAAATCTTATTTTTTTAGGCTTTATTAAAGAATAAAAAAAGTAATAAAAAAGCTCACCTAAAAAAATGATAAATAGTTTTAACTCTTGAAGATTTTCATGTGTGCTTTTCCCAATATTTTCTATAAGATTTTTATTGTCACTTTTTTTTGGAGTTTTATCTAAATAATATTTTTTGTAGTGTTCGTATATCTCTTTAAATCTATTATTTATTATTATATTTCCACATTTTTCAAGAGAAATTAAATAAATAACCGCACATGAATCAATGTTATTAAGTTTTTCTAAATCAATTGTATATTCTAAATTGTTATTTATAAAAGAGATAAGTTTTGGAAGGGATGATTTATTTAAATCTCCTAAAAGTTCAATTTTGTTATTTGTTGTAGAAAAATTAAAATCGAAATTTGAAGTTTCCAATCTCTAAGCCTTTATTTATATTATAGCTATTCTATAATCTTTTCACTAAAGAAAAGATATAGAAATAGTTTTAAAGACTAGATTATTTAACTATAAAATACTCATCATTGTGATATATAATGTCATCAATTGCAATAACATTTTCTTCATTATCAAATGAAAAGTCATATATTTTGTCAGATTTAAAATCATTGCTAATATTGATTAAATAGCCTTGTGATTCAAGTGCATAAAGAGAAGTTCCATATGCTAAAGCATAAAATTTTGCATATTTATATTTTCTTCTATCTTGAATATTTAATGATATATCAGTTTTTATTATTTGACCATCAATTGTTGCTATAAAAATATCTTGATTATGTGAAATTATGTCTCTAATGTTATACTCTTTTAAATTTACAACTCCAGCTCCAACAGATACAACTTTATTTGAACTAGAAGCAATTAATGTATCATTTACTACATCTAAAAATATAATATTATTAAATTTGCTATCTGCATCAACAACAATAGTTCTTATAACTTTGTTTGATTTTGATGAAACAACAATTACTTTTCCATCTAATGTTGGGAATAAAATTAGACTTCCCATATAATAAGGATTTGCTATTCTTGTATCATTTGCTAATGATTTTGAATAATACTCTTTCATTAATATATTTTTAGTATTAATATCATAAAGAGCAATTGAGTTATCCATAAATACCAATGCTAAAATATTATCTTTTAATGTTGCAGCAACAACTCCTGTTGAGAACTCATGTTCTGTTTTATTTAATAAAATCTTATTTAAATAGTTTGTAGAAATAACAGTATCTTCACTTAAATTTATAAATTCAAATCCTTCTGGAAGTTGAAAGTTTGAAACACCTTTTTTTGTTATGATTTCACCATTATCTAAAGTCGCTCCAACTTTATTAAATGATTTAATATTATCATTTAATGATGCACTATTTGATTCATAATCACCTAAAGTATCATCAACTTCAAAATATTTTTTACTAGAACAACCAGTAAAAATAATAAGAGATGTTAGTAGTATTAAGAAATATTTCATAGATTTTTCCTTCTATTTTGTAAGTAAATAGTGATTTAAAATTTTCACTAATTCATATGCTTTTGACTCTTTTTGAATAAGTTTTAAAGTAATCTTTGCATCTTCATATTTTCCATCTTTTGCTTCAATTAATGCTTTATTGAAAATTGCAAACTCTTTTAATAAAAAATTTGGATCCATTGAAACATCATTTAGCTTTTCAATACTTTGCTCTTTTAAAGCTTTTTGATATTTACTTAAACTATTGAAAAAAAGTACATTAACATCAGCTGTTTGACCATTTTTCTTAGCTTTTAAATATATTGCCATATCGTAAAGTTTTTTATTTGTTTCTTCTAGTGTTTTTAGTGCTTCTTGATTATTTACATCATTTAAAAATTTGTTAAAAGCAATATTTGCCTTTACTTTATTCTCTTTATCAATGTAGCTTTTAACACTAAATCCAATAATGGCTACAACAACAATTATTATAGCTGCAATTATTAGTGTTTTGTTTTTTTTATAAAATCTCTCAACTTTTACAAAACTTTCAAGAAATTTTTCTTCACTATTTAGTTCATTTTTAACAAAATCCACATTCTCTTTTAAACTCATAAATTTCCTTTAAAAAAATTAATCAATATGTTACAAAAATTTTCATAAAACCTTACTTTTATAAAAGTTTGAATATAATACAAGTCTTATACAAATGAAAGGTTAATAATGAAAAAATTTCTATTGGCTTCGTCTTTTGCTTTGGTACTTTCGCATGGTTTATTTGCAAAAGAAAAAAGTGAGGAGCTAACGCAAAGTAGATTTGAATCATTAACTAAACTAACACAAGTTATTGGTACAGTTGAAAAATACTATGTTGATGATGTTAAACTTCAAGATGTTGTGGATAAAGCGATAAAAGGTTTGATGCAAGAATTAGATGCTCATTCATCATTTTTGGATAAAAAATCTACAAAAGAGATGTCAATTCAAACAAATGGAGAATTTGGTGGTTTGGGAATTACTGTAGGAATGAGAGACTCTGCATTAACTGTTATATCACCAATAGATGGAACACCTGCGTATGAAGCTGGAGTAAAAGCTGGAGATATAATTTTAAAAATTGATGATAAATCAACACTAAATATGACTTTAAACGATGCTGTTGGATTAATGAGAGGTAAGCCTAAAACAAAAATAGATTTAACAGTTGTACGAAAAGGTGAAAATAAACCTATAAAAATAACAATAATAAGAGATATTATAAAAGTAGAATCAGTATTTGCAAAGAAAATTGATGGAGATTTACTATATTTAAGAATTGCAAGTTTTGATAAAAAAGTAACTGGTAAATTAAAAGAAATTATAAAAAAGCATACAAAAACTAAAGGTATAGTTTTAGATTTAAGAAACAATCCTGGTGGACTCTTAACACAAGCAATATCTGTTACTGATCTTTTTGTTGATTCTGGGGTAATTGTATCTCAAAAAGGCAGAGATGCAAATGATGAAGAGAAGTTTTATGCAAAATACACAAATACTTTAACTGATGTGCCAATGGTTGTTTTAGTAAATGCAGGAAGTGCAAGTGCAAGTGAGATTGTAAGTGGAGCTTTACAAGATCATAAAAGAGCAATTATTGTAGGAGAAAAGACTTTTGGAAAAGGTTCAGTTCAAGCAGTATTACCAATAGTAAAAGATAGAAGTGAAAATATTAAGTTAACAATAGCAAAATATTATTTACCTAGTGGAAGAACTATTCAAGCAAAAGGAATAACTCCTGATATTATTGCTTATGCAGGAAAAACTGTAACTGAGCCCTCAAATGAGTTTCAAATAAAAGAAGCTGACTTAAAAAAACACTTAGAAGAAGAGCTTGAAAAAGTTGAAGATAAAAAAATAAAAAAAGAAGTAAAATCTGGAAAAGATAAAGAGAAAGAAAAAGTAGAAAAGAAAGAAGAAGATAAAGAAGAGATTATTACAAAAGAAGATATACAAAATGACAATCAGATCAATTCAGCTATTAATATTTTAAAAAGCTTAATAATTATGAAATAGAAGGAATAAGATGACTAAGACAGAACTTTTATATGAGGGTAAAGCAAAAAAAATTTGGAAAACAGAAGATGAAGATTTTTTGATTTCTGAGTTTAAGGATGATTTAACAGCATTTAATGGAGAAAAAAAATCAAGTGAAGATGGTAAAGGTGCTTTAAATAACCAAATTTCAAGTGCACTTTTTGAACTATTAAATGAAAAAGGAATTCAAACACATTTTGTAAAAATGCTTGATGATAATAATATGCTTCATAAATCTTGCGAAGTAATAAAGCTTGAGGTTATTGTAAGAAATATAGCAACAGGATCTTTAAGTAAAAACTTAGGAATTGAGAATGGAAAAGTATTACCATTTACATTAGTAGAGTTTGATTACAAAAATGATGCTTTAGGAGATCCAAAATTAAATGATCAACATGCATTGATTTTAGGTTTAGTTAAGCACCAAGATGAATTAGACAAAATTAGAAGAGTTGCAAGAGAAATAAATGATATTTTAAAACCTTATTTTTTTGAAAAAGGATTAAAACTTGTAGATTTCAAACTTGAATTTGGTAAAGATAAAAATGGCAATATTATTTTAATAGATGAATTAAGTCCAGATAATTGTAGATTTTGGGATATAGAATCTGGTGAATCTTTAGATAAAGATAGATTTAGACAAGGTAAAGGTGGGCTAAAAGTTGCCTATACTCAAGTATTAAATAGAATTTTAAATAAATAATTAGGGAGATAGAATTTGAAAGCAATTGTAAATGTGGCATTAAAACAAGGTGTTTTAGATGATCAAGGTAAAGCAACGCATCATGCATTAGATACATTGGGGTTCAAAGAAGTAGTTAAAGATGTAAGAATTGGTAAACAAATTATTATTGAGCTTAATTCTTCAAGTAAAGAGAATGCAAAAGCCGAAGTTACAAATATGTGTGAGAAACTGCTTGCAAATACTGTAATAGAAGATTATGAAATTGAAATTGTAGGTTAATTATGATGAATGTAACAGTATTACAATTTCCCGGAACAAATTGTGAATATGATACAAAGTATGCCTTTGAAAAACTTGGGTGTAATGTAGAAATTATTTGGCACAAAGATACAACTTTACCAGAGAATACTGATCTTTTAGTAATACCTGGTGGATTTTCATATGGAGATTATTTAAGAAGTGGTGCAATTGCAAGATTTGCAAATATTATGAATGCTGTGCAAGAATATGCTTCAAATGGCGGTAAAGTCTTAGGTATTTGTAATGGATTTCAAATTCTTTTAGAAGCTGGATTACTTCCTGGAGCTATGAAAAGAAATGATTCTTTGCATTTTATTTCTAAATTTAATTACTTAAAAGTAATCAATAATGATAATGCATTTTTAAATGAGTTAAATGTTGGTGATATTGTTAATATTCCCGTTGCACATCATGATGGTAATTACTTTATTGATGAAGAAAGATTAAAAGAGTTAGAAGCAAATAATCAAATATTATTAAAATATTGTGATAAAGATGGAAATGAACAAAATCTAAATGGTTCTGTTTCTCAAATTGCAGGAATTTGTAATAAAGAAAAGAGTATATTTGGACTTATGCCTCATCCTGAAAGAGCAATAGAGCAACTACTTGGTGGAGATGATGGAATAAAAATGCTGCAGGGCTTTTTTAAATAAAGTAAAGTAGTAGAAAATTCTACTACTTTTACTTAAAAGAGATAAAATATGAAAATAATACTGCTAATATTACTTACTATACAAACTATATTTGCAAATACAACTTTTACTAATGAAGAGAATTCAGTTTTTCAAGAAGATGCTTATAAACAGTTAAATACACAAGTAGAAGATGATACTTTTTCTTCTAGTGGACTTGATTATTTAAATGAAGAAGATGTTAAAACAGTTCCCACATCAAAAAATTTATATTTATCATATATACAGTTTCCTCAAAATATATATAAAAACCAAAGATTTGAGATTAGTATTAAAGCACTAATTACAACAGAGGATTTTGATAGAATTGAAACAAGATTTGTTGATTCAAAGAATATGAATGTATTAAATCCAGAACAAGCTTGGATGGCAGTGGATAATAATAGTTTTGAAAATAGATTCTATTTTAAAGCCTATGAGCAAGATTTTATAATGCCAACATTTCAAGTTTTATTATACAAAAATGATCAATTAATAGATTTTGCATATTTAAAACCAAAAGATATTAGATTTTCTAAATTAGCAAAAGGTGACAATAGTTTTTCAAATGTTATTGCTAGTGAGTTAATTTTAAATACATATAAAACTAAACAATACAATAATAATGAGTTGTTAACAATAATAGATATAGATGCAAAAAATTCAAATTTAGAGGATTTTTATTTAAATGATTTTTCAAAAGATCAAGGTATATCTAGTATTGAAGATGAGTATCCTGAACAACATCTATTATATTATGTTGTTGCACCTATTCACAAAAAAAGATTAAACTTTACATATTTTAATACTACTTCAAAAAGTTTTCAAAGAATATCTATACCTTTAGAGTTAGAAAATGAGTTAGTAAGTACTCAAACTGATTTAAATCCAAACAGTTCAAATCTTGAACTTTATAAAAAAGTTGCTTTATTAGTACTTTTACTGATTTTTATCATTTTATTTATTTGGAAAAGAAAAAAGAGTTATTTACTAGTAATTTTGATTTTAATAATAATTGCAATTTTAAATTTAATGCCAAATAAAAAGGCTGTATTGAAAAATAATACAATGGTTTATATTTTACCAACAAATAAATCAACAATTTTTTATCAATTAGATAATTTTAAAAATGTTGAGATATTAAATAAAAAAAATGAGTTTATAAAAGTTATGTTCAATAATAATGGTAATAAAGTTATTGGATGGGTAAAGGAAGATAGTTTTGTCAAGAATTAGAGCACTCTTAGTTGTTATACAATTTTCTTTAACAGTTGCGGTTACAATATTTTTCATGTATTTATTTAGAAACCATACACATAAAGTAATAAAAATATGGATGAAGTTTCAAATGTTTTTTCTTGGAATAAAATTAGAGCAAGAGGGTTCTTTAGACGAAACATGTGATATGGTTATTTTAAATCATCAAAGTCTATTAGATATAATAGTAATGGAGTATATACACTCAAAAGATTTAGCATGGGTAGCCAAAAAAGAGATTACTGATTTACCTTTTTTTGGACATATTATAAAAGCTCCAAGAATGATATCTATTGATAGAGAGAACAAAGCTGGGCTTGTTAAATTATTAAGAGAATCAAAAGATAGATTATCAAAAGGAAGACCAATTGCAATTTTTCCAGAAGGCACAAGAACCGATGGAAAAACAATGCTTCCATTTAAAAGTGGTGCTAAGATGCTTGCTGATAAATTAAAATTAAGGGTTCAGCCTGTTGTTATGCTAAATACAAGAGAGATATTAGATTCAAAAAAACTTACATGTAATCCAGGTATTGTAAAAGTAATATATTTAGATCCTGTTCAAGCTTCAAAAGATACTGATTGGTTTAAACAAACTGAACAAAAAATGAATCAAATATTAAAAAAAGAATTAAAAAATGAGTTTTAATTGGTCTGCCATTTTAGCAATAGGTTTTGGTGGATTTTTTGGAGCAGTTGCAAGAGCATATGCCGTACATTTTACTAATAAATATGTTCCTTTGGAGTTTCCTTTAGGTATTTTAGCTGTAAATATTTTAGGAAGTTTTTTAATAGGCTTGGTTTTTGCAGTTTTTGCTCATTATAATTTAAGTGATAATTTAAAAATGTTTTTAACTACAGGGTTCTTAGGAGCTTTAACTACTTACTCTACATTTGCCATAGAGACATTTTTTCTTTTTCAAAGCTCTTTTGTACTTGCTGTTGCAAATATAGCTTTAAATGTTTTTGGTACTATATTCGCAGCAGCTTTTGGATATAAAGTTTTACAGTTTTTTCTTAACCATTAGTAACTATCTGTAAAATCTTTTATCTCTCTTACTTTTTTAACTACATTGTCATATAATGCATCTGGCATATAAGGAAGTAATGAGATAAGCTCATCAATTTTATCCTTATTTGTTTTATAAGTATATATTTTTTCAACTTGTTTTGTCATCTCTTGTTCCCAATGACATAAGTCTTCAATTCTATTTTTTATTAATTCAAGTTCATTCTTTGATAAATCTTTTAATATATACTTTAAGTATCTACTTCTACTATTTGTGTTATCTTCAAATAACTCTTGTTCTGCCACATTTAATGCTTCTGCTATATAAGGTATAAAATCAGCTTTAATTGATGATGTACCATTTAAGTAAGCATATATTGAAGACACAGATGGTGCCTCACCTATTCTATTAACTTTTGGATTTACTGCAAGTAATCTAGCAGCGAACTCTTTTTTTGTAAGTTTTTTTTCTTTTAATATTTGATTAATTCTTTCATAAATTTCCATATTTTGCCTTTTTGATATTTCATTAAATTGTCTTACAGTTTAACTAAATAAAATATAACAAAAATTATATATTGTATAGTTAAATAATATAAATTAATTAATAATTTAATTGAAAAAGTATTATATCAAAAAAAAGTAAATAAATAATGACTAAAATCAAAAAAATCGATTTTTTTCTATTATTCTTAACTCATAATTTTATTATAAAAAAAATGACATTTTATTTGACTATTAAGTGACATATATATGACAAAGTAGCTATTTATAAGGATTGGATAAAAACAAGAATAAAATAAATTTTTTACTTATTTTTATAATCAAATGCTAAAAATGGAATTTCAAGCTAAATAAAATATATTTTTTGGTAAAAAATAATTTATTTTTAATAAAATTATGTAGCCAGAACTTTTATTATAGTTTAAAAATAAAATTATTAAATATTCATTTTCTATAAATTATTGTTTTTTTATAATTTTTATAATATTTTTTATTAAAATAAAATACTAATTTTGTAAACATAGCAAAAAAAATATTATAAAAAGAAGATATAAGAAATTAAACAAAATTTTTAAGTATTAAGTAGATATAATCTGTAAAAAATTATAAGGAGTCTACGATGGGTATGCCAGGTGGAGTAGAATGGATTTTAATTGCTTTAGTAGTGTTATTACTATTTGGAGGTAAAAAAATACCAGAACTAGCTAAAGGTTTAGGTAGTGGTATCAAAAACTTTAAAAAAGCAGTAAAAGATGATGAAAACGAAGAAGTTGCAAGCACTGATAAAGTTGATGAATTAGATAAAAAAAGTGAAGCTAAAAAAGAAGAGAAAAAAGAAGAATCTAAAACTGTATAAAAAAGAGATGATAGATTGCAAAAAATAGTTAAAAATTATATTGAAGAAGTATTAGAAAAAGATGTTGTACTTGAAAAACCAAAAGATATAACATTAGGACATTTTGCAACACCAGTTGCATTTTCTTTAGCAAAAGAGTTAAAGAAATCTCCTATGATAATTGCAAATGAATTGGCTTTAAAGTTTGAAGAGAGTGAAATGTTTGAAAAAGTTGAAGCTGTGAAAGGTTTTATAAATTTTAAGCTTTCATCACTTTTTTTGCAAAAACTTTGTGAAGAGTCATTATCTTTAGGTGAAAATTATGCAAAACAAGAGAATGCAAATGAGAAAATTCTTTTAGAGTATGTAAGTGCAAATCCTACAGGTCCTTTACATATTGGACATGCAAGAGGAGCAATTGCAGGTGATACACTAGCTAGAATTGGAAGACACTTAGGTTATGATATTACAACAGAGTATTATGTAAATGATGCTGGTGCTCAAATGGATCTATTAGGTTTATCTTTAGCCCTAGCAGGAAAAGAGTCAATCTTAAAACAAGAAGTTGAGTATCCAGAAAAATATTATAGAGGCGATTATCTTTTTGATATTGCACAAGATGTTGAAAAAGAGTTTGGAACAGATATTTTTAATGATGAGTCAAGATATCTTGAACTTGCAGATTTTGCAAAAAATAAGGTTTTGGAGATTATTAAAAAAGATATGGCTGATATAGGAATTGAGTTTGATAACTATGTTAGTGAGAAATCTTTGTATTCATCTTGGGAAAAAACAAAAGAGGTTTTAGAAAAAAATGGCTCTTTATATGAAAAAGATGAAAAGATTTGGATTAAATCAACACAGTTTGGAGATGATGTAGATAGAGTTGTTGTAAGAGACAATAAAATACCTACTTATCTTGCTGGAGATATTATCTATCATAAAAATAAATATGATAGAGCATATGATAGATATATAAATATTTGGGGTGCAGATCACCATGGATATATTACAAGAGTTAAGGCTGCAATTGAGTTTTTAGGAAATGATTCTTCAAAACTTGAAGTGCTTTTATCTCAAATGGTTCAGTTGCTTAAAGGTGGAGAACCATATAAAATGAGTAAAAGAGCAGGAAATGTAATTTTGATGAGTGATATATCACAAGAGATTGGTTCTGATGCTTTAAGATTTGTATTTTTAACTAAAAAAAGTGATACTCACTTAGAGTTTGATTTAGATATCTTAAAAAATCAAGATAGTTCAAATCCCGTTTTTTATATTAATTATGCATATGCTAGAATAAACCAAGTTTTTAAAAAAGCAAATTTAACTTTTGATGATGTAGTAGGTGAAAGTTTTGATGGATTAAACCAAGATGCTATAAATTTAGTATATGAATCACTTCTTTTACCATCAATTTTACAAGAAGCATTTCTTAAAAGAGATATGCAAAAAGTAACAGATTATTTAAACTCTATTGCTTCATCTGTACATAAGTTTTATAATGATTATAAAATTATTGATTCAGAAGAGCAAAATAAATATCTAAAGGTATTAAGTTTAGTAGCACTTACAATAAAAGTTACTTTAAATCTTTTAGGAATAAAGGCGAAGGAGATTATGTAATGAAATGGTTTATTTTAATTTTCATAGTTATCGTAGGATATGCAATACTTACAGGTAATATGGGTGGTGCTAAGCATGCTGCTGGAAATTATAATAGACTTCTTACAGGACAAGAGTAGCAAAGAGTATTTACTCTTTGCTTTGTTTTAACTCTTCTAAGAACTCTTCTAAATTATATTTTTCTCTGTGAGATTCACTCATAAGATGAATAAATGCATCACCTAAATCTATAATAGTCCAATCATCATCTTCATCAACTCTTAAAAACTCTTCACCATCAGGTTTTAATTCTGTTTTTAAGTAATTTAATAAAGAAAAAGCATGCTTTGAGTTTAATGTAGTTGCAATAACTACATAATCAACTATGTAATCTTTTTGTGATAAATCTAAAACTTCAATGTTTTCTGCTTTCTTTTCATCAAGAATATCTCTTATTTTTTCAATCGTTTTGTTCAATTTAATTGCCTTTTTTGTTGGTTTTAAATAATGTTTTTACATCATTTTGTATTTTTTTTGGGATATATTTTAAGTCGATATTGTTTCTTAGATTAGTTGAACTAATATCAATATCTATGTTTAAAGTTTTTATACTATCTAAATTTTCATTTAAAAAGCCAATTCTTTTTGCAAGAACGAATTCTACGTCTTTTTTTAATAGATCTATTTTATACCATTTTTCTAAACTTTTAAAATTATCACTTCCAATAATCAAATATATTTTTGATAAATCATGATATTTTTTTAAATATGAAATTGTTTCATATGAAGGAACTTTTCTATTTTGTTTAATTTCAAAATCACAAATTTCTATTTTCTCTTCATTTTTAAAAAGTTTTTCTAGTAGCATAAATCTACTTTTTGGTTCTAAATGAAAATCTGCCTTAAAAGGGTTTAAGTATGTTGGCACAATAAAAAGTTTATCAATATCAAGCTTTTCTAATGCTTCAAAAACAATTTTTTCATGTGCAATATGAGGTGGATCAAAGCTACCTCCAAACACTGCTATACGCACTCATTTTATCCTTTTAGTATATAATTAAATAATATTATAGCAATTTTTGGATAAAATATCTAAAATTTACAAATAAATATAAAGGTATAGTATGGCTGTAAAAGTTGCAATAAATGGTTTTGGTAGAATTGGAAGATGTGTTGCAAGAATTATTGCTAATAGAGATGATGTTGAACTAGTAGCAATAAACGATACTGCAACACCTGAAATGTTAGAATATATTACAAAATATGATACTGTTCATGGAACATTTGACGGTGAAGTAAAAGTAGAAAATGATTATTTAATAATGGGAAATGTTAAGGCAAAATTGTACTCAACAAGAGATGCAAGTGAATTAACATTTACAAAAGAGTGTGGTGCAGAAGTTATTTTAGAGTGTACAGGTGCTTATCTTACTCAAGAAAAATGCCAAATACATTTAGATAATGGAGCTAAAAAAGTTGTAATGTCTGCTCCTGCAAAAGATGATACTCCTACATTTGTAATGGGTGTAAATGAAGATAAATACAAAGGTGAAGCAATTGTTTCAAATGCCTCTTGTACGACAAATTGTTTAGGTCCTGTTGCAAAAGTACTTGATGATGCATTTGGTATTGAAAAAGGATTAATGACAACAATTCATTCATATACAAATGATCAAAATATTCTTGATGTTAAACATAAAAAAGATAAAAGAAGATCAAGAGCAGGGGCTCTTAATATGATTCCAACTACAACAGGTGCTGCAAAAGCTATGAAACTTGTTATGCCACAACTTGATGGAAAACTACATGGTCAAAGTGTTAGAGTTCCAACTCCAAATGTTTCAATGGTTGATGTAAACTTAGTAGTTAGTAAAAAAACTACAAAAGAAGAAGTAAATGCACTATTTGAGGCAAAAGCAAAAGAGCTTGCAGGAATTATTGCAGTTGATAATGAGATGATGGTTTCAAGTGACTTAGTTGGAAATACTAACTCTACAATAATTGCAAGTGATTTAACACAAGTAATTGGTGAAGATATGATTAAAGTTATGACTTGGTATGACAACGAGTGGGGTTACTCTTCAAGACTTATTGATATGGCTATTTTTGTAGCTAATAAATAAGGAAGCTGATGAATTTACAAGAGATTAAAAATATAGATATTTCAGGAAAGAAAGTATTTATTAGATGTGATTTTAATGTACCAACTGATGAATATAATAATATTACAGATGATAGAAGAATTAGAAGTGCTTTAAATACAATAAGATATTGTATTGATAATGATTGTTCTGTTATTTTAGCTTCACATTTTGGTAGACCTAAAAATGGTTTTGAGGAAAAATACTCTTTAAAACCAATAGCAAAAAGATTGCATACATTATTAAAACAAGATATTAAAATGGCACAAGATGTTATTGGTCAAGAGACTTTAAAAATGGCTAATGAACTAAAAAGTGGTGAAATTTTATTACTTGAAAATATGAGATTTGAAGCTGGTGAAACAAAAAATGATGAACATTTAAGTAAAACATTAGCTTCAATGGCAGATATTTATATAAATGATGCTTTTGGGGTTTCTCATAGAGCTCATGCCTCTGTTGAGGGGATATCAAAATATTTTGATATAAATCATAAAGCAGCAGGTTTTTTACTTGCAAAAGAGATTAAATTCTTTTATCACATAGTAAATGAACCTAAAAGACCTTTTGTTTCAATAGTTGGTGGTTCTAAAGTTTCAGGAAAACTAGAAGCACTTTATAATCTTGTACCTAAAGTTGATAAGATTATTATTGGTGGAGGAATGGCATTTACATTTTTAAAAGCCTTAGGTTATGAAGTTGGAAACTCTTTGGTTGAAGATGATTTAATTTTAGAAGCTGCTAAAATAATGGAACAAGCAAAAGAGTTAGGAGTTAAATTCTATCTTCCTGTTGATGTAGTTGTAGCTGAGTCTTTTGATGAAGAGTCTTTTGCAAAAGCAACAACAGTTCAAGAAATACCTAAAAACTGGATGGGTCTTGATATAGGACCAGCAACTGCATTACTTTTTTCACAAGCACTTGAAGATGCACATACAATTTTATGGAATGGACCAATGGGTGTTTATGAAATGGATAAATTTGCAAAGGGTAGTGCAAAAATTTCTCATGCAGTAGCAAGTTCATATGCAACAACTGTAGTTGGTGGTGGAGATACTGCTGATTTAGTTAGAGTTACGGGTGATGAAGATGATATGACATTTATAAGTACAGGTGGTGGAGCATCTTTGGAGTTAATTGAAGGAAAAATTCTTCCAGGTGTTAGAGCACTGGTAATTGAAGGTTAAAAATGGTAATTATTGCATCAAATTTTAAAACTAACCATACAAGGCAATCAACAAAAGAGTTTGTATCTTTTGTAAATGATTATTTGAAAAAGAATAGTATCAAAAATGAAATAATTGTTTTTCCAACAGCTACAAGTCTTGATACTTTTAATACAGTACCAAACCTAAGACTTGGAACACAAAATGCATATGCCACAATAAAAGGTTCTTTTACAGGTGAAATAGGAACATCTCAATTAGATGAGTTTGGTATTAAGACAATTTTAATTGGACATAGTGAAAGAAGACATATTTTAGGTGAAACTCAAGAGCAAATAGCTCAAAAATTTAATTTTTACAAAGAGCTTGGATATAAAATTATTTATTGTATAGGAGAGCCTTTAGAAGTAAAAGAGCAAGGCTTGGAAAAAACATTAGAGTATATATATGAGCAATTTGTAGGAATTGATACAAATTATGAGAATCTAATTTTAGCATATGAACCAGTTTGGGCTATAGGAACAGGAGTTACTGCTACAAGTGATGATATTGTTAATGTACACAATGCTATTAAAAAGAAAATTTCTAAACCTTTACTTTATGGTGGAAGCGTAAAAGTAGATAATGTAAAAGAGATTTGCTCTTTAAATAATGTTGATGGTGCATTAATTGGAACTGCTTCTTGGAATAAAGAAGATTTTATTGAAATTATAGAAAAAACAAAGGATATTTAGATGATTATGAAGGGTAAAAAAGGTGTTATTTTAGGGGTTGCAAATAATAAATCAATTGCATATGGTATTGCAAAAGCTTGTGCTGAACAAGGTGCGCAAATTGCTTTTACATATTTAAATGATTCACTAAAAAAAAGAGTTGAACCAATCGCTGCTGAGTTTGGAAGCTCTGATTATGTTTATCCTTGTGATGTGAGTAAACCAGAAGAGATTAAAGCATTAAAAGAATCACTTGAAAAAGATATGGGTAAAATTGATTTTATTGTTCACTCAATTGCATTTGCACCAAAAGAGGGACTTTCAGGAAGATTTTATGATATTTCTAAAGAGGCGTTTGATATTGCTATGGATATATCTGTTTATTCATTAATTGAAGTAGTAAGAGAGTTAAAACCACTTTTAAGTGAAAACTCTTCAGTACTTACATTAACTTATTATGGTGGAGCTAAGTATATTCCAAACTATAATTTAATGGGTATTGCAAAAGCAGCTTTAGAAATGACTACAAAATATTTAGCTGAAGATTTAGGTAAAGATGGAACAAGAGTAAATGCAATTAGTGCAGGTCCTATTAAAACTTTAGCAGCTGCTGGAATTGGAGATTTTAGATTTATGCTTAAATGGAATGAGGCACACTCACCATTAAAGAAAAATGTAACAACAAGTGAAGTTGGAAACTCTGGAATGTATCTACTTTCTGATTTAAGTAGTGCAGTAACAGGAGAGATTCATTATGTTGATTGTGGGTATAATCTAATGGGAATGCCAGCTGTTAACTTTGATGAAAATGGTAGACCATCAATTGCTTGGAATGGTACTGATAAATAGTATTTTATTAAAAAATATTAGCTTAGATTTTTACTAAAAGTAAATTTCTAGGCTAAGCCTTTCATTGCTTTTTATTTAAAAAAAGAAGTTTTTATTTAGAATTTATTGAAGTTTTAAATTGAAATTTTATGAATCATAGGGAAAAGAATGAGTATTAATTTTAAAGAGTTAGCTAATAAATATCAAACACCATATTATGTTTATGATTTTGATCATATAACAAAGCAGTATAATGAACTTAAAAGTTCATTTAAAGCAAGAAAGTCACTAGTTGCATATGCAGTAAAAGCAAATTCAAATTTAAGTGTTATTAAACATTTGGCAAATTTAGGTGCAGGTGCTGATTGTGTATCAATTGGAGAAGTAAAAAGAGCCTTAAAAGTAGGAATACCTGCATATAGAATAATATTTTCTGGAGTAGGAAAAATTGATAGTGAAATAAAAGAGGCTTTAAATCTAGGCATTTTGATGATAAATGTTGAAAGTGATGCAGAGCTTAATAGAGTTGAACAAATAGCAAAAGAGCTTGATGTTGTTGCAAGAATATCTGTAAGAGTAAATCCAAATATTGATCCACAAACACATCCATATATATCAACTGGATTACATGAGAATAAGTTTGGAGTAGATATAGACACAGCTAAAAGAATGTATATTCAATGTAAAAATTCAGATTATTTGGAACCAAGAGGTATTCATTTACATATAGGTTCACAATTAACGCAATTAGAACCAATTAAAGAGTCTGTAAAAATTGTTTCAGATTTAGTTAAAAATCTTGCTGCTATTAAAATTGAACTATCTTTTTTTGATGTTGGTGGTGGTTTAGGTATTATTTATGATGATGAAAAACTTATAGATACAAATGAGTATGCACAGTCAATATTAGAGTGTTTATTTGGTTTAGATATTACAGTAGTTTGTGAACCAGGAAGATTCTTAGTTGGGAATTCTGGAGTTTTTGTTACTAAAGTTTTATATGAAAAAGTAAATGGGAATAAAAGATTTGTAATAGTTGATGGAGCTATGAATGATTTGCTAAGACCAAGTTTGTATAATGCTTACCATAAAGTTGAAGTTTTAAATGATAATCAAGAGTTTAGCGATTGTAATTTGGTAGGTCCAGTTTGTGAAAGTGGTGATTTTTTCGCAAAAGACGTACAGCTTCCAAAAACGCAACATGATGACTTAGTTGCAATTTATAGTGCAGGGGCTTATTGCTTTACAATGGCAAGTAATTATAATACAAGAGGTAAAGTTGCTGAAATAGCTTATGAAGATGGAAAAGATAGATTAATTAGAAAAAGAGAGACTTTTGAAGATATAATCGCACTTGAAGAGGAATATATAAAATAAAATGTTTTTTATAGATGTTCAAGGTACTTTAATTGATGATATAAATAAAGAACCAATAGCAGGTTCAATAGAGTTTATAGATTATCTAAATGAGAATAATATACCTTATGTTGTAATTACAAACAACACAAAAAAATTAAGTAAAGAGTTTTTGCAGTTTTTAAAAGATTTAGGATTTAATATAAAAGAAAAAAATTATATTGATCCTTTTGTTATTTTAAAAGATGTTGCAAAAAAGAGAAAAGTTGCAGCTTTTGGACAAGATAGTTTTCCAAAGGTTTTAACACAAATGGAATATGAACTTGAATATGATAATCCAGAAACATTAATTGTATCAATAAAAAAAGAGTATACAAATGAAGATTACTCTAAAATGATTGAGTGTGCTTTAAAAACTGATGATTTAATTGGAATGCATGAAACATCTATTTATTCAAAAGATGGATCAAGATATCCAGGTGTTGGTGCAATTATGAGTATGATTAAATTTGCTGTAAATAAAGATTATAAAGTTGTTGGAAAGCCAAGTTTTAATTTTTATAATGAAGCTAGAAAACTACTTAATTGTGATAACTTTGATAAAATTACTATAATAAGTGATGATATGATGGGTGATTTGCTTGGAGCTAAAAAGCTTGGAATGAAAGCAGTATTAGTTTTAAGTGGTAAGATTAAAGATGCAAATGAAGTTTTACCTACACTAAAGCAAGAAGAAAAACCTGATAATATTTGTAAAGATATGAGTGAAGTTTTAGCACTTTTAAAAGGGAGAAATTTATGAGTGAGAAGGGATTAGAAGAGTTAAGAAATAAGCTTGATAGTATCGATAATGAACTACTAGATTTAATTAATAAAAGAATGGATATCGTTCATCAAGTTGGAGTTTTAAAAGCTAATAGTGGGGGTTCTATTTATAGACCTGAAAGAGAAAGAGCTATTATTGATAGACTTGATAAGATTAATACAGGAAAGCTAAATAGAAGAGCAATAGAAGCACTTTTTTTAGAAGTGTTTGCAATATCAAGAAATTTTGAATTACCTGAAAATGTAGCTTTTTTAGGACCTGCTGGAAGTTTTACGCATCAAGCTGCTGAGACTAGATTTGGTGCTATGAGTTCATATTTACCAATAGCTTCAATAAAAGGTGTATTTAGAGAAGTTTATACAAAAAAAGCAAAGTTTGGTGTTATTCCAATAGAAAATTCGTCAAATGGAATTGTAAGTGATACTATAAACTGTTTAACAAAATATGATTTAAAAATTATTGCTGAGGTTATATTAGATATACATCATACTTTAGCTACAACATGTGATAAAGTTAAAGATATTAAAAAGATTTATTCAAAAGATATTGCCTTTGAACAGTGTAGAAAATTTTTAGAAAATGTTGGACTTGATGAGGTTGAGCTTATTCCTGTTGAATCAACAACAAAAGCAGTACAATATGCATTAAAAGAAAAAGGAAGTGCTGCTATTTGTTCTCATGTTGGCGCAAAGATGTATAATCTTCCAATACTATTTGAGAATATTGAAGATAAAGATAATAATAGAACAAGATTTTTCATTGTTAGTGATTTTGAAAATGCAAGAAGCGGAAAAGATAAAACATCAGTTTTAGTGAAACTTCCAAATAAAAGTGGTGCATTAGTTGAGTTTTTAACTGATTTTAACGAGGCTAAAATAAATCTTACTAAAATAAAATCACATATAGTAGAGGGTGATTCAATCTTTTTTATTGATTTTGATGGTCATAAAGATGATGAACATATACAAAAAATATTTACAAAACATAAAGATAGTATAAAATTTTTAGGATCTTATGTAAAAGAAGCAGATGATATCTAATAAAAAAATTTAGTTTTTTTTAAAACTAAAGTGTTAAAATCGAAGTTTATAATTAGGAAGAAAAATGCAATTTAATAAAGTTTTAGATGATGTAAAAATATATGAAGCTGGTAAACCAATTGAGCTTGTAATAAGAGAATATGGAGTAGATGAAAAAGATATAATAAAACTTGCATCAAATGAGAATCCATATGGAACTTCACCAAAAGTTACAAAAAAGATTCAAGATATTGCAAAAAATATGTTCATGTATCCAGATGATTCCATGTTTGAATTAAAAGAGGCTTTAGCAAGTAAGTTTAAAGTTGAAAGTTCTAATATAATTATTGGTTCAGGAAGTGATCAAATATTGGAGTTTGCTATTCATGCAAAGTGTGATGAAAACTCAAAACTTCTTATGAGCAATGTAACTTTTGCAATGTATGAAATATATGGTAAACAAACGGGTGCTAAGGTTATTAGAACAGAAGATGATGAGCATAATTTAGATCAATTTAGAAAACTTTATAAAGAGCATAAACCTGATATGGTATTTTTGTGTTTACCTAATAATCCTTTAGGAGAGTGCTTAGATACTAAAGATGTTTATTCATTTTTAGAAGAAGTAGATGAAAAAACTTTAGTAGTTGTTGATGGAGCATATCATGAATATGCAGCTTTTAAAGATGAAAATAAAATAATAGTAGTTGATGAACTTATTTCAAAATTTCCAAATGTAATTTATCTTGGAACATTTTCAAAAGCTTATGCTTTAGGTGGTATGAGAGTTGGATATGGTATTGCAAAAAAAGAGATTATTCAAAATCTTTATAAATTAAGACCTCCTTTTAATATTACTACACTATCTTTAGCAGCAGCAATAGAAGCTTTAAAAGATGAAGAGTTTGTAACTGATTGTATAAGAAAAAACTTTGAACAAATGAAAAGATATGAAGATTATGCAAAAACTAAAGGTTTTTCTTTTATTGAAAGTTATACAAATTTTATAACTATTAAGTTTGGTAATATCTATAACTCTTCAGAAGTTGCACAAAATTTACTTCAAGAGGGTATAATTGTTCGAGATTTAAAAAGTTATAATCTTAATGCAATAAGAATTACTATTGGAAGTGATGAACAAAATACAAGAGTATTAAAAGTATTGGATGAAGTATTAAAAAATTTAAAATAGAAGATTTTGTTATGAATGTAAAGAGTAGAGATTTAGGCGAATTAGAAGAACTTTGTACTCAAATTAGAGAACGAATTATTGATGTAGTATCCAGAAATGGAGGACATTTTAGTTCAACATTAGGTGCAGTTGAATTAACAGTTGCAATGCACAAAGTTTTTGATGTCCAAAGTGATCCATTTATTTTTGATGTTTCTCATCAATGTTATCCCCATAAGCTTTTAACAAATAGGTGGGAAGAGTTTGAAACAATTAGACAATTTGGTGGATTAAGTGGATTTACAAAACCTAAAGAGAGTAGTGCTGATTATTTTGTAGCAGGGCATAGCTCTACTTCTATCTCACTAGCTGTAGGTGCAGCAAAAGCTATTAGAATCAATGATGAACAAAGAGTTCCTGTTGTTATGATAGGTGATGGTTCTATGACAGCAGGAATGGTTTATGAAGCATTAAATGAATTGGGAGATATTAAACTTCCAGTTATAATAATTCTTAATGACAATGAAATGAGTATAGCCAAACCAATTGGATCAATTTCAAAATATCTGAGTAAAATTTTAGCAGGAAAATTTTATCAAAAACTTAGAGATAGAATAGACAAAAGCATTATACAAAAGTTACCAGAGGGTGCTAATTATATTGCTAAAAAGATTGAAGAGAGCATAAAGCTTATTACTCCAGGTGTGATTTTTGAAGAGATGGGTATTGATTATATTGGACCAATTGATGGTCATAATCTTGAAGAAATAATTGATACTTTACAAATAGCAAAAGATCTTAAAAAACCAGTTATTGTTCATGCTAAAACAGTAAAAGGAAAAGGTTATGCTATTGCTGAGGGTCAAAATGAGAAATGGCATGGAGTTGGACCTTTTGATGTAAAAACAGGAGAGTTTAAGAAAAAAGCAGGAGCAAAGTCTGCAACAGCTGTATATGCTGATGCTTTAAGTGCATTAGCAAATGAACATGATGATGTAGTTGGAGTAACAGCTGCAATGCCTAGTGGAACAGGTATAGACAGATTAATGAAAGAGCATCCAAATAGATTTTGGGATATTGCAATTGCAGAACAACATGCAGTAACTTCAATGGCAGCAATGGCAAAAGAGGGCTTTAAACCATATATTACTATATATTCTACTTTTTTACAAAGAGCATTTGATCAAATAATTCATGATGTATGTATTATGGGATTACCTGTTGTTTTTGCAATTGATAGAGCAGGAATTGTAGGAAATGATGGGGAAACACATCAAGGTGCTTTTGATATTTCATATTTAAGATTTTTACCAAACATGATTCTTTTTGCACCAAGAGATAATCAATCTTTACATCAAGCAATTGATTTTTCATATACCTTAGATAAACCCTGTGCTATTAGATATCCAAGGGGTGCATTTAAAGAACTTGGCTATGAATCAACACCTTTTGAGCTTGGTAAATCTCAACTTTTAAAAGAAGGAAGTTCAAATAAGCTGTTTATTGGATATGGAGCTGGAGTTTCAAGAGCTTGTGAAACAGAAAAGCTTCATGAAGAAGATATTGCTATTTTAGATTTGAGATTTGTAAAACCACTTGATGGAAAAATGCTAAGTGCTCTTGCTTCAAAATATGACAAATGGTATGTTTTTAGTGATTCTCAAAAACAAGGTGGAGTTGCAAGTGCAATTTTAGAGTATGTAAATGAAGCAAAACTTTGTGTAAATATTACTTCTTTTGAGTATGAAGACCACTTTATTGTCCATGGTGAGACTTCTAAAGTTGAAGAGAGTTTAGAATTAACTGCAAAACAATTAGTAGAGAAAATATAAAATTTTTTCTACTTTTTTATTATTTTTAAAGAAAACATAATTTTTTTTGGTTAGAATACGCGCGAAACTATAAATTACAAAATTTATATCCTTAAATATAATCTTCTAAAGATACTACTTAAATTTTAAATACTTTCAAAATTTATTCTATTTTAATATAAGTGATTTTAAATATATTAATTTTTGTATTTTATCAAATTTCACAATAAATTATAAAGGGTAACTTGTGGATGTAAACAAACAAAATCTACAAAACACAGAAAAAATAGATAAAATCACTTTGCTTTTTAGTACGCTATTTTTAGTATCATTTGTTTTAATATCATTTATTGATGCAAAACTATTATCAACTTTAGTAAATGATGGATTTGCATGGTCTTCAAAAGTCTTTGGAGCTTATTGGCAAGTTTTATTACTTTTGACTTTTCTAATTGGTGTATATTTAGCTTTTTCAAAAACAGGAAGTGTAATTTTAGGAAAGTTAAATAAACCAGAGATGAGTACATTTCAATGGATAGCAATAATACTTTGTACTCTTTTAGCAGGAGGAGGTGTTTTTTGGGCAGCAGGGGAACCAATTGCACATTTTATAACACCACCTCCAATATTTGAACAAACCGACTCAAACTTTCAAAAAGCTATTAATGCATTATCTCAATCTTTTGTACACTGGGGATTTTTAGCTTGGGCAATTTTAGGAACATTAACTTCAATTGTATTGATGTATTTACACTATGAAAAAGGTCTGCCTTTAAAACCTAGAACACTTCTTTATTTTGTATTTAAAGAAAAAGTTATACATGGAAAGTTTGGTTCAATTGTAGATGGTTTTTGTATTATTGCAGTTGCTGCTGGAACAATAGGTCCAATAGGTTTTTTAGGTTTACAAATTTCATATTCACTACATGAATTATTTAATATACCAAATAGTTTTTTAACACAATCTAGTATTATTATATTTGCAATAATCATTTATACTTTATCTGCACTTAGTGGACTAACAAAAGGTATTCAAATCCTTAGTAGATATAATGTATATTTAGCTCTTTTTTTAGTTGTATTTATAATCATTTTAGGTCCAACAAATTTTATTATTAATAGTTATATTCAAGGTGTTGGAAATATGCTTAATAATTTTATACCAATTGCAACATATAGAGCTGATACTTCATGGCTTGGTTGGTGGACAGTTTTCTTTTGGGGTTGGTTTATAGGTTATGGTCCAATGATGGCTATATTTATTGCAAGAATAAGTAGAGGAAGAAGTATAAAAGAGTTAATTTTAGCAGTATCTTTTATAGCACCACTTGTAACAATGTTTTGGTTTACTATTGTAGGAGGAGCTGGATTATCATATGAAATTGCAGAACCTGGAGTAATTAGTGAAGCATTTAAAGGCTTTAATTTACCAGCTGCACTTCTTGCTATTACGCAAAATCTTCCTTTTCCTTTGATTATTTCAATATTATTTTTAGTTTTAACTACTATTTTTATTATAACTACAGGGGACTCAATGACATATACAATGAGTGTAGTTGTAAGTGGAAGTACAGAACCAAATGCTTACTTAAGAGTTTTTTGGGGAGTACTTATGGGCGCTTTAGCAATAATTTTAATTTCTGTTGGTTCAGGAGGAATAACAGCCTTACAATCATTTATTGTAATAACTGCTGTTCCTGTATCTTTGATTCTTTTGCCATCTCTTTTTAACTCTATAACAGTAGCTAAAAAAATGCATAAAGAACAAGGCTTAAGCTAAAAAGTCTTCATTTAGTGTCCATGAGGGAAGATACCTTTCAATTAGATGAAAGTCTTCTCCCTCATGTTTTGTATAAGTTAAATATTGATTTCTATTGTCAACTTTAAAAAGTTCATTTACAATAGCCATAAATCTAAGTGCTAACTCTCTTCTTTGTTCTATTGTTCTTCCATGCCTAATATCTAAACTCATTAAACATATGTCATCACCTTTAACAGCTCTTCCAATACTAATATCATATTTGCCAACTTCATTTATTGAAATTGCGATATGACCTTTAGCTGTATCCATAACTTCTGAAAAAGCATCTTCTATTTTTAAAGTAAACTCTTCTTTTATATCATCTGATACTTTTTTGTTTATTTCAAATCTTAAATGAGGCATAATTTATCCTTTATAAAAATGGTCTTAATTTCTCTACACAAAGTCCCATAGCTGTTGATTCATATCCTTTAACACTTTTAATATATGGTTTACAAAATCCCTCAACCATAATAGCTCCAGCTTTTCCCATGCATTCACCTGAGTCTAAATACTCTTGAATATGTTTTTCATCAAACTTATTAAATTCATAAGTAGTTGAAGAGATATCAATAAGCTCAAGATTTAAAGACTTATAAATCATACATGTTATTACAGTAGTACTATTTTGACTTTGTAAATTTAACATTCTTCTTGCATCATCAATACTTTTTGCTTTTCTTAAAAGCTCATTGTTACATGTAACAACACTATCAGCAACTAATAAAGGCAACTCTTTAACTGTATATTTTTTGTATAATTCATCAAATTTACCTTTAGTTGCTTCATAACAAAATGATTTAGGATTTGTTGTTGTTATACTATCTTCATCAAACTCTCCACCACTTTGAATAAAATCAATACCAAAGTTTTTTAAAATTAGTGCTCTTGTTGGTGAATTTGAACCAAGTCTTATCAAAATAATCCTTTTTTATTTTAATTATACTCAATTTGTATATAATATATTTTAAAATATTGATATAGGATTAAAAATGAATTTTATTATTATAGGTGCAGGTGGAGTTGGTTCTTTTTATGGAGTTAAATTACTTATGCAAGGACATAATGTAAAGTTTATAGCAAGAGGTGAAAACCTAAAATACTTAAAAAATAACAAATTAAAACTTACTCATCCAGATTTTATTTTTGAAGATTATCTAGATGTAATATCAATAAATGAATTAAAATTAGTTGATGTTAATAGTATAGATGCTGTATTTATTGCAACAAAATCTATGAGTACAAATGAAGTAAGTGAGAAATTATCATTATGGATAAAAAATAAAAATAAAATTCCATATTTTATCTCTTTGCAAAATGGGGTAGAAAATGAAGATAAAATGGCAAATTATTTACCAAAAGAGTTTATAATAGGAGGACTTACAAGATTAATTGCTGTTCATATAATAAAACAAGGTTTTGTTGAAGCAGTTGGAGAAGTGCAAACTATACTTGGAAGTATAAAGCCAACAAAACATTCACAAGAGTTTTTAGAAAAATTAAAAATAGAGCTTGATAATGCAAATACTACAACAATTTTAACAAATAATATAAAATTAGAATTATGGAAAAAATTGATTATAAATAATGGTGTAAATGCAATATGTGCATTACTTGAAGAAAAATCAGGTACCTTAATAAATAAAAAAGAGACTTCAATATTAGTTTACAACTTGATGAAAGAAGCAGGGCTAGCATCCCATGCTGTAAAAGTAAATATATCTGAAAGTGATGTTGATGAGATGTTTGAACTTATGAAAAAATTTGAATCAATAGTTCCCTCAATGTGGGTAGATAAAAAAAATAATAGAGATTTAGAACTTGATGATATTTGTGGTGTAGTTATAAAAAATTGTGAGAAACAAGGTTTAGACGCACCTTATACTAGAACAATAGCAACAATTTTACATATGCAATACAGTAAATCAAGAGTAAAAAAATAGTTTTTTTATGAAATTTGTAAAATTTTTATAAAGAGGGTCAAAAGTCATACTAAAGTCATCTAAATTTATTATAATTCCGGCATAAGAAGTAAATGTGAAATATATTTGTTACTACAAAATATATAAACATAGTGTAATTATTATAAACTTATTCTGGATTTTTCTCCCTCTCCATGATTTTTATTATCACATTTACTTCCTTATTCTTTTTATATTAACTTCAAACTAAAAAATTATTATGCATTATTAAATTCATTTTTAGCTATAGTATTGTCTTTCAGATTTTAAGGAAAGTTATGTACTTATTTTTTATTCTTCTTGGAAAGATTTTTCCTTTATACTTAAATATTATTATTGGTTATTTACTTGCTAAATATTTTAAAGTAAGAAGAGATATTATTGCATTTATATTAGTATATATTTTAGGTCCAATTGTAATATTTTTTGCAACCATATCCATACAAATCAATGTACAAATAGCATTTTTACCAATATTTATATTTTTATTTGGAAGTGCCATTGCTTTTTATATTCTTATTAGATATAAAAAATATTGGACTGATTCAAGTATTAATACTTTAGCTTTTACTTGTGGTACAGGAAACACTGGATATTTTGGAATTCCTTTAGCTATGATTTTACTAGAACCTCAAGTTGTAAATATATTTATTTTTGTAACTTTGGCTTCTTTATTATATGAAAATACAGTTGGCTTTTATGTTACTGCAAAAGGAAATTTTACAGCAATTGAATCTATTAAAAAGATACTAAGACTTCCTTTAGTATATGCTTTTATTTTAGGAATTATATTAAATTTAAATGGTGTAAATACTCCAGATTTTGTAATTCCATATTTTGAGAATTTAAAATGGGCATATGGAATACTTGGAATGATGATGCTTGGTATGGGTTTAAAAGGTTTTAATTTAGAAGAAGATTTTGATAAGAAGTATATGAAAGTAGCCTATTTATATAAATTTGTATTTTGGCCTTTGGCTATGTTAATAATTATTTTTGCTGATAAAACATTTTTCAATTTTTTAAATGAAGATATTTATAAAGTCTTATTTTTAATGTCAATTGTACCTTTAGCAGGTAATACTGTAACTTTAGCTATTTTATTAAAAGCAAAACCCCAAAAAGCAAGTTTTACAGTACTTTTAAGTACTTTAATATCGGTTGTTTATATACCAGTGGTTTTAGCACTTTATGGAGGATTTTAAGATGAAAAAACTATATATATTTATATTTGTATCATTTTTTGTAAGTGGATGTTTAAGTTTTAATGTAAGCAATATAAAATTACCAAGTAAAACTTTAGATTTAAAAAATAGTAAAACTATTGCTACATTTCATCCTTGTGCAAATTTTTCATATATATCAAATGTAGATGATAAAGAGTATGGAAAACTATTTATTGAGTATATAAACTTAGATAGTAGTTGTAAATGGAATGGTTTTGAAAGAGGTTTTTTTGAAGAGCTATTTAAACAAACACTAAAAATAAAAAGCATGAAAATTGTAGAGCAGTATGACTTTGATACTTATGAGTTTACTACATATTTAATAAATGATAACTCTTATATAAATCTTATTTTTGTTTATGGTGCTAATAGTTCAAAATTTATCTTAGATTATGAGGGTAAACTTTCAAAAGAGTTAATAAGTAAATATAAACACTCTTATAAAAGTGAATATATAAATCAAAAAAGATTTTTAGAAAATTACGATAAAAGTTTGGTAAAAATGGCAAATTTTTACTCTTATTTTTCTAAAGAAAGCAATAGGTATTTGGATTAAATGAGTCTATTTTTTATATTATTATTGAAAATTACGCCTTTGTATATAAATATACTACTTGGCTATTTAAGTGTTAAAGTTTTAGAAGTGAAAAAAGAATCAATTGCAAAATTGATTATTTATATAATAACTCCTGTTGTAGTTTTTTCTTCAACTATTAGTGTAAAAATAGATTTTAGTTTGGCAATTATGCCAATCTTTTTTTATCTTTTTTGTTCTTTTACTGCAATTATTGTCTATAATATTTTTAAAAAGCATTGGAGTGATGCTACTTCAAATATTTTAGCTTTTAATGCAGGAACAGGAAATGCAGGCTATTTTGGTATTCCTTTGGCTGTTTTATTTTTTGAACCTCATATTGCAGATATTTATATTTTTGTTCAATTAGCATTTATTTTTTATGGAAATACAACAGGATTTTATATAACTGCAAAAAGTAATTTTACTGTTAGAGAATCATTAATAAAGGTTTTTAGATTACCTGTTGTTTATGCTTTTATATTTGGACTTTTATGTAACTTATTTGGTGTAAAAATACCAGAAGAGTTATTTGTATATACTTCACAATTTAAAGGTGTATATGGAATTTTGGGGATGATGATTTTAGGTATGGGATTAGTTGGTTTGAAAAAGAGTGAAGATTTAGATAAAAAATTTATCTTTTTAAACTTCTTTTTTAAATATGTATATTGGCCAGGAATGGTTATTTTATTTATATATATAGATAAAACAGTAATACATTTTATAAATGATGAAGATATTTATAAAGTAATGTTTTTATTCTCAATTGTTCCTATTGCAAATAATGGAGTTACTTTAGCTATTATAAATGGAATAAAACCTGAAAAAGCAACATTTACAGTTTTATTAAGTACTATATTTTCAATAGTGTATATTCCTATTATGATAGTTTTATATGGAGGATTTTGATATAATTTTTTTAAATACTTTAAGAAGAGAATATGAGAAAAGCTAAAAAATATCTAATTTTAACTTTACCATTACTATTTAGTGGCTGTTCTTTATCTTTGCAAAGTGCAAAAAATTTATTTAACAGTTCAAACAATACTAATAATATTAGTATAGAAAAAGAGTATGAACCACAAGACAATGAAATAGCAAAAGCATTACTTTCCCAATATAGTGAGTGGAAAGGTGTTAAATATAGGTATGGAGGAAACTCTAAAAATGGAATTGATTGTTCTGCTTTTATTCAAAGAACCTTTCAAACAAAATTAAATGTAAAAATTCCGCGTACAACATATTATCAGTCAAGAGTTGGTAAAAAAGTATCAAAAAAAGAAGCGAAAGTTGGTGATTTGGTATTTTTTAAAACAGGGAAAAATAGTAGGCATGTTGGAATTTATTTAGATGATGGAAGATTTATACATGTATCTAGAAAAAAAGGTGTGATAATATCAACTTTAGATAATGTCTATTTTAAAAAGCATTTTTGGAAAATCCAAAGAGTTTTAGAGGATTAAAACCCTCTAAGTGTAACTCCTAAATAAATAGCAATAAGTCCTAAAAATATATTTAATGGTATAAAATATTTTGCTATTGGTAAAAGTTGTTTTTTACATCCTGTAAAATCACCCTCTTCAAATAGTTTTTGTGCTTTATTTCTTTTTACATATATAGTAATAAAAACAATACTCATCACTGTCCAAATAATCTCTTTTGCTATTACAACAGAATATAAGTTTGTTCCTTTAAATCCTAAAATTAAAATCATTATAATTGCAGTAATTAAAAGTATTAAGATAGTAGGAATTACCATATTAAAAAACCTTTTTAGATTCTCTAGTGTTCTTTCTAATCTAATTTTTGGTTCTTGAATTCCTTGCATAGAGTAATGAATAGCAAACCTTATTGCTATCATTCCTCCTACCCAAATTACTGCACTTAATACATGTAAAAATATAAGAAATGCAAGATTGTTTTCAAATAATGTAAACATTATAAATTATCTTTCACAAACTCTAAAGCTTTTTTTAAAGCTTGGTCTATTTTTGAAACATCTTTTCCTCCAGCTTGTGCAAAGTCAGGTCTTCCACCTCCACCTCCACCAACAATAGGAGCAACATGTTTTATCCAATCACCTGCTTTAACAGGAGTATTTTTACTTCCTGCTACTATCATTACTTTATCACCTTTTGCTTGTAAAAGTAAAACTGCAAGTTTCTCATTTGCATTTTTTAAATCATCAACTATTTTTTTAATATCACCGTTTTTAACAATATCAACAACAACTTTAGTATCACCAATAATTTCTTCATTTATTGCTGAATTTGATGAGCTTTGAGACTCTTCTAACTCTTTTTTTAGTTGTTTTATTTGATCTTTTAGTTTTTTAACACCAAGTGTTGCATCAAGATTTTTTACTTCATTTTGAACTTCTTCATATTTTTGAATAATATCATTTGTGTAGTTAATTGCAGCAACACCACAAACTGCTTCTATTCTTCTAACACCTGCACTAACACCTGATTCTTTAACAATATAAAAACTTCCAATATCAGAACTATTTCTTACATGAGTTCCACCACAAAACTCAATACTTACGCCACCAAAGTCAACAACTCTTACCATGTCACCATATTTTTCACCAAACATAGCAATCGCGCCTTTTTGTTTTGCTTCATTTATTGGTAACTCTTCAATATTTGATTTAATACCTCTAACAATCATAGAGTTTACTAAATCTTCAACCTCTTTTATTTGCTCTTTACTCATAGCTTTTGGATATGTAAAGTCAAATCTCAATCTTGAAGCATCATTTAAAGAACCAGCTTGTGCTACATTTTCACCAAGAACCATTTTAAGTGCTGTTTGTAAAAGGTGTGTTGCACTATGATGTTTTGCAACTTCATATCTATTTACAACTACTCCATCAACATTTTCACCAATAGTTAAGTTTTTATTTGCAACTTTTACTTGTGAAAGATTTAAATCGAAGAATTTTTTAGTATCTAAAACTTCTGCTATATGACTTTGATCTTCAATTACTCCAATATCACCAGCTTGACCACCAGATTGTGCATAAAAAGGCGTTTTATCAAGCATAACCCAACCTGTTTGACCAACATCTAAGCTTTTTACTTCTTTAAAGTTTTCATCTAGTAAACTTACTATTTTTGAATTATATGTTGTAAGATTGTAACCTACAAACTCATTTTTCCCATATTTTTCAAGTAAATTTTTAAAATCACCTTCATTTAGTGTATCTCCACTACCTTTCCAAGCAGCTTTGGCTTTGTTTCTTTGTTTTGTCATTAGTTCATCAAATTTTTGAATATCTACACTTAGATTTTTATCTCTTAGCATATCTTGTGTTAAATCTAATGGAAAACCAAATGTATCATAAAGTTTAAATGCTACTTTTGCAGAGAAATTATCTTTAGTGTTTTTTAACTCTTCTTCAAATAGACTCATACCTGATTCAATTGTTTTAAAGAATCTGTCTTCTTCTAAAGTAATTTGTTCTTTTATATACTCTTTTTTCTCTCTTATATCAATATAATGAGAACCAACAATTGAGTCTAAAGTATCAACTAATTTAGCCATGAATGGTTTTCTAAATCCAAGAAGATACCCATGTCTTACTGCTCGTCTTAATATTCTTCTTAAAACATAGCCTCTACCTTCTTTATCAAATAAAATACCTTGACTAATCATAAAACATACAGCTCTTAAATGATCAGCAATTACTCTAAAACTTCCAATATTATCTTTTGATAACTCTTTTGTTGCTAAATTTTGTATTTTATTTATAATTGGCATAAATAGTGAAGAATCAAAGTTATTAAATTTACCCTCTTTAATAGCCACAACTCTTTCAAGTCCCATACCTGTATCAATTGATGGTTTTGGAAGAGATGTTGTTTTTCCACTTGCATCTCTTTCGTATTGCATAAATACAAGATTCCATATCTCTAAAAATCTATCACCCTCACCACCTAAGTAGTCTTCATCACTATTAAAGTTTTCTTCACCTTGGTCATAAAAAATTTCAGAGCAAGGACCACAAGGTCCTGTATCACCCATTGACCAAAAGTTGTCTTTATCTCCAAATCTTTTGATTCTATCTTCACTTATATGCTCTTTCCAAAGTTCAAAAGCTTCATCATCACTATTATGAATAGTAACCCATAGTTTTTCTTTTGGCAAAGCTAGGTTTATTGTTATAAATTCCCAAGCATACGCAATTGCATCTTTTTTGAAGTAATCTCCAAATGAGAAGTTTCCAAGCATCTCAAATAAAGTATGATGTCTTGCTGTATATCCAACATTTTCTAAGTCATTGTGTTTACCACCGGCTCTTACACATAATTGACAACTTGTTGCAGTTTTATTCTTTGGTGTTGGAATTGCACCTGTAAAAATATCTTTAAATTGCACCATACCAGCATTTGTAAATAATAGTGTAGGATCATCTGGAACAAGTGGCATGCTAGAAACCACTTCATGTCCTTTATTTTTAAAAAATTCTAAATACTCTTTTCTTACATCCATGAAATTACCCATTGTTAAATTAAAGTTTATATTTTACCCAAATAAAAATTTATAGAAGATTAGTACAACTTTTATTTAAGTTTAGCTTAGTATAATTATTGAACTTAAATATTAGATCTTAGGGGAATTATATGGGAAAATATATTGAATTAACACAAGAGAACTTTGAAAGTACAGTAGCAAATGGAGTATCATTAGTAGATTTCTGGGCTCCATGGTGTGGACCTTGTAGAATGCTAGCACCAGTAATTGAAGAGTTAGGTGAAGAGTTTGATGGAAAAGCAAACATTTGTAAAGTAAATACTGATGAGCAACAAGACTTAGCAGTTAAATATGGAATTAGATCTATTCCTACAATTATCTTTATGAAAGATGGTGAAATTGTAGATCAAATGGTTGGTGCTTCTTCTAAACAAGCACTTTCTGACAAAATTAACTCACTAATATAAATAAAATTCTTAGGGAACTTCCCTAAGAAACACTTCTTAAATCTAGGGAAAAAGTGAAATATAAAAAATTACTACTTCTTTTTTTTATTCTATTTAATACCTTTGCTTTTGCACAATTTGAAAAAAATGTACTTATTTTAAACTCTTATCATCGAGGATTTTTATATAGCGATAATATTATCAAAGGAATTGAGGAAAGTTTTTATAAAAGAGGTGAAGTAGATATAAATGTTTTATATATGGATTATAAAAGAGTTAACTCAAAACTATATTTAAAAAAGTTGGTTGATTTATACTCCTTACAACTAAAAAGACGTCAGTATGATTTAGTTATTGCAATAGATAAATTTGCATATGATTTTGCAATTAAAAACTATAATAAGCTTTTTAAAAATGAACAGATTGTTTATAGTGGAATTGAAGAGTTTGATAAATCAAAACTTATAAAATATAATCTACAAAACAGAGTTCATGTAGTACTTTCAAGAAGAGATATAACAGATAATGTTAAATTTATAAGTAAGGTTATTCCAAAATTAAAAAAATTATATATTATAAATGACTCTTTAAGTATAGAAAAGACAAATATATATGTTGAAAGAGCATTTAAGCAAATGAAAAAAAGGTTTGAAATTGAATATGTTCAATATTCAACTTTAGAAAAACTAAGTAGTAAATTTAGTATAAAAAAACAGAATGAAGCTATATTTTTTGTCAAATTTTATGAAAATGAGAATGAAAATTTAAATAAAGATAGTGAAATAGCAAGATTTATAAATTCAAGTAAATTGCCTGTTTTTGCAACAGATGATCTATTTTTAAAAAAGGGAATAGTTGGGGGAAAATTAGTTCCTATTGTAAAACTTGGGCAAGAAACAGGTCAAGTTGCTTTAGATATATTAGATAATAAAATAGACTTTGTGGTTAGAAAAAGTATAGCATATGATTATAAGTTTGATAGTTTAAAGCTAGGTGAGTATAAAATAAATCCATACTACTACTATAATAACTATGAAATAGTAAATAAACCTTTGGATTTTTTTGAAAAGCATAGAACTTTTTTAGAAATACTTTTTTTGCTTTTTCCATTATTGGTTTTACTTGTGATTGGTTTACTTCATAATATCTACTCAAGAAGAAAAACAGAAAAACTATTAAAAGAGAGAATAGATTTTGATGAAACCTTACTAAATGCAATTGAAAGTCCAATATTTTGGCAAAATAAAGATGGAAGAATTGTTGATTTTAATAGTAAGTTTAGCTCTATGATTGGAATATCACAAGAAAATCTATATCTTAGTTCATTAAGAAAATTAAGAGGGATAAAAAGAGTAGGAAATCTTTTACTTGCTTTAGAAAACTATTCAAAAAAACCAGAGAATAACTCTCAATTTAATTTTGAGATAAAAGATGGCAAAAAAAGAGTATATTTAATAAAACAAGCAAAATATAAAGATGAAAAATCAGAAAATTCTGGACTTGTAACAATACTTACAGATATAACAAAAGAAAAAGAGATTGAACAAGAAAAAGAGAGAAATCAAGAGTTTTTAATCCAACAGTCAAAACTAGCAGAGATTGGAGAGATATTTTCAGCAATTGCACATCAGTGGAAAGCTCCATTAGTTGAAATTACAACAATTGCACAAGAGAGTTTTTATACAAATGAAGATAATAATAAAGAGAGTGAATCTTATGTAAAAGATATCATGACACAAGTAAAATATATGAATGACACAATAAATGATTTTCAAGAGTTTATAAAACCATCAAATAAGAAAACAATTTTTGATGTTCATGAAGCAATAAGTTCTCTTTTAAAAATAGTTGAGCATAATATTAGATTTAATTACATAAAAATAAATATAAATTTAAAAACAAATACAAATGTTATGGTTTATGGTTATAGAAATGAGTTTATGCAAAGTTTATTGAATATAATAAATAATGCAAAAGATGAGTTAGTTAAAAAAGATTTTAATAATAGAAATATTAATATTGAAATATTTAATGATCAAGATAAATTACTTATAACTATAAAAGATAATGCAGGTGGAATAAATGAAAAAGATATGGAAAATATCTTTAATCCATATTATTCAACTAAAGAAGATGGAAGTGGAATAGGGCTATATATGACTAAAGTTATTATTGAAGATAAAATGAATGGTAAAATACAAGTAAAAAATACTAAAGTAGGTGCTTGTTTTATTATTATATTGGAGCAAAACTATGAAAATACTTGTACTTGAAGATAACTTAAGACTTTTGAAGTTAATAAAAAGCTCTTTAAACAAAGAAGACTTTGTTGTAGATTGTTTTGATAATGGTCAAGAAGCTTTAGAAAACTTAGAAAATGGCTATAAATGTTTTATTCTTGATATAAATGTTCCCTCAATTGATGGAATTACTATTTTAGAGTATATAAGAATGAATCATAAAGATATCCCTGTATTAATTATTAGTTCAAATCATGATTTAGAAAAAATAGAAAAATCATATAAAATGGGTTGTGATGATTATATTAAAAAGCCATTTTATATTTTTGAGTTGATTCAAAAAGTAAAAAAGCTTTGTAGTCCTACTTCTTCAAAGTATGAACTTACATCAAATACAATATTTGATATTAAACAACAAAAACTTTATATAAATGGTGTTGAGGTTTTTTTAACAAAAAAAGAGATTTTGTTTTTAGAACTCTTTTCACAAGATTTACACCATGTTGCTAGTTATGATGAAATTGTAAATTATGTTTGGGAAGGTGAAGAAACAAATCTTACAAATATAAGAGCCATGATAAAAAGATTAAGAAAAAAACTTCCAATTGATAGTATTGTGATTGTAAAAGGAATGGGTTACTCTTTAAATAAAGAGGCAAAGTTTCTTTAAAAATACAAGAGGAAAACCTCTTATATTTTATCTTCTTTAAAATATCTTTTTGTTTCAGAAGAGATAATATTTGATAATAGTAATAATCCTACTAAGTTAGGAATTGCCATAAGCCCATTTGCAAGATCTGAAAAATTCCATACAAGCTCAAGTTTAAGCATAGCTCCAACTAAAATAAAACTAATAAAAACAATTCTATATAGTTTTATTACTTTATGTCCTAAAAGATACTCAAATGCTCTTTCTCCATAATAAGACCAACCAAGTATTGTTGAATAACCAAATAAAATAGTTGCAACAACAATTACAATTGCACCTGTATCTCCTAAGAAAAATTCAAAACTTTTAAGTGTTAACTCCCCAGCACCAACACCTTCTTGCCAAGCAGGAGCCATAAGAATAATAACAGCAGTTGTTGTACAAACTATAAGTGTATCAATAAATGTTTGTGTCATAGATACCAAAGCTTGTTTTACTGGGTCATTTGTTTTAGCAGCAGCTGCTGCAATTGGAGCAGAACCTAAACCTGATTCATTTGAAAATACTCCCCTTGCAAGACCATATCTAATAGCAGCAGCAACAGCAGCACCTGCAAATCCACCACCTGCTGCAATTGGATTAAATGCATGATAAAAAATCAAACCAAATGCATCTGCAACTTTATCTAAATTTGTAAATATAATTATGAAAGCTGCTGTTAAATAAATTGCAATCATAAAAGGAATTAAAAAAGCAGTAGTTTTTCCAATTGATTTAATTCCTCCTAATATTACAAATGATGTAATTGTTAAAAGTGTTATACCTGTAATCCATGTGGGAACAGAAAACTGTGTTAAAAGTGCATTTGCTACTGCATTTGATTGGGTCATGTTTCCAATACCAAATGATGCTAATACTGTAAAAAGAGCAAATGCAGCGCCTAGTTTTGGCATATTTGCACCTTTTGCAATATAGTACATAGGACCACCTTTATAACCGTGTTTCCCTTTTTCTCTGTATTTAACAGCTAATATTGCTTCTGAATATTTTGTTGCCATACCAACAAGTCCTGTTACCCACATCCAAAATACAGCTCCTGGTCCACCAAAAGTAATTGCAGTTGCTACACCAACAATATTACCAATTCCAACTGTAGCTGCAAGAGCTGTTGTTAGTGCTGAAAAGTGTGAAATATCACCCTTTGCACTCTTTTCTTTTACAAAAATTAGTTTTAAAGCATGCCCTAATGCCCAAAACTGCATACCTCTTAACTTAATTGTAAGATATAATCCTGTTCCTATAAGTAGTGTTAACATAGGAACACCCCATACAAATGAGGAGATTGCAGAAATTATATTTTCTAATGTTTCCATAAACTTTATACTCCTTTTAAGCTTTATAAAATAGCAAAATATATATTAAATTTAAGAAAGAATTCAACTATTTAATAATCAAAATTAATAAACTTAAGTAAATAAAGTAGGCTTATTTGATTAACCTAGTGCTTAATGTTTTTACTGTATGATTCTTCTTTAATACAATAAAGGAATTTACACATGTTAGATTTAGCGATAATAGGTGGAGGACCAGCAGGATTAACAGCTGGATTATACGCCACAAGAGGTGGATTAAAAGATGTAGTAATGTTTGAGATGGGAATGCCAGGAGGACAAATCACAGGAAGTTCAGAAATAGAGAACTATCCAGGACAAGAAAAAGTAATGTCTGGATTAGATTTGATGCAATCATGGCCAGAACAAGCAATGAAGTTTGGTTTAAAACATGAAATGAAAAAAATAACATCAGTTGTTAAAAATGATGATATTTTTACATTAACTACAGAAGATGGAAATACTTATGAATCTAAAGCTGTTTTACTAGCAACAGGTTCAGTTCCTAGACGTGCTGGCTTTAAAGGTGAAAATGAGTTCTTTGGAAGAGGAATATCAACTTGTGCTACTTGTGATGGATTCTTTTATAAAGGAAAAGAAGTAGCAGTTATTGGTGGAGGAGATTCAGCTTTAGAAGAAGCAGTATATCTAGCAAAGATATGTTCAAAAGTATATGTAGTACATAGAAGAGATACATATAGAGCAGCACCAAGTACAATAGAGCATATGAAAAATACTGAAAATATAGAAGAAGTAACAAATGTAGATGTAGAAGAAGTATATGGAGATATGTCAGGAGTTACAGGATTAAAAGTAAAGAGTAAAGTTGATGGAAGTATAAAAGACTTACCTGTACCAGGAGTATTTGTATTTGTAGGAAGAGATGTATTAAATGAGCCAATAAAAAATGAAGATGGAACATTTATATGTGAAACAAACAAGCAAGGTGAGGTTATTGTTGATTTAAAAATGAGAACTTCATTACCTGGTTTATATGCTGCTGGTGATGTTAGAATTGATGCTGCTAAACAAGTGGTTTGTGCTGCTGGTGATGGTGCTACTGCTGCTGTTGATATTATTGAATTTTTAGGATAAGAGGGGAAAAATGTTAAAAGTTGGTATTGTTGGAAGTACAGGAAGAGTTGGAACACTTCTAATAGATGATTTAAAAAAAGATAGTGAGGCACAACTTGCTGGTATTCATGTATTTGATAAGTTAGAAAAAGATGTTCCTAGTGATGTTATTGTAACAAATGATATGAAAGTTTTAATGGATAGTGTTGATGTTGTAATTGACTTTTCTGCACCAGCGGCAACTGAAGAGTTATTAACTCAAGTAATAGATAATAATGTTAGGAAACCTTTAGTTATTGCAACAACTGGTTTTTCTAAACATCAACAAAATTTATTAATTGAAGCTAGTAAATTAGTTCCAATTTTATACTCAACAAATATGAGTTTAGGTGTTGCTGTTTTAAATAAACTTGTCTCTTTAGCTTCAAAAACATTAAGTGATTTTGATATTGAAATTGTTGAACAACATCATAGATATAAAGTAGATTCTCCATCTGGAACTGCTTTAACATTAGCAGAACATGCAGCACGTGCTAGAGATTTGGATTTAGATAAGGTTAGAGTTTCAGGAAGAGATGGAGATATTGGAGCTAGAACAAAAGATGAAATAGGAGTTATGAGTTTAAGAGGTGGTGATATAGTTGGTCGGCACACTGTTGGACTTTACAATGATGGAGAGTTTATAGAGCTTCATCATACTGCAACTGCAAGAAATACTTTTTCAAAAGGCGCGATTAAAGTTGCTAAATGGCTTGTAAATAAAGAACCAAGTTTATACTCAATCAATGACGCTTTAGGTCTATAAAATCAAAAAACAAAATTCAAATTTAAAAGAGAAAAGAAATTTCATAGCGCATCAAGTTCACTTTTCTCTTTTAGTAAGGTTAAATAAATGTGTGCAATAGTGGGAATTTACGATAATGACAATGCAGCAAGACTTGCTTCAATAGCTCTTTTTGCCATGCAACATAGAGGTCAAGAAGCTACAGGTATATCTTCTTCAATTAATGGGAAAATCCATACAATTAAAAATAGAGGTTTAGTATCAGAGGTTTTTGATGATGATGCTTTAAAAATATTAAAAGGTAACATGGCAATAGGTCATAATAGATACTCAACAGCTGGTGGAGATTCTATTTTAGATGCACAACCTGTATTTGCAAAATACAAGCTAGGTGAGATGTCTATAGTTCATAATGGTAACTTAATTAATAAAAATGAAGTAAGAGAAGAGTTAACTAATAATGGTGCAATTTTTCAAACAGGAATGGATACTGAAAACTTAATTCACTTAATTGCAAAAAGTAGTGAAAATAGATTAAGAGATAGAATTAAAGAGGCTTTAAATAAAACTATTGGTGCTTACTGTTTTATTGTTCAATCAAGATCAAAACAGTTTGTAATAAGAGATAGATATGGAATTAGACCTTTATCTTTAGGAAAATTAAAATCAGGTGGATATATTGTTGCTAGTGAAACTTGTGCGTTTGATTTAGTAGATGCAGAGTTTATTAGAGATGTAAGACCAGGTGAAATGCTTATTTTTAGTGAAAAAACCAATGAACCTGAATCAATTCAGTTATTTGAACCAATATTTAGACCTTGTGCTTTTGAATATGTATATTTTGCAAGACCTGATTCAGATATTGATGGAAAAAATGTTTATACAACTAGACAAAATATGGGTAAAACACTTGCAAAAAATGATAAAAATAAAGATTTCAAAGCTGATATGGTAGTCCCAGTTCCTGACTCAGGAGTACCAGCAGCACTTGGTTATGCCTCAGAAAGTAAAATACCATTTGAATATGGAATTATTCGAAATCATTATGTTGGTAGAACTTTTATTGAGCCAACACAAGAGATGAGAAATTTAAAAGTAAGAATGAAACTCTCTCCTATGAAGTCACTAATTAAAGGTAAATCTTTACTTGTTATTGATGACTCTATTGTAAGAGGAACAACTTCAAAAAGAATTGTAAAGATGTTAAAAGATGCAGGTGCAAAAGAGGTTCACTTTAGAGTGGCAAGTCCTGAGATTAAGTTTCCTTGTTATTATGGTATAGATACACCAAATCAAGAAGAGTTAATCTCACATAAGATGACAAAAGATGAAATTTGTGAATATATTCAAGCTGACTCACTAGAGTATCTTTCAATTGATGATTTAAAAAAATCAATTGGTGATGATAGAAACTATGCCCTTGAAAGTTTTGATGGAGACTATTTCGTAACAAAATAATGAGTGATTTAAAAGAAGTATTAACAATAGGAAGATATTTTAGACAAAAGTTTAATGAAACAATTTATAAAGTTCCAATTTCAATTTCAGGATTTACCTGTCCTAATATTGATGGAACTGTAGCTAAAGGAGGGTGTTCTTTTTGTGAGAACGACTCCTTCTCTCCAAACTTACAAGAAAGAAAGCCAAAGTTTAAGTTAAATCCAAATGTTAAAGAAAATCCATACTTGCAAAATCAATTAAAACAGCTTGATATGCAATTTTTTGCAACAAAACAAAGATTAGAGAATAAATTTAATGCAAAGAAATTTATAGTATATTTCCAATCTTTTACAAATACTTATGCTCCACTTGAAACTTTAAAAGCTTTATATTCTAAAGCTTTAAGCTATGATAATGTAATAGGTCTTTCAATTGGGACAAGAACAGATTGTGTAAGTGATGAAATACTTGATTATTTAGTAAGTCTAGCAAAAGATAAAGAGATTTGGATTGAGTATGGAATACAATCATTTTATGATGAAACCCTTGATGAAATAAATAGAGGTGATTCAAGTGAAAATATGAGATACTGGATAAAAAAAACTAAGCAAAAAGGCTTAAATGTTTGTGGACACTTAATCTATGGACTTCCCGGTGAAACACAAGATATGATGCTAAATACACTTGATGAAACAATAGCTTTACAAGTTGATTCTATAAAATTTCATCCTTTATATGTGGTGAAAAATACTCTTTTAACAGCAAAGTATAAAAAGGGAAAATTTACTCCAATTAGTGAAGATTTATATATTGATACAGTTGTAAAATCTATAAAAAAACTTCCAGAGAATATATCAATTCAAAGAGTAACAGCAGGAATTGATGACAGCACTTTACTTTCACCTACTTGGTGCAAAAATAAACATGAACAAATGTTTAAAATTAGAGAGGCTTTACTAAAAGAAGGATTTGTATATTAAAGCTAGGAAGAGTTTCCTAAGCTTATTTTATCTTTAGTAGATAATCAACTACATTTTCTATAAATGCATCATGTTTTCTATCTTTTCTATGGGCAATATATAGCTTTCTAACCATCTTTTGATTTCCAACTCTTGATTCATATAAAGCACCTGCTTTAAGAAGTGATTCAATAGCTTTTCTTGATACTACTGAAACTGTTGGCTCTTCATCTTTATTTGAGTGTAATACAGTTTGAACAATAGTTGTTGCACTTGTAACCTCACTTGTTACATTAAATGTATCACAATCTGGATAGTTTGCTTTATCTAAAGACTCTTTAAAAATAAGTCTTGTATGTGAATCAGGATTTCTACACACCCATTTGTATGAAAGTAAATCTTTAGCTTTAGCTTTAGCAGGTAGTGGTTGGTTTGAGAATATCACTATTTCATCTTCCATCCATTCTCTATAAATAATATTTTCATCAGGAATATAGTTTTCAACTAAAGCCATATCTATTTTTTTATCTAGTAAATCTTCAATTGCTTTGTGTGATACTGAAACATTTATTGAAACATCATTATTTATATTCTCTTTTAAATTATTTAAAAATTTAGGCAATATATAATTTCCAATAATAAATGAAGCACCAAATACAAAAGTTACATCTTTATTCATAATTTTTAATAATTCTTTTTCTGCATTTGTTACACATCTTTCAATTTTTTGAGCAATTGAGTATAACATTTGTCCCTCTTTTGTAAGCCTTATTCCATTTTTCTTTCTATCAACAATTTGAACATCTAAATACTCTTCAATATACTTCATTTGTTGTGTCACTGCAGGTTGAGAAATACCAAGTTTTGCTGAAGCTTTTGAGAATGATTTTTCCCTTACAACAGTTAAAAACGTCTCTATTTTTGCAAAATCAGTTAGCATTATTTTTTTACCTTTATAATTCTTTATGATAATAATAACATTTGTTTATAAATAAATAAATTAAGTAAAAAGTTAATTTAACTAAATTATGATATAATCTAGAATTATTGGAGAAGAAATGTCGGAAAATTTTTTATTATCATTAAACGATTCACAAAAAAATGCAGCTCAACATATCGATGGCGCATTACTTATTTTAGCAGGTGCAGGTTCGGGTAAAACAAAAACAATTACCACGCGATTAGCATATCTTATCTCAATAGGGATTGATCCAGCTTCTATATTGACTTTGACTTTTACAAATAAAGCAGCAACAGAGATGAGAGAAAGAGCATTCTCGCTTATTGACTCATCAATAGTACATACACCACCTTTACTTTGTACTTTTCATAAGTTTGGATTGCTTTTATTAAAGTTTTATATGAGTGAATTAGGAAGAAAAAATAACTTTATAATAATAGATACTGATGATAAAAAAAGAATTTTAAAATCCATAGACAAAGAGCTACCTCTTCCACTACTTGCAAGTGAAATTTCTAAATATAAAAACTCTATTCTAACTCCAAGTGAAGCAAAAGCTACTGCACAATTAAAGCTATATCAAGAAATAGCTGATGTATATGAAAAATATGAAAACTATTTGGAAAAGAATAACTTAGTTGATTTTGATGATTTACTTTTATTGCCATATAAAATATTGTGCAATAATGAAAAACTAGCAGAACAAATAAGTCAAAAATATAACTATATAATGGTAGATGAGTATCAAGATACAAATGAACTACAATACAAACTATTAAGAAAATTATGTTGCACACATAATAATTTATGTGTTGTTGGTGATGATGACCAGTCTATTTATGGATGGCGTGGGGCTACTATTAAAAATATATTAAATTTTACAGATCACTTTGAAAATACAAAAGTTGTAAAACTTGAAGAGAATTATAGATCTACAAATACTATTTTAAATCATGCAAATCAATTAATTGAACACAATAGAGATAGACTAGGGAAAAAATTAGTTAGTACAAGAGAAGATGGAAATAGTGTAAGAGTTTATGAATCTCATGATGAAAATGAAGAGACAAGAAAAATAGTTGATGATATAAAAAATCTTATTTTAAATGGCGAAAGAGCAAGTGAGATGGCAATACTATTTAGAGTAAATGCACTTTCAAGGTCATTGGAAGAGGGATTTAATAAAGCAGGAATTGCCTATAAACTAGTTGGTGGTATGAAGTTTTATGAAAGAGCAGAAATTAAAGATTTGATTGCTTATTTTAGAATACTTACAAATAACAATGACAATTTTTCATTAAAAAGAATTGTAAATAAACCTAAAAGAGGAATTGGTAAAACAACCATAGAGAAACTAGATGCAAAATCAGCTCAAACACAAAAACCAATTTTTCAATTAATAGAAGAGTTAGAACCAGAAGAGCTAGCACAAGTAGTAGGAAAGAAAAACTCAAGGACATTAAAAGTTTTCATGGCATCAGTGATGGATTTAAAAGAGGCTTTAGAAGAGTCGAAAATGAGATTTTTAGATTTGTTTGAAGATACCTTTGATTATAGAAGCTCATATGATAATGCTCCTGATGGATTTGATAGACAAGCAAATATTGATGAGTTTTATGGATATATTAGAGATTATTTTATTCAAAATCCACATTTGGGATTAGAAGATTTCTTAAATGAAATTGCATTGGAGTCTGAAAATAGTGAGTTTGTAGAAGAGATGGTTTCTATGATGAGTATTCATGCATCAAAAGGGCTTGAGTATAAACATCTATTTATAATAGGACTTGAAGAGGGATTTTTCCCTATTATTGGTGATGGAAGTGATATAGAAGAAGAAAGAAGACTTGGATATGTTGCTTTAACAAGAGCTATGGATAACTTAACTTTATCTTTTGTGCATTCAAGATTTTATAAAGGTAAAAGAGCATCACTTACAAAAAGTAGATTCTTAAGTGAAAGTGGTCTTATAAAAGGGTGCTTAACCCTTGAAAAAAACTCTGCATATAAAAAAGGTGATTTGGTAAAACATAAAATCTTTGGAATGGGAAGAGTTCAAAAAGCTGCTAAAGCTGGAAAAGATTATAAACTTACTATAAATTTTGCAGGACAAATAAGAGATATTCTATCTTCATTTGTAGAAAAAATATAAAAATCTATTATTAAATAAAAAATGAAAAATTTTTGAGTGGAAAATAAAACTGATGCAAAAAAAATATTACAATAAAGAGTTATTAAATAAATTATTGGTTGTTAATAAACCAATGTTTATAAGCTCAAACTCATATTTAAATAAAATTAAAAGAAAATATAAAAATAAAAAAGCAGGTTTTAGTGGAACATTAGATCCCTTTGCTTGTGGTTGTCTAATAGTAGCTTTTGGGCAATATACAAAACTTTTTAAATATCTTAAAAAAACACCTAAAAAATATAAAGCTGTATTATGGTTGGGAGTTAGTTCATACTCTGAGGATATTGAAAATATAATTGATATTAAAGATGAAAAAGTTTTAGATATAAATGATATACAAAACGAAATAGAAAAATTAAAAGGAGATATTGAGTATCTTCCTCCAAAATATTGTGCTAAAAAAATAAATGGTAAAAGAGCATATGAATTAGCAAGAGCTGGACTTGAAGTAGAGTTAGAAAAACAAGTTATGAAAATTAGCGATATAAAACTAATTTCATATAATCATCCTTTTATTACATTTGAAGCAACAGTTAGTGAGGGCTCATATATTAGAAGTTTAGCTCAAATACTTGCTAAAAACCTAGGTGTTATTGGTACTTTGTCTTATTTACAAAGATTAAATGAGGGAGAGTTTTATTTTCAAAATGAAAAGGATTTAAATCCTTTAGATTATTTAGATTTAGAAGTTAATAGCTATACAGGAAGTAAAGAGTTATTAAATGATGGAAAAAAAATACCAATTGAAAACTTAGAAAAAAAAGAAGATGGAAAATATATCATTTTATTTGAAGAGTTTTTTAGTATAATCGAAATTTCAAATGACAAAGTTTCATATGTATTAAATAAGGTAATTAGATAGATGCAAGTTAGTATAAAATCATATGCAAAAGTAAATATATTTTTAAAAATAGCAAAAAAAAGAGATAATTATCATGAAATAGTATCAAGATTTGTAAGAGTGAAAAATCTTTATGATACTATTAGTTTTATTCCAAATAATGAAACAAATGAGTTTAATTTGATTGGTGATTTTGGATGTAAACTTGAGGATAACACTATATATAAAGCATTTTTACAATTGAGAAAATATTGTCCAAAAATTGATGCATTTTTTAGAGTATATAGTATAAAAGTAGAAAAAAATATCCCAGAGTTTGCAGGACTTGGTGGAGGCAGTTCAAATGTAGCTGCTTTTTTAATATTGGCAAATAAACATTTTAACTTATATTATAAAAAAGAGAAATTAGCAAAAATTGGTGCAAAAATCGGTGCAGATGTTCCTTTTTTTGTATATGAGTATGATAGTGCAAATGTAACAGGAGTTGGTGAAATAGTTCAAGAGTTTAAAGAAGAGCCTTTAAATATTGAGCTTATTACTCCAAAAGATATCAAATGTCATACTGGCAATGTTTTTAACTGCTTTAGAAATGAGTTTTATAAAGAGATTTCAAAAGAGAAAAGTGATGAACTTTTGTCAATGAAAAGTAGTGAGATTTTAAATAAACTCTCAATTGAAGAAGCAAATGATTTATATTTGCCAGCAGTAAAACTATATCCAAAGCTAAAAGAGTATGCAATGCAAGATTGGTTTTTTAGTGGAAGTGGAAGTTCATTTTTTAAGGTAATATAATGGCAAAAGAAAAAAGTAAAAATTTAGAATTTAAAAATAAAAAAGCATTTCATGATTATTTTATCTTAGATAAATATGAAGCTGGAGTTGTACTTGAGGGAAGTGAAGTAAAGGCTTTGCGAGAGGGAAGAGCAAACTTAAAAGATAGCTTTGTACGAATTATAAAAGGTGAAGTTTTTATTTTAAATATGCATATTTCACATTTAAGTACAACACATAGTACTTATAGACCTGATGAAAGAAGAAGTAGAAAACTTTTACTACATAAAAAAGAGATTGAAAAGATGTTTACTAAAGTAACTAAAGATGGAGTGACACTTGTGCCACTTAAAATGTACTTTAATTCAAAGAATGTAGTAAAAATTTTAATTGCCACAGCACAGGGTAAAAAGCTTCATGATAAAAGAGAAGATTTAAAAAGAAAAACAATGCAAAGAGAAACACAACAAGCATTGAAAAACTTTAAATAGTTACAAATTATCATTTTTTTTATAAATTAAAGAAACCTTAAAAAAAAACATCAGTTATTAAGCTTAACTTTATTCAGTTTTAGCTAAGATTTTTTTTAAGTGACAAACCTGTGACTTGATATATAAAAAATTAGTAGGAGGAGATTGATGCAAAACGGTGCAAGAATTGAGTATGATTACTCAGTTGCAAAAGCCTTTACATTTGCAACAATTTTGTTTGGTATCATTGGTATGGTAGTTGGTGTTGTTTTAGCATTTCAATTAGCATTTCCAGAGCTAAATCATTTAGCTGGGGAATATGGTACATTCAGTAGATTAAGACCATTACATACTAATGGTGTTGCATTTGGTTTTACACTTAGTGGTATCTTTGCTACATGGTATTATGTAGCTCAAAGAGTTTTAAAGGTGTCTTTAAAAGAATCACCATTTTTAATGACAGTAGCAAAGCTACACTTTGTGTTATATTTCATCACTATTCTTTTAGCAGTTGTAACTTTATTTATGGGTTATACAACATCAAAAGAGTATGCTGAATTAGAGTGGCCATTAGATATTTTAGTGGTTGTTTGGTGGGTATTATGGGGAGTTTCTATTTTCGGATTGATTGGAATTAGAAGAGAAAGAACTCTATATATCTCAATTTGGTATTATATTGCTGCATTTATTGCAATTGCAATGTTATACTTATTTAATAATATGGAAGTACCTACATACTTCGCTTCTGGTGGTTATGGTTCATGGCTACACTCTGTTTCTATGTATTCAGGTTCAAATGATGCGATTGTACAATGGTGGTATGGACACAATGCGGTTGCATTTGTATTTACTGTTCCAATTATTGCTATGATTTATTACTTTTTACCAAAAGAGTCTGGACAAAATGTTTATTCATATAAATTATCTATTCTAGCATTCTGGGGTCTATTATTTGTTTATTTATGGGCTGGTGGACACCACCTTATTTATTCAACTGTTCCTGATTGGATGCAAACAATGGGTTCTGTTATGTCAGTTGTTCTAATTTTACCATCATGGGGATCTGCTATTAATATGCTTTTAACTATGAAAGGTGAGTGGAAACAGTTACAAACAAACACACTGATTAAATTTATGATTTTAGCATCAACATTTTATATGTTATCAACTATTGAAGGACCAATTCAATCAATCAAATCTGTTAATGCAATTGCGCACTTTACAGACTGGATTCCTGGACACGTTCACGATGGTGTATTAGGATGGGTTGTATTTATGATTATGGCAGCATTATTTCATATGGCACCAAGAATGTATGGAAGAGAGATTTATTCTAAATCATTAATGGATACTCAATTCTGGTTACAAACAACTGGTATTGTATTATATTTTACTTCTATGTGGATTGCAGGTATTACTCAAGGTATGATGTGGAGAGCTTATGATGAGTACGGTTCATTAGTTTACTCATTTATTGATACAGTAACTGTATTACAACCATACTATACAATTAGAGCTGTTGGTGGGTTATTATACCTAATTGGTTTCTTTATGTTCTCATATAACATGTATAAAACTGCAACTGCAGGTAGAATACTTGATAAAGAACCATTAAATGCTTCACCAGTTGCAGCTTAGGAAAAGGGGTAAATAATGTTTCATTGGTTAGAACAAAGACCGTTTTTCTTTGCGGTATTCGTATTTATTTTTGTTGCATTTGCAGGTATTATTGAAGCAATTCCTGATTTTGCAAAACAAAGTAGACCTACAGTTGGTACAAAGCCATACACAGTGTTGGAGTTAGCAGGAAGACATGTATATATTAAAGATTCATGTAATGCTTGCCACTCACAATTAATTAGACCATTTAAATCTGAAACTGATAGATATGGTATGTACTCTTTATCTGGAGAATATGCTTATGATAGACCATTTTTATGGGGATCAAAAAGAACAGGTCCAGACTTAATGAGAGTTGGAAACTACAGAACAACAGATTGGCATGAAAACCACATGTTAGATCCAAAATCAGTAGTTCCAGGTTCAATTATGCCAGCATATACTCATCACTTTGAGAATATAGCTGATTTAGATACAGCTTATGCAGAAGCATTAACTGTTAAAAATGTATTCAATACTCCATATGACCAAGATTTAGATGGTGATGGAAAAATTGATGTTAAACTTGGTGATTATGAAAGTGCAATTGCTACTGCTAGAAAACAAGCAGAAGAGATTGCTGCTGATATGAAAAACCAAAAAGTAAAAGATGCCGTAGCAAACGGTCAAGTTCCTGAGATTGTTGCATTAATTGCATATTTAAATTCTTTAAAATAAGAGGGCATTATGGATTATGAGACTTTGCTGAATCTTCAAGGTTATTTGAAGTTTTTTTTAATACTTATTGTGTTTATTATTTTTTACTCATATGCTTTCTCTATTTATAAAAGAGATAAAAAGGGTGAGAAAAATTTTGAAAAATACTCAAATCTTGTTCACGATGATTCTATAAAGTCTGACCCTCTTGAGCAAAGAGAAAAAGAAAAAGAGATAAACGAGAAGGAGAGTATCAAATGAAATCTATGGTAATAGGTGGAATTATTCTTATCATCGCTCTAATGGCAGGAACTTACTTTATTGCAGGTGATGCTTTTAATAGTGATGATTATATTAATAGTTTAACTATGCTTGGTGCAGTAGCAATTATTTCAATTACAGTATTTGTAGCGCTTAAGTATATCAATCAAATAAAAAATGATACTGCTAGTGGTGAATTAGCAGAAGAAAAGTGGGACGGTATTGGTGAATACAAAAACCCTATTCCAACTGGATGGGGACTTGCATTTATTGGTACATTAGTTTGGCTATTTTGGTATTGGTCAATTGGTTATCCAACAAATGGATTCTCTCAAATTGGTCAATGGAATGAAGAGACAATTGAGTATAATAAAAAGTTTGCTTCAAAATGGGAAAACCCAAGTGAACAGACTTTAACAGCAATGGGTGAATCAATCTACTTAGTTCAATGTGCACCTTGTCATGGTATTGATGCTGAGGGGATTGAGGGTAAAGCTCAAAACTTAACTCATAGAATGTCAAAAGAGTCTGTTGAGTACGTAATTAGAAATGGTGCAAATAACCTAAAAACTGATTATCCAGGTGGAATGCCTCCTATGATGTTAACTGAAGAAGCTGATATTCAAGCGGTATCTTCTTATGTTGCAGGTGGATTTAAAGGTGAACAACCAGCAGCTTATGGAGTTTGTGCTGGATGTCATGGAGCTGATGGAAAAGGTATAGCCTACGTTGGTCCAAGTATTGTTGAATATACAGATGCTTTAGTAACATCAGTACTTAACAATGGTAAAAAAGGTGCTATTGGTATGATGCCAAGCTTTAAAGGTAGATTAAACCCTACACAAGAAAAAGCATTAGCAACTTATATTAGAAGTTTAGGAGAGTAGTATGGCTGGAAATACTCAGATGAATGAAAATGAAAGAGGACTTTTTTCTCTTCTTCATGGAATTACAGGTATGTTAATTGCAACTGTGTTATTACTTACTATATTAGGTGTATTAACATATGGTGCAATTAAAGTACAACAAAACGAAGCAACTAACTTCTATAAGATTAATCAAGATCTAAATGCGCTTAAAGCAAATAGTAAAGATAATCACGAACAGTATGAATTAGTTGGAAAATAAGGGGAAAGCTATGGACAAAATTATTGGAATTTTATTATTGGCTTCAGCAGTTTACTCTGTGTATTTATCTTTCTTTGATTCTGCTAGAGTGTTTGTTGGATAAATGAAAGCTTTAAAACTTACAAGAATGGCAGTGCTTTTTGCACTGTCACTTCTATTAACATCTAATCTTTATGCTTCACAATTTATACTTAGTAATGATGGATTAATTGATAAAAGAGCAGTTGAAAAGATTGAACAAATAGGGCAAGAGTCTAAGCAAAAACTTGGTGTAAATATTTATGTTTATGTAAAAAGAGGTTTAGGACTTGAAGATGATATATCTACAAAAGATAAAATTGAGTTTATTAAAAATCAAGAAAAAGAGTTAATTCCTGTTTTACAAAAACCATATGTTTTATTAACAATGGCAGTTGATGATACTCATGTAAATTTAATTGTATCTTCACAATTAAAAGAAACTGTAGATAAAAATGAAATCTTAAATGAATATGTAGTACCATTATTAGCTTCAAAAGATAAAAATACTGTTTTTGCAAAAGTTAGTGCAGCAGTGCTAAATGGTTATGCAGCAATTGCAGATACAATTGCACAGTCAAAAAATATCAAGCTTGAAAGTAGTATTGGAAGTTCAGGAAAAGTAGCTGGAACTATATGGAGAGTGTTTATGTATACTCTTGTAGTAGTAGGTCTACTTTTATATATATTTGCAGTACTAAAAAGAAGAAAGTAGGAATTTTAATGAAAAGAAATTATTGGCCACTGTTTTTTATTGGTATATTCTCATTTGCATTTTCACTTATTGTATGGACTATTTATTCAGCAGTTCAAGTTCCTGTACATGAAGATGATACTTTTTTTAAAAAGTATCAAGATGTTGATATGCATTACAATGATATTATAAGATCAAATGATATATTTTTATCAAAATATGATTTTAAAATAACTATAAACAATCAAAAATTTGATTTAGATACAAAAGATATATTTTTATCTCAAAGAGTTATTGAAAAAAGTAAAGTCCATAAAGATATATTGCATGTAGGTAAAAACAGCATAAAAATTGATATTTATAATAAAGCAGGAAATGTTGAATCTTCATTTGATATAAATTTAAGAGTTACAGAATCTACGAATAATAATACTATTATTGATTTAAATAAGGAGTCTTTCTCTTTTTTAAACAACTCTTATAATGCAAGTGTTGATGTACCAAAACCTGGGAAATGGAATATTATTGCAACTTTTGAAAAAGATGGTAATAAAGGTTATTTCTTTTTAAAGACAAATGCAAACTAAACAACAACTAATTGTATTTCCAACTTCAAGGGCAATAAGAGAGTTTATTTTAAATAATAAACAAGATAACTCCTTATTGCCTTTTTTTCTAACAGCAGATGAGTTTTTTAAAAAATCATTTTACTTTAATAATCGAAAACTAATAGATGAAGAACAAAAATTTCTATTTTTAAAAGAATCAATAAAATTTGATGAGTTTAAGAAGCTTGGAATATCATCTAATTTTACTCAGTTTTTAAAGCAAAGTGATTATATATTTAGATTTTTTACAGAAATTACAAGTGAAAAAGTAAGTATTGAAGATATAAAAGATGTTGATACTTATGAGTTTTATAAAGAACACTTACAAATCTTGGAAAAAGTTAAAGAAAACTACGAAAAAATCTTAGATGACAATGACTTTATAGATAGGGTAAATGAGCATAAATATAGTCAAATAAATCTAGAGTTTTTAAATAAATTCTCTTGGATTGAATTTAATTTTGAAGGGTATTTTACAAAATTAGAGTTTGATAAGATACTGGAAATTTCAAAAAATAAAAACTTGATAATAAATTTATATACAAATGAATATAATCAAAAATCCTATGAAATTTTCAAAACAATAAATTTAGATTTAAAACAAGACTTTTTTTATAAACTTGATATTACAAATAAAAAGATTTTAGAAGAGTCAAAACTAGAAACAAAACTTGATAGTTTTAAAATTAAAGGTTTTGCTTCAAGGGTTTCTCAGATTGCCTTTATAAAAACAGCAATAGTTGAAGCTATAAATAAAGGTATTGAACCTTCAAATATTGCTTTAATACTACCAGATGAAAGTTTTGCAAATAAATTAAGACTTTTTGATGATGAAAAGTATTTTAACTATGCCATGGGACTTGATGTAAAAAACAGTATAACTTATAAATGTCTTTACTCTTTAAATAGTTATTTAATAGAAAAAGATATGAAAAATTTAGACTCTTTAGAGTTTTTTAATATAAATAAAGAGCTAATTGAGTTTTTAAATAGTAATTATAATAATAAAATATCAAAAGAAAAATTTGAATATCTTTGTGATTTTTTGATTTCTAATGAAATAAATAAAGAATTAAAAGAGAAATTAAATGAACTTTTCTATAAACTTAATAATCTGTTTTTTACATATAAAAGTGAGATTTTGTATAAAGAGTTGTTAAGAATACTTTTGCAAAAAGTAAACTCTATTAGTTTGGATGATGTAAACTCTGGAAAAATCACAGTTATGGGACTTCTTGAAAGTAGAACTGTATGTTTTGATACAGTAATAATATGTGATTTTAATGAGCAGTTTATTCCAAAGGCTTCTTTAAAAGATAAGTTTTTATCTACAAAAGTAAAAGAGTTTGCAAAATTGCCAACACTAAAAGATAGAGAAAGTTTGCAAAAGTATTATTATAAAAGAGTTATTCAAAACTGTAAAAACTTATATGTTAGTTATGTATCAAATGATACTTCAACAATAAGTAGGTTTGCTAGTGAGTTGTTTGATTTAAAAAAAGAACAATCTTTAGAAGATAATTCATATAAACATATTTTATATAATAAAAATAGTCTAAAGCATTTTGATAAAAAGATTATTTTAGATATAGATTTATCAAAACTTTCTTGGTCTGCAACTTCATTAAAAGTATATTTGCAGTGTAAAAGAAAGTTTTATTTGCAGTATATATTAAAACTAAAAGAGCATGAGATAAGCTTAAAGCCAAAAGGCTTTGAACTAGGCGATATAGTGCATAAAATACTTTATGAGTATTATGAGTTGGGTTTTGATACTTTAGAGCGTTTACAAGCTTTATTTACAAAGTATGCAAATAAAAATCCTTTTTTATCACTTGAACTTGAAGTTTATAAAAAGAAAATAGAAAATTTCTATGAGTATGAAAAAAACAGAATAGATAAAATACAAATTTTACAAAAAGAGATGCCTTTTAATTTGATATATCAAGATATAAAAATAAAAGGTGTGATTGATAGAGTTGACAAAAAAGATGAAGGTTATTTAGTAATTGATTATAAAACATCATCATCTTTAAAAGTTGATACTATAAAAAATTATGAGAAAAGTTGTGATTTTCAGTTGGAGTTTTATTATTTGGCATTGCAAAATATATATAAAACAACTAATATCCAAAGCTTTTATTATGATTTAAATAATGCAAAACTATTAAAAGAAGTAGCATTGAATGAGAAATTAGATTTATTAAGAGAGATTTTTCAAACACTTAAAACAACAAGTGTAGATTTTGAAAAGTGTGAAGATAAATCAGTTTGTAATTTTTGTATTTATAAAACAATGTGCAATAGATAAGATTTATTATTGTAGGCACGAATAAATTCGAGCTTCCAGTTGGAAATGCGAATTCATTCGCATCAAGGATTGCTTTGAAGGCACGAATAAATTCGAGCTTCCAGTTGGAAATGCGAATTCATTCGCATCGAAATTGCTTTTGGGCACGAATAAATTCGAGCTTCCAGTTTGGAAATGCGAATTCATTCGCATCAAGGATTGCTTCGAGGGCACGAATAGATTCTGGTTTCTTGTGATTTTGGCTTTGTGATTATAAAAAAGGATATTTAAATTGAATAAAAATAAGTTATTTGGTAGTATGCTAATTATAGCTGGTACTACTATTGGTGCTGGGATGTTGGCTTTGCCTATTGCTAGTGCTGGTTTGGGTTTTATGGTTTCAACTGCTGTTATGGTAGTCATTTGGGCTTTTATGGCTTATACTGCTCTTTTGATGATTGAGGTTCATCAGTTTGCTTCAAAAGATGCTACTTTACATACTTTAGCCTATAAACTTTTAGGTAGAAAAGGTCAAGCTGTTGCAAGTTTTTCTATGATGTTTTTATTTTATGCTTTGTGTGCTGCTTATATTGCTGGTGGTGGAGAGCAAGTTTATGAGAAACTAAAAGTAATTTCAGATGATTTTCCAATTCAAAGTGGAGCTATAATATTTACATTGATTATTGCTAGTGTTGTTACTATTAGTACTAGAAGTGTAGATTTATTAAATAGATTTTTCTTTATCATAAAGTTTGTGGTTTTAGCTTTTATGTTGGCTTTTTTATTTCCTTTTACTTCTGTTGAAAAGCTAGTACATATGCCAACAAGCAATGCTTTGATTTTTGCCAGTTTACCTGTGGTATTTACTTCTTTTGGTTTTCATGGCTCAATTCCCTCAATTGTAAAGTATATTGGAAAAGATATAAAAGCTTTAAGATTTATTATGATTACAGGTTCTGCTTTACCTTTAGTTGTATATATTTTATGGCAGTTGGTTTCTCATGGGACTGTTTCTTCATCTGTATTACTTGAAAATGAGTCTTTAAGTTCTTTTATAAAAGCTCTTAGTTTAGTTGTAAATAACTCAAGTATATCTGCACTTGTTTCTGCTTTTGCAAACCTAGCTTTAGCTACTTCATTTTTAGGGGTTAGTTTAGGACTTTTTGATTTTATTCAAGATGTATTATCAAGCAAAGAAAAAAGAGCTTCAAGAGTTTTTGCTTCAATTGTGACATTTCTTCCACCACTAGGCTTTGCACTATTTTATCCACAAGGATTTATCAAAGCTTTAGGTTTTGCTGCTTTTGCATTGGTTATTTTAGCACTATTTTTACCAGCTGCTATGGTATATAAACAAAGACAATCTACAAATGAGGGTTATCAAGTAGCTGGAGGAAACCTTGGTTTAGTTTTGGTTTTTCTTTTTGGTATATCAATTATTTGTGTTCAAATCTTACAAATATTCAAACTATTATAAGCATAAAAAAAGGAAAGCTTTTAAGCTTTCCTTTTTAAGAAGTTACATTTAAACTTTCAAGTTAGAAAGAGTATTGTACTTGTAATCTTCCTCTTGTAGAATCAATATCTTTATCATTTGCATCTTCTTTATCTGCTTCATATTGACCAAATCTTACATAAGTTGATAAGTTTTTACTCATGTTATATGTAACTTGAGTATAAATCTCTTCTTGATCTTGTGCAGCAGATTTAGAATCTGTATCTAAGTTAGTATATTTTAAAGCTACATTTAGTTTTGGCATAACTTGTGCATCAACTGATGCAAATACGATTGAAGCATCAGCAATTCCTGATAATGCAATATTCCAGTGTTCATCATAACCAGTTGCAGAACTTGCATCTAATCCAACAGTACCACCTTCTTCATCAGTTTCACCATATCCTAAGTGAGCTCCAAAGATTCCCATGTTTGCTCTCATACCAAGTTTCCATAGTTTATTGTCATCTGATGAGTTATCTAAATCAAGTGAAGAGTATCTAGCATATGGAGCTAATTTTACATCACCCACATTATATTTTGCATCTAAACCAATAGTATATGCATCAAAAGTGTCTTGTAAATCAACATATGAAGCATCAACATTTACACCAGCAAAATTAGCCATTGCTCCAATAAATACTATATTTTTGTCTCCATTTATAGTTAAATTATTGCCTTTATTATCTTTTGCTTCATTACTATCTTGAAGGTTAGTTTGGTTGAAGTATGCACCAGCTAATGTAACAGGACCTACATTTGTAACTGCTAGGATACCAGTACCAGTTTGCTCATTGTCCATTGAGTCTCTATGAACAGTATATGGAGTTGCTAAACCTTGTTTACCAAGTGTGATTGAAGTATTTGCAATACCTGTATAAGTGAAGTTTACTTCTGATAAAGTAACATCCATTTGTTTATCACCCTCAGTATGAGTAGATAATGAATAAGGTTTGTTACCAGCTTCTCCGATAATAAATCTAGTATTTGCAGTAACATCATCATTTACTTGTGATTTTACATTTACAGCAATTTTATAGTTATTAGATGTTGAGCTATCACTTTGCCCGCCTGTATTTTCTTCATAGTCATTGTATCTGTATGCAACTGTACCTGATACATCTACATTTTTAATTGCTTGCTCTAAATCTTGCGCATTTGCACATGAAAAAGAAGCTAGTGCAACTGATGTTGCAAGACTTAATTTTACTAATCTTTTCATTTTGTTTCCTTTTGTGTTTTTGAAATAAGCTATATTATATAAAAATTAGATTTAAGTTTCATTAAAATAGTGGGGTATTTCTAAGAAAGTTACAAATAACTTTAAATATTACTATTTAGAGTTATTTGTTGAAGTTGCTATTAGCACATCTTCTATTATTTTTGTGATATCTCCATCTAAGATGGCAGATACATTTGAGTAACCTATGTTACTTCTTGTGTCTTTTACTTGTTGGTATGGTTGTAGTACATATGAGCGTATTTGATGTCCCCAACCAATCTCACTTTTTTCACCCTCATTTGCTTGGGCTTTTTGATGTTCAAGTTCAAACTCATAAAGTCTAGATTTTAGCATCTTCATTGCACTTGCTTTGTTTTTGTGTTGGCTTCTATCATTTTGGCATTGAACTACGATATTTGTAGGAATATGTGTAATTCTTATGGCACTTTCTGTTTTATTTACATGCTGTCCACCAGCTCCACTTGCTCTGTATGTATCAATTCTAATATCTTTATCTTCTATTTCAATATCAATATCATCATCAATCTCAGGACTTACCATAACAGATGCAAAAGAGGTGTGTCTTTTGGCATTTGAATCAAAAGGTGAAATTCTTACAAGTCTATGGATTCCATTTTCTGTTTTTAAATATCCATAGGCATTTATACCTTTTATGATAAAAGATACATCTTTTAATCCAGCCTCTTCGCCATCTTGATAATCTAAAACTTCAACTTTATAATCATATCTTTCAGCCCATCTTAAATACATCCTATAAAGCATGCTTGCCCAATCTTGTGATTCTGTTCCACCAGCTCCTGGGTGTATTGAAACAATAGCATTTAAAGAGTCATTTTCATCACTTAACATAACTTCTATTTCTGTTTTTCTTACTATTTGTTCAATCTCTCTTGCTTCTTCATAAAGCATATTTAAAGTCTCTTCATCTTTATCTTCTAAAGCTAAAGTATAAATATCATTTGTATCTTCAAGTGCGCTGTTTGCTTTATCAAACTTTGATAGTTTTCCTAAAATTCTATTTTTTTCTATACCTACTTTTGTAGCAAGTTTTACGTCATTCCAAAACTCTGGATTCTCTTCTTGCTTTTGTATTTGCTCTAATCTTTGCTTTAGTTCATCTGGTTGTAAAATACTTTTTATATTTTCTATTTTTTTATTTAGAAGCTTTAAAAGCTCACTATATTCATAAGCATCCATTACTTAGCTTTTTCTTCTTCTTTTTTTTGATTTATACTTTTTAAGTAAATATATACATTTTTTATATCTTTATCATTCATCAATAATGCATATGGTTTCATAACAAAAGCCATTCCTCTATCATATGTACCTAAGTTATAATCTCTTATTGATATACTAAAATCTTGTAAATTCAAATCTTTAATAGGTCTTGAAACATTTCTAGCTTTAAGTTCACCTTTTTCTCCATGACATGAAACACATTTGTTTTTATATAAAGCCTCACCTGATTTGCTTTTTCTTACATAAATTTGCTCTTTTTTAAGTGCAATCTCTTCTTTTTTTCTTTGCTCTAATCTTTGAAGTATTTTTGTTTCAAGTGCTGCTTGGTCAACACTGCTTAAACCTTTTGCTTCTTTTTTGAAGATATATATGTAGTTGTTTCCATCTTTTGATGAAGTGATTTTTATATCATCTGTATTCCAACCTTCATTTTTCATATCTTGTGCAGATTTGATACCCTTGCATTCTCCTCCATTTAAACTAACTTTTTCAATAGTAGTCATATCTTTATGGTTTTCTTTAAAACACATAGTTGTTTGAGCTGTTGCAATTGTAGCTGTTAATATAGAAGCAAGTGCTATGCTTGGTAGAAATTTCATTTATATCCCTTTTTTTAAATTGTCAATATTATAGCAAAGTTAAGATAAATAATAATTTTAATAATGAAGATGTGAAATTATTCCTAGGGAAAAGTTTTGATTTTTGGGCACGAATGAATTCGCGCTTCCGAAGAGTTTGGCACGAATGAATTCGCGCTTCCGATTTTGGAGATGCGAATTTATTCGCATTTTGAAGTTTTTGTTTTTTTATAGGGAGTGGATTTTTTGGCACGAATGAATTCGAGCTTCCGAAGAGTTTGGCACGAATGAATTCGCGCTTCCTTGGTGTTGGGTATGAATGAATTTGTTTTTGATTTAATGCAAAAAGCCTAGATGCGAACACCTAGGCTTTTTTGAGTTTAGTAGTTTAAACTTTCTTATTAGAAAGAGTATTGTACTTGTAATCTTCCAACAGTACCGTCGTTATCTTTAGCACCGTCATTTTCAAGTTCAACTTCACCAAATCTAATGTATCCACCGAAGTTTTTAGACATTTTATATGATGCTTGTAAGAAATACTCTTTGTCTGTTAAATCTTCACCTCTTACACCATTGATTTTATCTTTATCTAAAACATTGTAGTTAAGAGCTAAGTTTAATGATGGTAAAACTTGTGCATCAATTGATGTTTTTAAGAATGTAGCATCAGCAACACCATTAAGTTTTAAATTCCAACCTTGTAAAGCAGCTTTAGAATCGTTATCTACAGCAGCTAAACCACCTTCAGAATCAGTCCAACCATAAGTTACATTAGCACCAAAAATTCCCATTTTTGCACCTAAATCAACTTTTGTTAATGAGTTGTCTTCTTTTGCTAATTCTTTTCCAGCAAGTTTATCATCAATATCTAATTCAGTATGTCTAATACCCATAGATAATTTAACTGAATCTAAGTCAAACTTAGCAGCTGCACCTAAAGTATAAGAATCAAAAGAGTCTTGCATATCTAAATACCAAGCATCTAATGCAACTGGACCAATATTACCCATTGCACCAACAGTAATTATATTTTTATCTCCATCTAGTACATGATTATTACCGTCAACTAACTTTGTAGTTACACCAAGAGCTTTACTTCCATCGATTTTAACATCACTTGAAGTATTTAAGTTAGTTTGGTTGAAATAAGCACCAGCTAAAGTAACAGGTCCTACATTTGTAAGAGCTAAGATACCAGTACCAGTTTGCTCATTAGAATCTGCGTCAATAGCTACAGTCCATGGAGTTGTTAAACCTTGTTTACCAAAGTTAATTGTAGTATTAGCAATACCTGTGTATGAGAAGTAAACATTTGATAAAGATACGTCTGCTTGCGCATCACCTTTTGTTGAATCTGCATGATCTAATGAAACAAAACCAGCATCATCTTGCGAACCTACGATAAATCTAGTAACAGCAGTTACATCATCATTTACTTTTGATTTTAAAGTTAAACCAATTTTATATTTATTGTTATCTACATCACCAGTATGGTCATAATTTTGGTCATCATATCTATATACAACTGTACCAGATACGTCTACGTTTTTGATTGCTTCTTCTAATGCTTTAGCTGAAGAAGTAGTAGTAAGACCAGCAACCGCTACAGCAGCTACTAAACTCATTTTTGCGAATTTTTTCATTTGTTCTCCTAAAATTTCGAAATTTAATAATCAGTTTACCGGAGCGCGCGAACTATTCTAAAAGATTAGAAACCTTTCCCGATACACCGTTATGCAAATTGTACATAAGTAAATTTTAAAGTTTTCTTAAAACAAGTTTTTTAAGTAGATTTGGACACAAATTTAAGCTATTTTTTACTTTGAAACCATAACTTTGCAATTGGGCATTATGTGGGGCTTGCAAATAGTTAGTTTCACTTTTGTCACGCTGTATTTGTCACAAATGTGTCTTTTTAGGTGCTTTAAAGCCTCTTCTATTAGTTTAAATCTCTTCTTTTTCATAATATTTTCTATATCTTGTGCTATATGTGCATAGTTTATAAAATGATTTTTTTTATATTTGTATTTTATTTTGCAATTTATAATTACCCTTTGTTCTTTTTTTCTTTCAAAGGGTAAAATACCAATAATACAATCAAAAGTCAAATCTTCAATTTTTATAGTCATTAGATTACTTTTTGCTCTTCTTTTTTTATCAATCTTATAATATTTGGTATATGTTTATAATAGATTATAAAAGCTATAATATAAACAGGTGCATTGCTTCCTACTTCTAAACCATTGTTAAATAAAATAGCACCAATTACAACTGCTGTTAATCCAAAAAGTGATGAAAGTGAAGATACTTTTATAACTTTTGCGCATATTATCCAAACAATAGCACCTATTAGTGTTGGTATTGGAATAAGTATTAAAAAAACACCAAGTCCAGTAGCAACTCCTTTACCACCTTCTAATCCTAAATAAACTGAATAGCAGTGACCAAGTACAGCTAAAACTGCAATTGCCCATAATGTTTCAGTAGGAGCATTTAAAAACATAGCTAAAGCTATAATTACTAAACCTTTTATAGCATCTAAAATAACAGTTGCAATTCCAAGCTTTTTTGCTAAAGATGGATTTGTTTGTTTTACAACTCTTAAAACATTTGTAGCACCTATTGAGTTACTACCTTGTGATTTGATATCTACATTTGCAAAGGTTTTTGCTAAAATAAGACCAAAGGGAATAGAACCAACTAAATAAGCAAGTAAATAGAATATGATGTTTGAATTTGTAAAAAAATCCATATATTACCTTTATAAATAATTTCTTGTTTTTTGATTAAATGGATTATAACAAAAATTTTGTTATATTCACATTATCTATTTATAATTGAAAAATTAAACAATTAATAAACCATAAAGGTTAAACTTTGAATATTAAAGAAGAGATATTAAAATTAAAAAAGAGTTTAGATGTTACTGTTGTTGCACACTTTTATCAAAGAGATGAAGTTTTTGAATTAGCAGATATTACAGGAGATTCTTTAGAACTAGCAAAAAAATCCATGGAAGCTACTACAAAATTTATTCTGTTTTGTGGAGTTGGATTTATGGGTGAGGGTGTAAAGATTTTAAGTCCAAACAAAAGAGTTTTGATGCCAAAAATTGCCTGTTGTGCAATGGCTAGAATGATTGATGTTGATTATTTTGATGATAATATTGCAAAATTAAATGAAGCTGGTATTAAAAGTGAAGATATTTTACCAATTACATACATAAATTCAAGTGCCGCTGTAAAAGCTAGAGTTGGTCAAATGGGTGGACTTGTTTGTACTTCTTCAAATGCTTATAAGATTATACAAAAGGGTTTAGAATCTGGTAAAAAGATACTTTTTGTGCCAGATAGATGCTTGGGACAAAACTTTGCAAAGCAGATGAATTTAAAATCTGCAATTGTTGGTGATGGAAGCGATTTAAATGAAGCTGATATTATTTGCTACAATGGTTTTTGTTCTGTTCATCAGCAGTTTACAGTAGAAGATGTAGAGTTTTATAAAGAGAAATATGATGATATCTTGATTGCTGTTCACCCTGAGTGTGATCCAAGTGTTTGTGATGTTGCTGATTTTGTTGGTTCTACTTCACAGCTAATTAAGTACATAAAAGAGTTACCAATTGAGCAAAAAGTAGCAGTTGGAACTGAGTTTAATATGGTGAATAGATTAAGAGATAAAAATACTTATATCTTAAGTTCAACAAAACCTGAATGCCCTACGATGAATGAAACTACTTTAGAAGATTTATATAATACTTTAAAAACTATGGAAGTTGAACAAGATGAACCATATGAGTCTGAAATATTAGTAAGCCAAGAAGATGCAAAATGGGCAAAAATAGCACTTCAAAGGATGTTTGAAATATGATTAATATAAAAAAGTTTGTAAAAAATGCTATCATTGAAGATAATGGTAGAGGGGATTTGTTTTTTGATGTGGCTCCAAAAGGAAGATTTAAAGCACAAGTAATTTGTAAAGATGATGGAGTTTTAGCAGGTGTTAAATATGCTCGCATCTTAGCAAGAACTGAAAAGTTTGATTGCAAGTTTTTAAAACTTGATGGAGATAGATTAAAAAAAGGTGATGTGATTGCAAAGCTTGAGGGAAAAGCTTCTATTCTTTTATCAAGTGAAAGAACTTTTTTAAACTTATTGCAACATGCAAGTGGAATTGCTACTCAAGCTAGTAAATATGCACAAGCTATTGAGGGCTATGATGTTGCTTTACTTGATACTAGAAAAACAAGACCACAATTAAGAGATTTTGAAAAGTATGCAAGTAGAGTTGGTGGAGCTATAAATCACAGATTAGGGCTTGATGATTGTTTGATGTTAAAAGATACACACTTAAAAACAATCGATAATTTAAGTGAGTTTATAAAAAAAGCAAGAAAAAGAATATCTTGGGTTACTAAAATAGAAATAGAGTGTGAAACATTTGAGCAAGTAAAACATGCTATGGAAGCTGGTGCTGATATTATTATGTGTGATAATATGAAACCCACTCAAATAGAAGATGTTGTGAAATATAGAGATGAAAATTTTACTCATGTTTTACTAGAAGCTAGTGGAAATATCAATCTTGATACTATTGAAAGCTATGCTAAAACAGGTGTAGATGCAGTAAGTAGTGGAAGTATTATTCATCAAGCAACTTGGCTTGATTTTTCCATGAAGTTTGATTAGTGATTAACTTTTTGTTAGTAATTGCTTGCTAAAATATTTAAGGAGCAAAAAAAGTAGATGAAAAAAGATTTTATATTAGATAATAAATTGGATTTTTCAAATTATAAAGAGGCTTTGGATTTAATAGAAAAAAGTAGATATATACTTATAGTAACACATGTAAATCCAGATGCAGATACAATCTCTTCAGCTCTTGCTCTTTCAAATTTATTTTATGAAAATAAAATAAAACATAAAGTGTTTAATGTAAGTAGTGATTTGCCACAAAATCTAAACTTTATAAATAGGTTTGAAAAAATTACTGATCAGTTGCCAAAATTTTATGATTTGGTAATTAGTGTTGATTGTGGATTGAAAAAAAGATTAGGTTTTGAAGTACCTAAAGATATACCTTTGATAAATATTGACCATCACCAATCAAATGATGATTTTGGGGTGATTAATATAGTTGATTCAACTAAAAGTTCAACAGCAGAGATAATATATGACTTTTTTAAATTTAATGGCTTATATATTACAAAGCACTCTGCAACTGCACTTTATACAGGTATTTATGATGATAGTCTTAGGTTTAGTATAGGTAGATGTGATGAAATCACTTTTGAAAAAGCAAATTTTTTAGTAAAATGTGGAGCAAATCCATCTTTTATTGCAAATAAACTAATAAGAAGAGACTCTTTAGCAAAATATAGAGTAATACCTAAAGTTTTAAATAGTTTGGAACTTTTTGATGAGGGTAGAGTTGCTTTTATAAAAGCTGAGCCTTTGTGGCTTAAACAAACAGGGGCACATATAAGAGATTGTGAAGATGCTCTTGATATGATAATGAGTATAGCAATTGTGCAAATTGCAGTTTTTTTAAGAGTAGTAAATAATGAAATTCGTGTATCAGCAAGATCAAAAGGTAATATAGATATATCAAAAGTTATTTCTAAGTTTGGTGGTGGCGGACATGCTAATGCTGCTGGATGTTCTTTGGATGGAACAGATTTAACAAAAGCAAAAAATATGGTTTTAAAGGAAATTCTTGAGACAGAGTAAAAATAATTCAATAAATATAATAGTTGTAGCAGTTTTATTAATTGTAATTGGTGTTGGGGGATTTATATATTTATCACCACAGTTTGAACAAGACAAACCCCTAATAAAATTTGATGAAAAAAGAGAGTTTTGGAATTTAAAAGACTCATTAAAAGTAAATATAAGTGATGAAAGCGGAATTAAATATTACAAAGTAATATATAAAGATGATAGTAATGAAACAGTTTTAGAAAAAGAAGTATTAAAAGAAGCAAAAAATAGTATTGATTTAGAGATTAAAGCTCCAAAACTAGATATGTTTTTTAAAGGTGAAAATGTATCTATTATAATTGAAGCAATTGATAAAAGTAAATGGAACTTTTTTGAGGGCAATAAAATTGAAAAAGAGTTTAAAATAAAAATAGATAAAAAATCACCAGTTGCAAATGTAATATCAAACTCTTTTGCCATAAGAAAAGGTGGAAGTGCTGTTGTTGTAGTTGAGGTTAAAGATGAAAATTTAAAAGATGCGTATATATCTTTTAATGATGAGAAAAGATTTGAATTAATTCCTTTTTATAAAGAGAACTTTTATATCGCACTTATTGCTTGGCCTGTTACTATAGAAGATTTCCAAAGGGTTAATTTAGTAGCTATTGATAAAGCACAAAATAAATCACTTACTAAAGTGCCATTGTATATAAGAAAATTAAGAGTAAAACATGATAATATTAAAATATCAGATAATTTTGTAAAAAATATTAGTGCTAATGTACTTGAAAAAAGTGGACTTGATGTGCCAAATGATATCAAAGAGATTTTTGTAAAAGAGAATAAAGTACTAAGAAAATTAAATTCAGATGTTGTTGAAGAGATTACAAAAAAATTTATGGATAAAGAGTTATTAAGTGATTTTTCAATTAAACCTTTTAAAAGATTAAGTGGTTCAAAAACAGTTGCAGGATTTGCAGATAGAAGACACTACTTTTATAATGGTGAAAAAATAGATGAAGCTTGGCATTTGGGTATGGATTGGGCTAGTGTTAAACATGCTCCAATTAAAACGACAAATGATGGAAAAGTTATATTTAATGACTACTTAGGAATATATGGAAATACTATTATTATTGACCATAAATTAGGACTTCAAACTCTTTATGCTCATACAAGTAAATCAAATGTTACTGTTGGACAAAGAGTAAGTGCAAATAGTATTATTGCAAATACTGGAAGTACAGGAGCAGTATTTGGTGATCATCTTCACTTTGGTGTTTTAGTTCAAGGAATAGAAGTAAATCCACTTGAATGGATGGATAGAAACTGGATAAGAACAAGAATTACAGATGTACTAAACGAAGCTAAAAAGGTAATCAATAGCAAATGAGACAAAGAACAATAGCAAAAAGTGTAGAGATACTAGGAGTAGGGCTTCATAAAGGAGTTCCTGTAAAAATGAGATTAGAACCTTTAGATGAAAATATGGGAATAATCTTTTATAGAAGTGATGAGGGAGTTTCTATTCCTTTATCTATTGAAAATGTAGTTGATACAAAAATGGCAACTGTAATAGGAAAAGATGGAATTATTGTTTCTACTATTGAACATCTTTTATCTGCACTTTATGCTTATGGTATTGATAATATTAGAGTTGTTTTAGACAATGATGAGGTTCCTGTGCTTGATGGTAGTTCATCTGGATATTGTATGCTAATTGATGAAGCAGGAATAAAAGAGTTAAACGCTTCAAAAAAAGTAATAAAAGTAAAAAAAGATGTTCAAGTTACAACTAGTGAGGGTAAAAGAGTTGCTTTAAAACCCTCAAGTCATATAATTTATGATTTTTCTATTGATTTTGATCATCCAGCTATTGGCGAACAAAAGTTTCATTTTGATTACTCAATTGATGAGTATAAAGAAAGCATTAGTAAAGCTAGAACTTTTGGTTTTTTACATGAAGTTCAATACTTAAGAAGTATTGGCTTAGCTCTTGGTGGAAGTATGGAAAATGCTATAGTTTTAGATAATACTAAAGTTTTAAATCCTGAGGGCTTAAGATATGATGATGAGTTTGTAAGACATAAAATACTTGATGCAGTAGGTGATATGGCACTACTTGGATATACTTTAGTTGGTGAGTATGATGCACATGCTGGAAGTCACTATTTAAATCATTTACTTACAAAAAAACTTCTTGAAAGTGAAGAAAATTATGAGATTATTGATTTAGAAGAAGCAGATGAAGAGTCAAAAGTATTTGAGATTGCATACGCAAGAGCTTAAGGAGTGTTGTTGATAGATATTTTTATAATAAGTATTTCAAATCCTTTATTAATAGGTATTTATAAAGAGAATAATTTACTTGAAGAGATAAAAATTGAGGGTAAAACTTCAGATGTTTTACCTGTGATTATTAGTGAAGTATTAAAAAAATATGAAAATATATCAGGATTATATTTTGTTAATTCTCCTGGTTCTTATATGGCTATAAAAGTTGCTTATATATTTTTAAAAACTTTAAGTATTGCTAAAGATATACCTTTGTATGCTAGTAATGGATTTAATTTTAACAACAATTCACCAATAAAAGCTTTGGGTAAAAAGTACTTTATAAAAGAAAATGATACCATTAAAGTAGATTTTTTAGATAATGATACTAAAATACACGACTTTAAATTACCAAATAGTTTAAATAAAGAACTATTTAGTAAAAATACATTACCAATATACAATTTACCAGCTGTATAAAAACAAAGGAAGAGAAGTTGAGAGTAAGCGTGCCAGCTACAAGTGCAAATATGGGACCTGGGTTTGATACTTTAGGAATTGCTTTAAGAATGAAAAACCAAGTGCTTATAAAACCATCTAAGTTTCATAGTGTGTCACTAAAAGGAGAGGGTTCAAATAACCCTGCATTAAAAGATAATAATATGTTTATCTCTATTTTTAATGATTTTTATCATAATTTATCAACAAAAAGAAGAAATTTTAGATTTGAATTTTTCAATGAAGTACCAATGTCAAGAGGACTTGGAAGTTCATCTGCTGTTATTGTAAGTGCTATTGCTTCTGCTTATGCTATTGAGGGAATTGAATTACCAAAGCCAAAGCTTTTAAATTTAGCACTAGCTTATGAAAATCATCCTGATAATATTACTCCTGCTGTAATGGGTGGATTTAATGTTGCAACTGTTCAAGATAATGAAGTTAAATATATTAAAAAAGATATGCCAAAGTATTTAAAAGCTATAGTTGTAATACCAAATAGACCAATATCAACACATATGTCAAGAAAAACTTTGCCATACAAATACTCAAAAGATGATGCAGTTTTTAATTTATCTCATGCTTCATTATTAACAGCAGCATTTATGACAGAAAATTGGGAAATGTTAAGAATGGCTTCACAAGATAAGTTTCATCAAAAATATAGAATGAAACAGATGCCAGAGCTTTTTGAAGTACAAAAAGCATCATTAAAAGCTGGCTCACTAATGAGCACATTATCAGGTTCAGGTTCAACTTTTTTCTCAATTTCACACGCAGATGACTGTAGAAAAATAGAAAAAGAGTTAAAAGCTAAATTTCCACATTTTAGAGTTTTTGTAACTGATTTTGACAATTATGGCGTAAGAGTTGATAAGTAAAATTTCAAAATTAAGAAAAAGTTGGATATAATAATTGGCTGATTTAAAAAGACCTTTACGAATGTGTATAGTTTGTAGGGCAAGATTAGAAAAAAAAGAGCTATTAAGATTAAAGTGTGAATCTAAAAATCTTATAAAATATAACGGATTTGGTAGAAGTTTTTACATATGTAACTCATGTATTGATGAGTTTTTAAAACAAGAACTTAATAGCAAAAAAAATAGAAAAATAGAAAATGCACTATGTAAACAGTGCAAAAATAAAGATGAGTACTTAGTACAACTTAAGGAGATATTAACAGATGTCAGATAAAGTAAGAGTATATGAAATTGCAGATGAGGCAGGAGCTAGTAGTAATGAAGTTATTAGTAAAGCAAAAGATTTAGGAATAGAATTAAAATCACCTCAAAGTGCAGTATCATTTGAACAAGCAGAAGAGATTGCAAATTATATTATGACTGGAAAAAGTTCTAAAGTAAAAGCAAAACCAGCTGCAAAACCAAAGAAAATGGTCGCAAAAAAAGAGACAAAAGAAGAAACAACTACAAAACAAGAGCCTAAAGAAAATGCTTCTGAGAGTACTAAAAAAGAGACTACAAAATTAGAAGAAAATAAGCAAGAGCCTAAAAAAGAAGAAAAAATAGAAGAGAAAAAAGAAGAAGAAAAAACATCTGCAGAAGAAAAAAAACAGCCTGTTAATACTCAACGTGATGAAAAAACAAATAGAATCATACCTAAAAGAAGAGGTCTAAAAATTGTTAAGAAGAAGAAACCTGTAGCTTCAAAACCATTGGACACTTCAAGCGAAGATGAAACAACTGCAAAAAAGAAAATGAAATCTTTAAGTGAAATTTTAGGTGGAAATAACGAAGATGATAACTCTTCAAATACAACAAATACAACTGCTAATAAACCAAAAGTAAAAAAAGAGAAGAAAAAAGTTCCTCCAAAAGCACATACTCATGGTAAAAAACTTGAACTAGATGCTTCAAGTGACTTTAGAGATAGTGATGATTCATTGCTTGGTGATGAAGTTGTTTTACTTGATATGTCAGTTTCTGATAGCTCAAAACTTTTTGAAGATCAAAAAAAGCCAAATGCTAATAAAAATTCAAAACAAACAAGAAGTTCAAAACCAGCTGCTTTTGGAAATAGACCACAAGGTTTAAAAAGAAAGAAAAGAAAGAAAAGAATTAAAAGAACAGAAGAAGTAGCAGATGTAACAGAAGTTACAATACCAGAAGATATTAGAGTATATGAGTTTGCAGAAGCTTGTGGAAAATCACCAGCTGAAGTTATAACTGTACTATTTGGTCTTGGTATGATGGTTACTAAAAATGACTTCTTAAAACAAGATGAGCTAGAAATACTTGGAGAAGAGTTTGGAATTGAAGTAACTGTAAAAGATGCTTTAGAAGATGCAAACTATGTTGATGATTATTTAGAAGAAGAAATTGATGAAACTAACTTTGTTACAAGACCTCCTGTAGTTACTATTATGGGTCACGTTGACCATGGTAAAACTTCTTTATTAGATAAAATTAGAAGCTCAAAAACAGCTTCAGGTGAAGCAGGTGGTATTACTCAACATATTACAGCTTATACAATTAAACAAAATGATCAAAAAATTACTTTTGTTGATACTCCAGGTCACGCAGCTTTCTCATCAATGAGAGCAAGAGGTGCTAGTGTTACTGATGTTATTATTATTGTTGTTGCAGCTGATGATGGTGTAAAACAACAAACAGAAGAAGTAATCTCTCATGCAAAAGCTGCAAATTGTCCAATTATTGTTGCAGTTAATAAAATGGATAAAGAGGGTGCTAATATTGATATGGTAAAAGCACAAATGGCAGAAAGAGAAATGACTCCTGTTGATTGGGGTGGTGATATAGAGTTTATCCCAGTTTCAGCTAAAACAGGTAATGGAATTGATGATTTATTAGAAAATATTCTTTTACAATCAGAGATTTTAGAACTTGCAGCTGATCCAAAAGCAAAAGCAAAAGCAACTGTAGTTGAATCTTCTTTAGAAAAAGGAAGAGGGCCTGTTGCAACTGTAATTGTACAAAATGGTACACTAAAAGTTGGTGATAATATTGTTTGTGATACTACATATGGTAGAGTAAAAGCAATTACAAATGATTTAGGAAAACAAGTAAAAGAGCTTGGACTTTCTGAAACAGGTAGAATTTTAGGACTTAATGATGTGCCTGATACTGGTACATTTATGGTAGCTCAAGATAGTGATAAAGAAGCAAGAGACATTGCTACTACAAGAGCTGAACATGCAAGAGCAAAAGAGTTATCTAAATCAACTAAAGTTTCACTTGAAGAGATGAGTGGACTAATAGCTGAGGGAAAAATCAAACAACTTCCAGTTATTATTAAAACTGATGTTGGTGGTTCACTAGAAGCTATTAAAGGTAGTTTAGAACAAATTCAAAATGAAGAAGTTAAAGTAAAAGTTATTCATGCAGGTGTTGGTGGAATCACTGAATCTGATTTGATTTTAGCAAGTGCTAGTGAGGGTTGTATTATCTTAGGATTTAATGTAAGACCTACAGGTAGTGTTAAAAGTAAAGCAAAAGCTGATGGAATAACAATCAATACTTATTCAATTATTTATGATTTAATTGATGATGTAAAAGATGCATTATCTGGTATGATGAGTGCAGTAATTAGAGAAGAAAATACTGGACAAGCAGAAGTTAGAGATACTTTCGTTGTACCAAAAGTTGGAACAGTTGCAGGTTGTTTAGTAACTGATGGTAAAGTAATTAGAGGTGGTCATGCAAGAATCATTAGAGATGGTGTTGTAACTTATACAGGTAAAATCTCAAGTCTAAAAAGATTTAAAGATGATGTTAAAGAAGTTTCAAATGGTTATGAGTGTGGTATTATGTTTGATAAATTTAATGATATTAAAGTTGGTGATTTCATTGAAACATTTATACAAATTGAAGAAAAAGTACACATAGACGACAAATAATCATGAAAAGCGTTAACCTACAAAGAACAGAGTCATTGCTAATGGAATTAGTTCCTGAAGCATTGGCTACTTTAAAAGATAGTAGAATCAATTCACTTGCAGTTACAGGTGTTGATTGTAAAAATGGTAAATATGATGCGACAGTTTATTATGATGGAACTGATTATTCAAAAGAAGAGCATAGGGTTATTAACTCATTGTTGAATAAAGCAAATGGACATATAAAATCTTATTGCTTAAACTCAACAGGATGGTATAAATGCCCTAATTTTAAATTTAAAGCTGATGATACTTTAGAACATAGTATGAAAATGGAAGCTTTATTTGAAAAAATAAAATCAAAAAAAGAGGATTAATCTTAAATGAGTTTAGAAGAATCTATAAAGATGACTGTTGAAAGTTGTGGTGTTGAACTTTATGATATCGTGACAGCTAAAGAGAATGATAATAATATTTATAGAATATATATAACATCAAAAGATAAAGTAACACTTGATAAGTGTGCTGAAGTTTCAAGACTTATATCTCCTATACTTGATGTTGAAGAACCTATGAATTCAAACTATAATTTAGAAGTTAGCTCACCAGGAATAGAAAGAAGACTTAAAAAGACTCAACACTTTAAAGGCTCAGTTGGTGAGAAAATTAAAGTAAAAGATATAGCAACAGAAGTTTACAAAGGTGAACTTTTAAGTGCTGATGATGAAAAAATTGTAATTAAAACAGAGTTTGGAAATGAAGAAATTTCATATGACTCTATTTTATCAGCAGCTACATATTTTGAATGGTAATAGAGTAAATCTCTATTACTTTAACTACTAATTTACTACTTTTAATATATACTTAACAAAAACTTTTTGGAATTTAAAATGAAAATAGATGATAAATTTTTTATGAAATTAGCAATAAATGAAGCTTGGAAATATCAGTTTTTGACATATCCAAACCCATCAGTTGGATGTGTTGTTGTAAAAGGCGATAGTGAAATTTTAAGTATTGAAGCACATAAAGAAGCTGGAAAAGCTCATGCAGAAGTAAATGCACTAAAACAAGCATTTTTAAAATATCATCCAAATGATGTGTTAAAAACATTAAGTAATAGTTTTGAAATACATGAGTATTTGATAAAACATCATAATGATTTTTTTAATGATTGTACAATATATGTTACTTTAGAACCTTGTAATCATGTTGGCAAAACACCATCTTGTGCGAATTTATTAAAACAATTAAAACCAAAAAGAGTTGTTATCGCACATAAAGATATGAATAATCAAGCAAAAGATGGGCAAAAAACTCTTGAAGAAGCTTCAATAGAGTGTGAAGTGGGATGTATGAAAAAAGAAGCATATGATCTTTTATATCCTTTTTTAAAATGGAATAGTGGAACATTTATTTTTTATAAAATGGCTCAAACATTAAATGGTACTATTGATGGTGGAAAAATCTCTTCAAATCAAACTTTAGCTTATGTTCATACATTAAGAGATAGAATTGATTTACTTGTCATAGGTGGAAATACAGTAAGAACTGATAGACCAACACTTGATGCTAGGTATGTAGTAGGAACAGCACCTGAGGTACTAATATACTCACAAAAAACTATTTTTGATACACAAATTCCTTTATTTAAAATACCAAATAGAAAAGTAACAATTAGTGATGATTTATTTAAGTTGTTAGATTATAAGTTTGTTATGATTGAAGGTGGATATACATTGCTTGAAAAATTAAAAGAGAAAATTGATTTTTTAATACTGTTAGTAACTCCAAAAATAAGAAATGGACTAAATGCACAAAATATGATTGATATAGATTTTGAAATTATTCATGAAAATTTTATTGGAAAAGAAAAAATCATATATTTACGAAGAAAAGTTAAATAAATTATATAAATTACACTCTGTTAAATAATTTTTTAACTTATTATTAGATAATATTTTCTATTACTTTAAAAAAGGCACTTTAATGTCAAAAATAATAGAAAATATCTCAAAAACACTACGAAAAGAAATAACACAAAGCATAAAATCAAGAATCAAACTACTAAACTATAGAAGTGACCTGCCAGATATACTAAATGAAAGCTTGAGTGTATATAAACTAAATGGATATAGTAAAGTAAATAAACCTTATGAATTTGAAGTAATATTTGTAAGTGAAGAGTTTATACAAATAGAAGATATAGTAGATACAGATGTAGAACTAATAATCCAAGATGAAGTAAATCCATTAGATAAAAAAACAATATTTGGAAAAGTCTATGAAGCAAGTGAAGATAGTGTAGTAGCAAAAAAACATCTGTATAAAATAAAAATAGTATCGCCTTTGTATTACTTAGGATTAAATAATAGATATGAAATATATCATGAAAGAAAAGTAAGTACACTCTTTAGTGAAATAATAAATAGATATAATCAACTGCTAAATATAAATGTAGATGTAAAAATAGATATAAAAAATGAAGTAACAAGAGAGTATATAACTCAATATAATCAAAGTGATTTGGAATTTCTTACAATGCTTTGTGAAGAAGAGGGATATAGCTTTATAGTAGAATACTCTTCAAATAATCCATATAATATAGTTTTGTGTAACTTAAATGAACATGCAATAATAAATAGCTATAGCGCAGTAAGCCAATTTAATCATAGTAAAAAATTTACAGCATCTAATATAATAGAAGATTATTATGATAAAAATAGACCAAGCTTAGAATATAAAGTGCAAACAGGTGCAGCAATAACTTCAAGTATAAAAGATAATCAATCAACAAGTCAATTAAGAACAGATATAAAAAGAAATAATCTAAGAGATAAACTAAATGTACTTGATGAGAGTCTTTATAAGGATTTGGATAAATATAATAAAATAGAAGCAAAAAGAGAATATGTAAAATCAAATATAATATACGCAACAAGCCAAGAAGTAGTAATAAATGACTCTTTGTGTATAAAATTAGAAGATGAGGCTGCAAAAAAAGTATTTGATGTAATAGTAATAGAAGTAAAATATAATGGAATTTTTCCAAATGCATTGGATGAATATATACAAAATATAAATGAAAATAAAAAACATGAACTTGAATATGAAGTAGAATTTACTTCAATACCAAAAGATATAGAGTATGTTCCACCATATACAGTAATAAAACCAAAAATAAACTCAGTACAAACAGCAATAGTAGCAAGTAGTAATAGTAATACAAAAGAAGATGCAAATACAATAGATGTGGATGAACAAGGAAGAATAAAAGTATTGTTTCACTTTGAACAGAATAAAACAATATCTTGCTACTTAAGATACTCAAACTTCTTTGCAGGAGATAACTATGGAGCACAATTTCTGCCAAGAGTAAATAGTGAAGTAATTGTAAGCTTTGTAAATGGGGATATAGATAAACCAATAATAATAGGAAGCTTGTATAATGGAGAGAATAAAGTACCCTATAACCTTCCAAAAGATAAAACAAAGAGTTATATTAAAACAAACTCAATGCCACAATATGAACATAAGCAAGGATATAATGAGATACTCTTTGAAGATAAACAAGGTGAAGAGTTACTCTCATTTAGAGCACAAAAGAATCTAAAAACACATGTGTTAAATGATGAATATAAACATGTAGAGAATAACTCAAAACTATTAGTAGAAAATGATAAAGAAGAGACAATCCAAAAAGACTCAATCATAACAGTAGGAGAAGAAGAAAGAAAAAGTATTAAAGCAAACAAGATTTTAACTGTTGAGAAAGAGTCTATTACAACTGTTAAACAAGATTGTGAAAAACACTATAAACAAAACTTAGAAACTCTAATAAAACAAGATGAAAAGACATACCTAGAAAGAGATGTAGAACTTAGAATCAAAAATATCTTGCATAAATATATCCAAAAAGATGTAACAGATAAATACTTGCAAAATCTATTTGTAAAAATAGGAAAAGAGTTAAGAGTTGATATAGAAGATGGCTTTCATCTAAATACAAGTGATTTAAAAGTACAAGCTTCAGATAACTGCTTACTTGATGGAAGTGATGGTATAAGCTTTAAATGTGGAAGTAATATCCTAACAGTAGATTCAAGTGGTATTCACTTTAATACTTCAAACTTTGTGGATAATAGTGCTAATGGTGGAGTTAGTGTTGAAGATATAGTAAAAACAGAGATACCAAAACCACTATATGAAAAAGTAAGAGTAGTAGAATTAATTCCTACAATTAAAAAACAAGATGATATAACACAAGTTTTAGAGTATGAAGCTATTGTTGAGAAGTTTTATAATGGTGTTTGGAGTAAAAGTACTGATTTAAATGAAACACAACTAGCTCAACTTCAATGGTATTTTATTAAAAACAATGATGAAGCTGATACTGATATTTTAACAGATAATCCAACAAATGATAATATTACTATTACTGGACTAAAAATGAGTGTTACTTTAGAAGAAGAAAATATTTATAAAGTAGGACATGCACACTGTTTTGTAAGTAATAGTGAAGAAGAGGGATATGCACAAACACAACTTGTAAGATATTTAGAAGTTGAAGATATAGTTAGCTCTCATGTATCACAAGAAGAGGGTGAGTGTATAGCTGTATTAAATGTAGAAAGTCCAAGGCAAGAAGAACTAGCACAAATTAGATGGCAAATAGAAGATACACCAAAAGATATTTATAATGGAAAAGAGACAATAATTCATAATCTAAAAGAAGAAAAAGTTCATGAGATTAATTTCTTAGCATACATTGATGGAAAAATTCAAGATGGTGCAAATAGTAGATTAACTTATGATGAAAAAGGAAAATATATAAGTAGTTTAGGATTTAAAGATGATAACTAAAAAACTAGATGATAAGATAAAACTAACAGCAAAAACAGTAAATGTACAAATAGGACAAGAAGTAAAAGTAATCCTAAAACTTTATAATGAGGATAAAAAAGTATTAAAACAAAAAGAGTATAAAGAAAAAGTACAAGAAAACAAAAAAGTAGAGAAAAGATTTACAATCTTAAGCTTAGCAAATGAATTAAATATAGACTCCTCAAAAGTTAAATATGTTTCAGGATGGATTGATGCAGATAATGATGCAGAAATAACAAGAGAGTATGAAAAAGAAGTTTGGATAGAAGTAATTGAGGAGAAAATAACAGCTCTTTATTTTTCTTATAATCAACCTTCTAAGCCAACTGTTCATGAAGTAAAAGAAGGTGAGAATCTTTCTTTAATTGCCCAAAAATATAATACAACCGTAGAAGAACTAGTATCAGTAAATAAACTTGCAAATGCAAATATTATATATCCAGAACAGACTATTCTTATTCATAATATAAATCAAGAAGAGGTAAATAGTATTAAACTTAATAATACATTTATTCCTTTAGGAACTAAAGTAAATGTTATAGCACATGGAACCAAAGGTTCAAAAGCTAAAATAAAAATTCTAGCAAATAATTCAAACTTTAACTTTTTAAAAGAAGAACAAGAGATAAATGAATTTGATGTAACATTTGATGAAAATGGTCAATCAATAACTCCAATAACTTTACGTCCTAAAAATATAGATAATTATAAAAGTCTTATAAATAAATTTATGCCAAAATTAGGTCAAGATATAAAAGAAGAGAAACTTATTTTAAAAGGTGAAATAAAAAAAGGTAATTATCAATCTTCACTAGAAGTTGATGATATGAATACAATTGGATTAGCTCATTATCAAACATATATAAAAAGTGCATATATTACAAATGCCTCAACAGGTAAAATAGAAGCAAAACTTACAGCAAAAAAGCAAGGTAATGATATAATCTTTCAAGATATAGAAGGACAAAATGTAGCAAGTACTCCACAAGATAAAATAGCAAGTGCATTTGGTAATATAAATAATGGTTTAAGTGGATTAGCAGAAGGTATGGAGCATAAAAAAGGAAGCTTTGCATTAACAAATTCAAAAGGCATACATATAAAGCATTATGAAAGTGGATGGAGTGGAAATCCATATGTAAAAACTTATAGTATGTCTAAATGGGCTAATGGACTTAGTAAAGGTACTTTTGGTATAAGTTTAGTAATAGGTGCTTATCAAATAAATTCTGCACAAGAGAAAGATGTTATAGAATTAAAAAAAAGAGGAATAAAAACATCAAGTTATATAGATGGATTTGGACAACATACAGAACAACAAATAGGAAGTACTCTTACAGGATTTACTGGGGGAAGTTTAACATCTGGGTTAATATATTTAGGGATATTAGCACTTCCAGCTGAAGTACCTATTTTAGCTATTTTTGGAGCCTCTATTCTAATTGGAGGAGCTGTAGGTTGGATATTTTCAAAAGTGGGAGAAGAAGGAATTAAGCTTATTCAAGATAGCAAAGGAAGTACTATAATAAATGATTATTCATTACACTAGAAATAAAAGGATATATAAATGAAACAAATAGAATATTTTTACAATATAATATATTATTTTTTTTACAGAGGTGCAATTAAAATATCTTATGGGTTAGACTTTATTTTATATCCATATAGAAAGTTAATATTTCTAATTATTGACATTCCAGTTATACGTAAACAATATACTAAAAGAGGCATTATAAATCCCAGAAAAACAATAGAAGAAAGAAGAAAGAAGACTACAGAAAGTCCAATATTAAGTCGTGGAACAATAATAGGTGCAGGATTAGCCCAATTTACTTTTGTGTTATTTTATATTGGAATTTATCATATATTTAAATACTCTTTTTTCCCTACTTTTGAGGATAGCTTTGGTTACGTACTAACAGTTACATTTATTTTAGCATTTACAACAGACGTAATATTATGTCAAAAAGGCGATAAAGGTGAAAAATATATAAAAGAGTTCAATAAAAGAAAAGGTTGGTGGAGGACTAAATGGAAAATCATCACAATACTATCTTTATTTTTAAGTCTTTGGTTTTCTTTGACTACTTCTAGTGGTGGTAATGTTGGGCAGTTTCTTATTAGTTTACACTTTTAAATAGTATTTATTTAAAAGTTATAATTATAGTATAAATAAAAAAAGAGAGTTATTCTCTTTTTTTATTTTATTTAACTTTTTCTAGGTATTCCCCAGTTCTTGTATCACATTTAATAACATCACCTTCAACTAGGTGAAATGGAATTTGAACTACGGCACCTGATTCTAAAGTTGCAGGTTTTTTACCACCTTGTGAGTCACCTTTAAAATTTGGTGGAGTATCAATGATTTTTAGTTCAACTGTCATTGGTGGTTCAACTGTGATTGGTTTTTCATTGAAAAACATCATATCAACACTCATCCCATCAATAATCCAGTTTTGTGCATCACCTACTTGGTCATGTGTTAAACCTATTTGTTCATAGTTTTGTGTATCCATGAATTGTAGCATTTCACCATCATCATATAGGTATTGCATATTTTTTTGTTCTAAATTTGGAGTTTCACATTTATCACCAGCATGGAAAGTTTTTTCGATAACTTTTCCATTTAGAAAAGATTTTATTTTACATCTAACAAAAGCAGCTCCTTTACCAGGTTTTACATGTTGATACTCTGTAATTTTATAAGGGATACCATCTAATTGTATCTTTAATCCCTTTTTTAATTCGCTCATTGAAATTGCCATTTTTTATCCTTAAATTTCTGCATAAGAAACAGATATTGCTGCTTCTAGGTTTGCTAATTTACTTAAAATATCACTATTTATTGTACTATCAACTAAAATAACTGCAAGTGCACCATTTTTACCTCTTGATAGCCTAAAGTCTGCAATATTAATACCTTCATTTCCTAACACTTTACCAACTTCTCCGATTACTCCAGGTACATCAGAGTTTCTAAGGAATATCATATTACCTTTTGGTTCAATATCTAAAGCGAAATGATTAATATCAACAATTCTTTGCATATTATCATTAAATACAGTTCCAGATATAGTATTTACACCTTTTTCTGTAGTAATTTTAACAGTAACTTTATTGTTATATCCACTGTTATGAGAAATTTCTGCAGTATCAAAAGTGATACCTTTCTCTTCTGCCCAAAATTTTGCATTTACATAGTTTACATCTTCTCCACCTGATACAGATAGTGAACCAACTGCTGCAAATGTAGTCAAAGAGTCTAAATATTCTGCAATTTTACCCTCTGCTTGTACGCTAATTGATCTAATAGCACTTTTATCACTTTGTGCACTTAAAAATGCCATTTTTTGAGTTAATTCGATATATGGTTTTACAAAAGAAGGGATTTTACTTTCATCAATTGGTAAGTTAAGAGCATTTGGATATGCAATTCCACGCGCTGATTCAATTGCATTTTGTGCAGCTTGAACAGCTATTTTCTTTTGAGACTCTTTTGTATTTGCACCTAAGTGTGCAGTTACAGTTACATTATCTAAGTCTAAAAGAGGGTGATTTATTGCAGGCTCTTTTTTAAATACATCAATACCAGCCATTGCAATTTTTCCAGATTTTAAGTTGTTTACTAGTGCTTCTTCATTATATAAACCACCTCTTGCGCAGTTTATTAAAATAACACCATCTTTCATTTTTGCAATCTCTTTTTCACCAATAATATCAAGTGTTTCTTTATTTTTTGGTGTGTGTATTGTAATAATATCACAAGATAAAATATCATCGAAATTTGTAGTATATTCAATGCCTAAATCAGTTGCTTTTGTTGATGGTATATATGGGTCATAAGTTACAACATCCATTTCAAAAGATTTTGCTCTTAGTGCAACTCTGTGTCCAATATTACCAAAACCAATAACACCTAGTTTTTTACCAAATAACTCATTTCCATACCAATCTTCTCTTTTCCAGATTCTGTCTTGTTTTAATTGATTGTGCGCATAAGGGAATTTTCTCATACAAGATAACATATGAGCCATAGTAAGTTCAACTGCTGCAATAGTGTTAGCTGTTGGAACATTCATAGCAATTATTCCTCTTTTGCTACAACCTTCCATATCAACATTATCATATCCAACACCAGCTCTTATTATTGCTTTTAAATTAACAGCTGCGTTTAAAAACTTTTCATCTACATCTGTAGAACTTCTTGTAATTGCAATATCAGCATCTTTAATTACATCTAATAGTGCAGTTTTATCTATATTTGCGGCATAAACGTAGTTTATGTCCTCTGTGTTCTTAAGGATGTCTAGTCCATCCTCATGAATGTGGTCACAAACTACGATAGTATGTTTACTCATTTTTAAAATCCCTCTTATTTAAAAATTATTTAATTTGATCTTTTAATAAATCGCCTAAAGTCATATTTGAATCATCATTTACAGCTTTAAGAACTTCTCTTTCTTGTTGTAATTCTAATCTTTTAATAGATAATCTAACTCTATTTCTTTTTGTATCAATATTTACAACAACAGCTTCAATCTCTTCACCAATTTTAACTTCATCGGCTTTTAATGGACCAAAATCTTCTGTTCTTACTAAACCATCTAAATTATCATCTAGTTTAATAAATAGACCAAAATCTTTAACATCTTTGATTGGTCCTTTTACAATATCACCAATTCTATGTGCATCTTGGAATTTTTTAGCAGGAGAATCTGAAATTTCTTTGATACTTAAAGAAATATTTTCTTTGTCTTTATCAATTTTGATGATTTTAACTTCAACTTCATCACCTTTTTTAAACATAGATTTACATTTTGCATTAGTTTCCCAAGAAGCTTCTTCATTATGTAATAATCCATCAATCTCACCAATAGTAACAAATGCACCAAAGTCAGTTAAAGTAGCAACTTTACCTTTAATAACATCACCTACATTGTTCTCTTTTAAGAATTTTGCAAAAGGTTTTTCTTGTAAGTTCTTTAATGAAACTCTTAATCTTTTCTTATCAATATCAAGCTCAATTACTTCAACATTAACTTCTTCACCTAAAGTTAAAATCTCTTTTGGATTTTTGATATTTTTATTCCATGTAATTTCAGAAATATGTAATAATCCCTCAATATCATTTCCTAAATCAACAAATGCACCATAAGATTCAAAGTTAGAAACAGTAACAGTGATTGTATCACCAACTTCTAATTGATCTTTAATCTCTTCCCATGGATTTGGTAATGCAGCTTTGATTGATAATGATAAGTGTTGTTTTGCTTTATCATAAGAAAGAATAGAAACTGTAACTTCATCACCTTCTTCATAATAGTTAGCTGGATTAACAGGACCTTTGTAAGAGATTTCATTGTAGTTTACTAAACCATCAATTCCACCTAAATCTACAAACATTCCATAAGAAGTGATTTTTTTAATTGTTCCATTTACTGGTTCACCTGATTCTAAAATTTCAGCAATTTTAGTATCTTTTTGTGCTTTTGCTTCTTCAATTAGTTTCTTTCTAGAAACAATAATTGAGTTTTGGCTTTCGTTTACTTTTAAAACTTTAGCTTTAACTTTTTTACCGATTGCACCATAAACTTTTAAGTAAGATTGAGCCATTGGCATGAAATATTCACATCCATCCTCATCTTCAATTATGAAACCACCTTTATTTTTAACAGAAACAACTTTACCTTCAATTACTACATCTTCAAGGTCTTCTTTATGTTTCTCTACAAATGCGTCAAATTTCTCTTTTTGTAAAACTTTTCTATGTGAGATTGAAGGTCTTTCTCCTCTATTTCCCATTAACATAACAGGGATAGTATCACCCTCTTTATATTTTACTTCACCATTTACCGTGATTTCAGAGATGTTTAATCTACCTTCAATCTTTTGACCAACGTCAACAAGCGCGTTTTCTTCAGTAATTTCTACAATTACACCATTTACTACAGAGTTATTTTCAGCATTCTCAAAAGACTCATTAAGCATTTGCTCAAAGTCAAAGTCTTCACCAATTTCAATATCTTCGATACCCATATTATTCCTTCGTATTAACCGTTATTTATTAAATGGGATGATTATATCCAAAACTGGCTTAAACTAAAAAATTTCGTTATATTTTTCTACTTTATTTACTACTTCTTGAATGATCCAATCAGGTGTTGATGCACCAGCTGTTATACCACAGACTTTTTTGCCCTCAAACCACTGTTTTTCAAGCTCTTTTGAGTTTTCAATTAAGTAAGAATCTGCACAATTTTCTAAACAAATTGCATGTAATTGTTTTGTATTTGAAGAGTTTTTTCCTCCAATTACAATCATTATATCAACCTCTTTTGATAAATCTCTTGCTGCATCTTGATTTTCAAAAGTTGCATCACAAATTGTATTAAATACCCTAACTTCTTTATTTTTTAATATAAGTGCATTTACAATTTCAAGATATACTTCTTTTTTCTTTGTGGTTTGAGCAACAGTTGCAATCTTGTCATATTTAAAATTTATTTTATCTAAGTCTTGGACACTCATTACAACATGAACATCATCTTGATCTTCTCCATAAGATTTTACACCTTTTACTTCTGGATGTGTACTATCACCAAAAATTAGTATTGAGTAGTTTTCTTTTGACATTTTCTTAACAATTTGTTGAGGAGTTGTAACAAAAGGGCAGGTTGCATTTATAACTTTTGCATCTTTATTTTTCTTTAAATCTCTTAGCTCATCTTTTGGAATACCGTGAGTTCTAATAATAACAGTATCATCTTTTTTCACTTCTGAAAGTGAGGTATATAAACCTACATTAAAATTATTTTTTAATCTATCAATCTCATTTTGATTGTGAATTAGTGGTCCCATAGTAGCAGAATTTTCATACGATTCTGCTATTTTTATAGCTCTTTTTACTCCAAAACAAAAACCATAACTTGAAGCTAATTTAACTTGCATAATTTTCCTTAATATAGGGTGTCAAGTATCTCTTTGAAGTTAGGAAATGATGTTTGAATACATTGTGTATCTTCAATATCCATATCGCATATGGTTCCAGCAATTGCAAAGCTCATAGCGATTCTGTGATCTCCATATGAGTTAATTGTAGCTTTATTTATTGAACCACCAACAATTTCATAACCATCTTCAAACTCTGTATATTCAACACCACAAAGTTTTAAATTTTCTATTACAGAAGATATTCTATCGCTTTCTTTAACTCTTAATTCTTTTGCATTACTTACTTTAGAATTGCCTTTTGCTAAGCTCATTGCAATTGATAAAGCTGGCAGTTCATCAATTAGCCAAGAGATATTTTCATTTACATCTACGCCTTTTAGTTCATTATGTTCTACAATGATATCACCAATTGGTTCATAAATATTCTCTTTTTCAATATACTCAACTTTAGCTCCCATTTTTTCAAGAATTTTATAAGCTTCTATTCTTGTGGGATTTAAAGTTACATTTTTTATCGTAACTTTTGAGTTTAGGTTTATTGCTGCTGCAACTGCAAAGAAAAAAGCTGAAGAGGGATCAGTTGGAACTGTTATATCTAGTGGTTTTAAATAATCATTTAAAGGCTTAATATTTATAAAACCCTCTTCATCTAGTTTTATATTTGCACCCATACCATTTAGCATTCGTTCTGTGTGATCTCTTGTTAACTCTTCTTCTTTGTATTTACATGTATCTTCTGCTTTTAAAGCAGCTAAAATCATAGCAGATTTTACTTGTGCAGAGTTTACGGGTGATTGGTACTTAAATGCTTTAAGTTTATTTCCTCTAATAAATAAAGGAGCTTTATTTCCATCATCTCTTCCATCAATTTTAGCACCAATACTTCTTAATGGATTTGCAACTCTTTTCATAGGCCTTGCTCTTAAGTATTTATCACCTGTTAGAGTAAAAGCCCCATCAACACTTGCAAATAAACCACAAAAAAGTCTTATTGCAGTTCCTGAATTACCACAGTCTAAAACATCTTCTGGTTCTGTTAATTTAATTGGTGGAGTAATTTCTATATATGAGCCATCTCTTTTGATTTTTGCACCAAGTTGTTCTACGATACTTAATGTATTTAAAGTATCCTCAGCTGTAAGATAGTTTTTTATATATGAAGTTTTATTTGAAAATAGTGAAAACATTGCACATCTATGAGAGATTGATTTATCACTACTTATTGTATCAATTGTAATATCAAATGATTTTCCAATTTTTTTTATGTTTAATGTTTCCACTTTTTACCTCTTTATTCTCTTAATCCAATGCCTAGTTCTGTATCAAGTTTTTCTAAAATTTTATTCATTGTTGAAGTTATATCTTCTTCTTCCAAAGTTTTTTCATCATTTTGTAAAATAAATCTAATAGTTAAACTTTCACTCTCTTTAAGTTTTTCATCACTATAAATATCAATTAAATTAAACTGTTTTATATTAGTATCTTCAATTGAGTTTATTACTTTTTTTATTTTTGCATAAGGCATATTTTTAGGTGCAATAATACTTAAATCTTTTCTTGAAGCTTGAAATTTTGATGTTTTATGCACTTTTACCAAGTCATCTTTAATTGCATCAAAATCAATTTCTGCAATAAATGTATCTGGCAAGTCAAATTCAGTTGCAATACTTGGATGAAGTTTACAAATAAATCCAACTACTTTACCATCAATTATTACATTTGCATTTTGATAAGGATGAATAAAACTATTTTTAATATTATCCATAGGTTCTAATTCAAATTTTCCAATTGAATTTAATACTCTTTTTGAAAATTCAAAAAAATCAATATTTGCGGGTTTCCCTGCATTTGTGAAGCTTTCTTCTTCTTTTGATCCACTGTGAATAAAAGAGATTTTAAAACTCTCTTCTCTATTTGTATTTATTACTTTACCAATTTCAAAAAATGCAGCACTTTTAATACCTTGTTTGAAGTTATTAGAACAAGCTTCTACTAAATTTAAAAGAATCGTTGTTCTTAAAGTATTTAACTCATTTACAATAGGATTTAATATATCTAGTTCTTCTTTTACAACATCAAAACCATACTTTTGTAAGTTTTCTTTATTTGAAAAAACATAAGTTAAAGTTTCATAAAAACCATTTTCAATTGCTTTTCTTCTTATTTTATTTTTTTTGATTAAATTTGCTGATGTTTTATTAAATCTATTTACTTCATCAATTGCTAAAGGTTTTGCTTTAATATTGTCAATTCCTACAATTCTTACAATCTCTTCTGTAACATCAGCCATATTTTTAATATCATGTCTGTGTAAAGGAATTTGAATAGAAAATACATTGTTCAAACCTTCTTTTACTTCAAATCCAAGTGCATTTAAAATATTTTCAATTTGTGCTTTTGGTATATCTTGACCTATTATTGAATTTATTTTATCTATATTAATATCTAAATATTTTTTTTCAATATCTTCTACAAAAGCTTCTGCTCCATTATAGATTTTTGCACCATATTTTGATATAAAAGTTGTAAAACAATCAATTCCTTGTTTGATATCTGGTTCACTTCCTCTTGAAGTTCTATAATAAATATCTCCAGTTTTTTTCTTTGTTTCAAAAACTCTTTTAGATAATTTTTCTGGATTAATATATGAAGCTTCAACAATAAATATATTATCTTGTACTTTTGTCTTTTTATGTTCAATACAAATAGTACTTAAATGCTCTTTTCCATATACATTATCAAAACCATCTTTATCTTTTTTAACATGTAATACTGATAAATCATCATCTGTATCAGCATCTTCATTTGCATATGAGTTTAAAATTACACCATGTGAGTGAATTGAGTAAGATATTGCATCACTTATATCATTTTCTTCAAATTTATCAATTTCTCCAACTCTTAATTTATATAAAACAGGAAGTTTAAAATCAGTAAAATCTATTGCTTTAAATAGTAGTGAACTTTCAATACTACTTTCACACTCAACTTCTAAAAATTGACCAATTCCAAGCTCATTATTATCAAGATTTTTCTCTTTTTCAATAATTGGTATATTATAAAAAGCACTTAATTCTCTTGCAATACCATTTATACTTAGGCAGTCACCTCTATTTGCAGTTAGTTCAATCTCAATAATATCATCATTTACTAAAGGGTACTCTTTTAACTCTTTCCCAATTTTTAATTTTCCAATTGAGTTATCAAGTTCTAAAATACCATCATTTAATTTTGCTAATCCTAATTCAGTTGAAGAACAAATCATACCATTTGATTCAACACCTCTTAGTTTTGCTTTTTTTATTTTAAAATTATCATTTAATTTACAACCAACTTTAGCAACAGGTACATATTGTCCTGCATCAACATTTTTTGCTCCACAAACAATTTGTACAGTTTCATCTCCAACATCAACTTGGCAAATATTTAATTTATCTGCATCTGGATGTTTTTGCTTTTCTAAAACTTTTCCTACTACAACATTAGAAGCAATTCTTACTTCTTTTACACTATCAACTTCAAGTCCAATTGAGTTTAGTGTTTTGCAAATATCATCAGTAGAAATTTTTGATATATCAATAAACTCTTCTAACCATTTTCTTGTAACTATCATCTAAACTGTCCTAATAATTTTAAATCACTTTCAAATAGAGATCTTAAATCTCCAATATTGTGTATAAGCATCGCAAATCTTTCAACGCCTAAACCAAAAGCATATCCTGAAACATTTTCATATCCCACAGCTTTAAATACATTAGGGTCAACAACTCCACAACCTAAAACTTCAAGCCATCCTGTATGTGAACATACTCTACATCCATCACCTTTACAAAATACACATGAAATATCAACTTCAGCACTTGGTTCTGTAAAAGGGAAGAAAGATGGTCTAAATCTAACTTCAACATCACCAAACATATGTTGTAAAAATTCAACAAGAACATGTTTTAAGTTTGCAAACGATACTTTATCTGCACTGTCAACTACAAGTCCTTCTACTTGGTGAAACATTGGAGTATGTGTTAAATCAAAATCTCTTCTAAAAACAGTACCTGGAGCTATCATTCTAATTGGTGGTTTTTGCGATAACATCGTTCTTATTTGCACAGGAGAAGTGTGTGTTCTTAATACTGTAAAGTCTTTATTGTAAAAAGTATCTTGCATATCTCTTGCAGGGTGATATTTTGGAAGGTTCAATGCTTCAAAGTTGTGAAAATCATCTTCAACTAAAGGTCCTTCTTCTACTGCAAAGTTTAGATTCTGGAAATATGTTATTATTCTATCCATTGTATCAATTACTGGATGTATTGAAGCACATGATAACTCATTATTAAATCTAGTAACATCAATTTTTTCATTTTCTAATTTTTTATTTAAAGCCTCTTTTTCAAGTACTTCTTTTTTTGTTTCTATTGCTTCATTTATTGCAATTTTTTGCTCATTTAAATTTTGAGCAAAAGCTTTTTTTTCTTCATTTGGTATAGTTTTAAGTTTTGCAAACTCTTTTGTTAAAACACCTTTTTTTCCAAGCGTTTCAACCCTTAAAGATTCTAACTCTTCAAGTGAATTGGCATTATTTATTTTTTCAATCCATACTTTCACTTAACTTTCTCCTGTTCAATAGTTCTTTCTAAAGTTAGGGATTATACTTAATAATTTATTAGAGTTTGGTTATAATAAATTCATAAAAATAAAAGGAAGAAATATGTGTTTATTTTGTAAAATAATAGATGGTGAGATACCAAATAAAACAGTTCATGAAAATGAAGAATTTTTATGTTTTCATGATATAAATCCTGCGGCTAAAATTCATGTTCTTATTATTCCTAAGAAACATTATGACTCTTTTGATGTAATCAAGCCAGAACTTATGGCAAATATGACAAAATTTATTCATGAAGTTGCTGATAAATTAGGTGTAAGAGAAAATGGATATAGAATTATAACAAATATAAAAGAGCATGGTGGACAAGAAGTAAATCACTTACATATGCATTTATTAGCAGGGGAGTATGTTGGTAGATTAGTGGGAGCTAAAAAGTAGTTTTACTACTTTTTGCTGTCTTCAAACTTACCAAGATTCATAAGTTTTTCATATCTTTTTTCAAGTCTTTGAGCAGTAGTTTGAGATTTTAACTCTTCTAAAGTATTTAAAAAATAATCTCCAAGTGCCTGAATAGCTTCTTCTTTTTGTCTATGAGCCCCAATTAGTGGTTCATTTATAACATCATCAATTAATTCTAATTCTTTTAGTGATTCTGCTGTTATTTTAAGTGAGTTTGCTGCTGTTTCTGCTTGTGCTGGATCATTCCATAAAATAGCAGCACAGCCCTCAGGAGATATAACTGCATAAACAGAGTATCTCATCATTGCAAGTTTGTCTGCAACTGAAATTGCAAGTGCTCCACCTGAACCACCCTCACCAATTACAACTGAAATAGTTGGAGTTTTTAAATTAGAAAATTCATATAAGTTTTTAGCAATTGCTTCACTTTGATTTCTCTCTTCTGCTCCAATTCCTGGGTATGCACCTGGAGTGTCAACTAGCATAAGAATTGGAATACTGAATTTTTCAGCCATTTTTGCACATCTTAAAGCTTTTCTATAACCTTCAGGACTTGGCATTCCAAAATTTCTTTTTAGTTTATTTTTTGTTCCTCGACCTTTTTGCTCACCAATAACCATTACTTTTTGCGAACCTATATATCCTAAGTAACAAATTATTGCATTATCATCATTATAATGTCTATCACCATGTAATTCATAAGCATCAGTTAATAAACCTCTTATATAATCAAGAGCATATGGCCTGTCTGGATGTCTTGCTAGTTGCAGTTTTTGATAATCATTTAAGTTTTTGAAAGTTTTTTCAACTTCTTTTTGAAGTTTTTTATCTAAAATCTCAACAGCATGTTCATCTGCACGACTTTTTGCAACTAAAATGTCTTCTTCAATTTGTTGTATTTTATTTTCAAAATTTAGATAAGTTGCCAAATATATTCCTTTTTTCTAGAGGGAAGATCCCTCTATAAGAGTGTTTGTTAGTCTATAAATTTTTTGAAGATGATAGAACCATTTGTTCCACCAAAACCAAAGTTGTTACTCATTACAGTAGTTAATTGAGTTTTTCTTGATTTATTAGGAACAAAATCAAGTTTACATTCTTCATCTTGGTTTTCAAAGTTTATTGTTGGAGGAATAATTCCCTCTTCTAATGCTTTAATGGCAAATATTGCTTCAATAGCACCAGCAGCACCTAAACAATGTCCAATTTGACCTTTTGTTGATGTAACAGGAGGACAATTTGATATATCACCAAATAGATCTAAAATAGCTTTTGATTCATTTCCATCTCCCACAGGAGTTGATGTACCATGAGCATTTACATAATCAATCTTAATATCTTCACCAATAGTCTCTTTTGCCATAGCAAGTGCTGCTTTCATAGCTCTTAATGGACCATCAATAACAGGAGCAGTGATATGATTTGCATCTGCACTTTCTCCAAATCCTATAATTTCAGCATAGATTTTAGCACCTCTTGCTTTAGCAGAATCTAATGACTCAATAACTAAAGCACCAGCACCTTCACCCATTACAAAACCATCTCTATCTTTATCAAATGGTCTTGAAGCTTTTTGAGGGTCATCATTTCTAGCACTTAAAGCTTTCATTGAAGCAAATCCACCAACACCAGCACCACAAATAGCACTTTCTGCACCAACAACTAATATTTTATCAGCTCCATTTGTTGCAATTGTTTTAACTGCATCTGCAAGTGCATGAGTTGAAGCTGCACAAGCTGTAACATGAGATAAACTTGGACCTTTTAAACCATGCTCAATTGAGATAAAACCACCAAGCATATTAACAAGTGATGATGGAATAAAAAATGGAGAAATTCTTCTTGGACCTCTTGATTGACACACAACAGAGTTTTTTTCAATTGTTCCTAATCCACCAATTCCAGATGCTGAAATAATACCAAATCTTTCAGAAATTGAATCATCAACTTTTTTATTTTCATCTGTAATGAAATTTGCATCTTTCATTGCTTCTTTTGCAGCTTTTATACCTAATTGAATAAATCTATCAGCTTTTTTTACTTCTTTTTTATCCATTACTTCTGTTGGATCAAAGTTTTTAACTTCTGCTGCAATTTGTACAGGGTACTGTGAAGCATCAAATAGTGTTATTTTTTCAATACCACATTGACCTTCAACTACAGCTTTGAAAGATTCATCAACGTTATTTCCTACAGAATTAATAGTACCTAAACCAGTTACAACAACTCTTTTCATTAATTATGCTCCGTTTCGTGTATTTATATTTTATTTAAAATATTCAATTTTCAATAAAAACTCAAGATTTTAAATAAAAAAGACAAAATAAAAAGCTAGAAGTCTAGCTTTTTATTCAAAAGTTTAAAATTACGCGTGCTCTTCGATGTATTTAATAGCATCAGCAACAGTTTGGATACCTTCTGCATCTTCATCAGGGATTTCGATATCAAACTTCTCTTCTAAAGCCATAACTAATTCAACTACGTCTAAAGAGTCCGCTCCTAAATCCTCAATAAATTTAGAATCTTCTTTGATCTCTGCAATATCACAATCTAGTTGCTCTACTACCACTTCTTTTACATCATCTAATAATGCCATATTTTTTCCTTTTATAAAATTATCATCGTATTATAGCCAAAAAGATTTTAAAAAATCTTTTAAACATTTTTTTAGTGGAATTTAAACGTATAAACCGCCGTTAACTTTTAGTATTTCTCCAGTGATATAACTTGAGTGATCACTTAGTAGAAACGCTACTGCATCAGCTATCTCACTTGCTTGACCAAATCTATTTAAAGGAATATTTTTTTCATATTGCTCTTTTACTTCATCTTTTAATTCATCAGTCATATCTGTTTGAATAAATCCAGGAGTTACAGCATTATATCTAATACCTCTTGCTGCTGCCTCTTTTGCAAAAGATTTTGTCATTGCATTTAAGCCACCTTTTGAAGCTGAATAATTTGTTTGTCCAGGATTTCCCATCTCTCCAACAATTGAAGAAATATTTACAATAGAACCAAATCTTTTTTTACCCATAACTTTTAAAGCACCTTTACAACCAATAAAAGCAGAAGTTAAATTTGCATTTATTACATCAGTAAAATCATCAACAGACATTCTTAAAGCAAGTTTATCTTTTGTAATACCCGCATTATTTACTAAATATGACAATTCTGAATCAGCATCTATAATTGTTTTAATAGCTGCATTAAACTCTTCTTCAATTGTTACATCAGCTTTAATAATAGCAGCACATCCACCATTTGCTTCAATCTCTTCTTTTATTTTTTCAGCAGCACTAGCACCACTTCTATAGTTAATCCACACTTTAAGTCCATGTGTTGCTAAAGTTTTAGCAATTTGCGCACCTATACCCCTACTAGCACCTGTAACTAGTACATTTTTTCCACTAAATTTCATTTATATCCTTTCTTTTTATTAAATTATTTATTAAATTAAACCCCACGTTTATTATCCCAAACTCTTATATGTAATCTATCACAATATTTAAAACCATTTTCTAAAGCTAGATTAATAACTGCTTCACTATTTTTGTTCATCTCTTGTGTATTATCACCCATGGGCATAAGATAAGTTTCAACATATGGTAGTTGTTTTAAAATATCTTGAATTTCGTTATTTGCTTGAGTTAAAAAATCTTTATTTACTACAAACTTCAAATATTTGTCTTTGCACTTATTAATAATAGATGTAAGTGTTTTTATATTAACTCTTTTTTTCAAAGGTTCTAAGGAATTACTTAATTTTACACTCATAGAAAAAAGTATATCTTCTTGATATTTTTCTGTAATATATATATTTAAAGATGCATTTGTTTCAATAGTTACTTTATAATCATTTGTTACATAATATTTTAAAAGCTTTTGAAACTCTTTGTTTTTCCAGTAAAGTAGGGGCTCTCCACCTGTTATTACTATATCACATTTATATGAGGGAAGAATTTTGTTTACCTCTTCAATTAAATCATTTGCATTTGAGAATGTATGCCATTGGTCTTTAAAAGCTGGATCAACTGCATAATAAGAATCACATGCGCATTTTTTTATACCACTTGGTGTTTCATACTCAACAGCAAAACCCTCACATTTAAAGTTGCATTTACCAAAACGTATGAAAACAGAGGCTGTTCCTACTCTTTTTCCCTCACCTTGTATTGTTGGACCAAATATTTCATTTACTTCAAGCATAAAAGGTACTCTTACTTTTTGGAGTTTCCAAAAATTCAACATGTGATACTTTTATACCTAAATCATTCATTTTTTCTTGAACAATTTTTAAAAACCATGCTGATAAGTTTTCACTTGTTGGTACAAAGTCAACTAAAACATAGCCCTCATAAAGTTCAATTATATAATTTTCTTCATCTTGAAGTTTTGTTAAATCTACTAAATAATATCCCTCAGTAAACTTTACTAAGTTTTCTTTATTTACTTTTGGAAGCAAAGTTTCAAATAATGGATCATTTATATCTAAAATAAATTTATGGTCTAAAACATCATCAATAAAAGACTTAAACCAATTTAAGTGTTTAAAATCAGTTACCATACCATCTTTGAGTTCTTTAGCTTCTAGATATACTAATATTTTTCCTTGATGACCATGTAGATGTCTACATTTTAAGCATCCATCTAAAGAAAAATCAGTATTTAAAGTTTGTGACCAAACTCTGTGTCCATAACAAAAATCAAACTCTTTTGATATTTTCCAATGCATTATTTTACCTTATAAGGAATTTTATCTTCACTATTTGCTTTTTCAAATCCGTTTAATCTTAATCTACAACTATCACAAACTCCACAAGCCTCTTCTTCTTCTTTATAACAAGACCAAGTAAGATTTAAAGGAACATTTAACTCAAGTGCTTTTAATACGATTTCATTTTTCATTAGATGAACAAGTGGTGTTTTTATTTCAAGTTTTGTATCTTCTTTTGTACCTGTATTAATTGTATTAGTGATTGATTTAATAAAATCATCTGTACAATCTGGATATCCAGAACTGTCCTCTTCTACAACTCCTATATACAATGCACTTGCATTCTCTTTTTCTGCAATTGCTGTTGCAATTGATAGAAAAATACCATTTCTAAATGGAACATATGTAATAGGAACACCAGCTTCAACACCACCAATTGGAACATCAATATTTTTATCAGTTAATGCACTAGCTCCAATTTGAGTAAAAAATGGAATATCAATTTCATATTTTTCTTCAATTTTTAAGTCATTACAAATATCTCTAAACGCTTTTAGTTCTCTATCTTGTGTTCTTTGCCCATAATTAAAATGAACGGCAATAATTTCATAGCCTTCATTTTTTGCAATATAAGATGCTAATGTAGAGTCCATTCCTCCACTTAATATACAAACTGCTCTTTTTTTCATTTTGTAATAAAATCCTTTTTTATATCCGTAAAGAATTTCCAATTAATTGGTAAGATTTTAACTTCATCATTTTCTAAAAGTTCATCATTGTTTTCATCTACTACTATCATGCTATTAGCATTTGAAAGTACATTTACCATTCCAGGAGCTCTCTTTTTTGAAGGTGTAAAATACTCTCCATCAAAATCACCAGGAATTACAGTAGTTCTTTTTTTATTTTTAAGTGGTTCTGACATTTTGCCAATTATATAATTGTGAAAAATATTTCTAGAACCTCTTAATTTTTGTACAATCATTCTCCCAAAAACTTCAAAAATAAGTGCAGAAGCCAAAGGGTTTCCTGGAAGATTTAAAATATATGTATCTTTTATTTTCCCAAATATAGTTGGTTTTCCAGGTTTTATATAAATACCATCAATTATAGTTTTAAAATCAAGTGTGTTAAAAGCTTCTTTTGTAAAATCAGCATCTCCAACACTTACTCCACCAGATGTTATAATCAAATCAGCTTCTAGAGAGTTTTCAATAAGTTCTTTTATTGATTCAACACTATCTTTTGCTTGTCCCATAAAAGTAACTTCACAACCAAGTTCAATTGCTCTTGCTAGAAATGTTGGAGTATTTGAGTTATAAATTTGATAATCTTCAATTTTTTCATAATGAAGTTTTAACTCTTCTCCTGAAGCAAAAACAGCAATTTTAGGTTTTTTATATACTTTTATATGTGATATACCTTGCGAAGAAAGTAGGGTGATTTTTGCAAAATTTAACCTAGAACCTTTTTTTATTAGATGTTCATTTAAGCTAATATCTTCACCAATATATCTTATGTGTTGAAACTCTTTTACGTTTTTTGTTATTTTTATTTTGTTATTTTTTTCTTTTGTCTCTTCTTTTGGTATTATTGCATTTGTATTTTTAGGAACTCTAGCTCCTGTCATTATTTTCACACAAGTATTAGGTTTAAGTTCTGTATGTTTATTGTCACCTGCAAAAATAGTATCAATTATTTCAAGTTCATTATTTCTATCTTCATATCTAATAGCATAGCCATCCATAGCAGAATTATCAAATTTTGGAAGAGCATATTGTGCAAAGATATCATCTGTACAAACTCTATTGATACTTTTTTCTATGGGTATAATTTCATAATTTAAATTTATTTGTAAATTTTCTATAATACTTAGTGCTTCTTTAACGTTTAAAGCCATTTTTTTCCTTTACTAATACCTTATGACAAGTTTGTTATAATACCAAAATTTTTTAAAAGTGAGATAAACAATGGAAATTATGCAAGAAGCAGTAACTACACATGTGTATGCAATCTTTTTTTTCTTAGCTATTATACTTTTTAACTTTTACAGTTTGATTTTTGTTAAAGATTTTATAAAATTAGCAAAAAGATTAAAACTTACAACGCCTGTGTATCACTTAAGTAATGCGGTAATTATGTACACAGGAGCAATTGTTTCTGCATATGCACGAAGTTTTAGTTTTACTATTATTATAATGATAGCAGCTTCAATTTTTTTACTTGTAATTGAAATAAAAAGATACAAAAAAATGAGAGTTATTAAATCAACTGATATAAAAGCTCAAGAAGAGTTTATACCTTATGCAAAAAAAATATATACTATTGAACTACTTGTTTTAGTTAGTGTTTATATTATTTCAAAGGTATTTTAAGCATGCAGTTTACTTATCATGAAAGTGCAAATGAAAATATTTTGACTATTGAAAATGATAACTTCAAACATTTAATAAAAGCAAGAAGACATAAAGTATCCGATGAGATTGCATTTAGAAATTTAAAAGATAATAATCTTTATTTTTACAAGATAGTTTCAATAGATAGAAGAAGTGCTACTTTAAGATTAGAGTCAAAAAAAGAGTATATTGTAAAACTTGATAAACACTTACATATTGCTTGGTGTATAGTTGATCCTAAAACTATAGAAAAAGAGCTTCCTTATTTAAATGAACTTGGAGTAAATAAAATTACTTTTATTCCTTGTGATTATTCTCAAAATAATTTTAAACTAAATTTTGAGAAGATGGAAAAGATTCTTATTAATTCTTCGCAACAGTGTGGAAGAAGTGATATTATAAAGCTTGAACTAGCAAAATGTTTAGATGATTTTATTAAAGAAAACCCAAATACTTATATGTTGAATTTTTCAAAAAATAGTGTAGATTCTAAAAAAGATGATATAAAAACAATAATAATTGGTTGTGAGGGTGGTTTTTCTAGTAGTGAAATAGATAAGTTTGATAAAGAAAAAATTGTTGGCTTTAATACAAAATTAATATTGAAGTCTCAAACTGCAATTACAGCAGTTGCTGCAAAAATACTTATTTAAAAAAGATAAACTTTTAAGTTTATCTTTTTTATTACCAACTTCTAACTATTGAATGACATCTTGAACATGCATTTAAGATATCAGAGTATGCATTAGCTGCATTTAAATATGCTTTATCTTCTAAGTTTAGCTCTAAAATATTTATATCTAAACTAATTCTTTTAGAAGCATTAGATGCAACATTTACCATGTGTTTTTTATCTTTTGGTAAATATTGTGCAATTACTTTTTTATCAGAAAATAATTTATTTCCATCTTGAACAAGTTTTGAACCACTTCTTATTAATTCAATATTGTTATTTAAAAAACCTTGTTGAATTTGAGTAATCCCTTGTTCCATGATAGACATAGATTTTTGCATAACATCTTGAGCACTAGCAATCCCAAAAGCTAATGTACATGCTAAAACGATTTTTCCTAACTTCATATTCGTCCCTTTAATTTTTGTTACAATTATGTTACTATTTAATCTGTTAAACAGTACTTAAGTTTTATAAAAAAAGCTAATAATTAAAAAATTGAAATAAGATTTTGTAAAATTGTAGCAGTGTAATAAAAAAGGCCTAGATTATAAAAATCTAGGCCTTTTAGTTTAAAAAGTAAATCTTCTAGTGAAGATTTCTCCAAAGTTTTGCTTTCCACAACCAAGCAAAAATTGCGAAAATCACTAAGTAAATTAAAAATTTTGGTCCTAGTGCTTCTCTTTCAGCTTTTTTAGAATCTCCAACTTGCTCCATATACTCAATAACTTGTTGCTCAGCTTTTTGAGTTAAACCAACTCTTGGCATCGCAGTTCCCTCTAAGTGTTTTTGAGGGTTATTGATAAATGTATGTAAGTATGATTCACCTCTACTTCTAATATATTGAGATAAATCAGGAGGAGTTTTCCCCATATATGCTTTGATATTTTCATTTGGAGTATGAGCAGCCATTGTTCCACCTTTCATATCCCCATATTTGATACCATGACATCTTTGACAAGCATCTGTAAATGCTTCTTTATTTGTTATTTTTTCAGGTGCAATTGATTGTAAGTAAGCAACCATGTCAGCTATTTCTTGTGGTTGCATCCACTCATAACCTGGCATTGGATGAATTCTTCCATCTTTAAATTTGTGCTCAACTTTTGAAGCTTTTGCAGGATTTTTTATAAATGCAGCTAAGTAATCAGCATTATAAAGATTTCCAGCAGTACTTAAATCAGGTGGTACAACACCATAGCTAGCAGCAGAAGTTGCATCATCCATTACAGGAGGAAAACCTTCTTTTTCAATAGAGTGACAAGCTGTACAGTTAGTTTGAACTAAAGAAGCACCATTTGTTGCATTTCCTGTTAGTCCATTTAAACCATCTACATCTTTATACTCATAATCAGCTGGCTCAACATGTGGGTGCATTTGCGAATGAGCAAATGGCTCAACTCCCCAATAAGTAATAAGAGTAAATACTACTACAACTATTAATACTTTTAACTCTCTCATTATGCACCTCTCTTTTTAGCATCAGCTTTTGTAATAATTGGCAACAATAAAAATAGAATAATAAATATCGTAGCCGATACAAATCCTACCCATGCATTTATACCTGTTGGAGGTAATTTACCATATACAGTTAATACAATTAAATCTACCATTAAAATCCAGAACCAAATATTAAATCCAGGTCTTTTATGCGCTGGTAATACAGCTGGATCTCTGTCTAAGAATGGGAAAACAAAGAAAATAACATTTGCAAAACCAAATGCGATAAGTCCAATATCAAATGCTTTAATAGGTCCAATATCAAAGAAGAATCCTCTTAACACTTCATATGACCACAAGAAATACCACTCAGGATAAATATGTGCAGGAGTTACCATATTATCAGCAGGATCAAAGTTAACTGGATCCATTGCAAAACTATAGTGGAAGAATACTAAATAAAAATAGAAGATTAAAAAGATTCCCAATACAGCTAAATCTTTTGAAATAAAGATAGGCCAGAATGGAATAACTTTAGACTCTTTTTTGTTTCCACTTAAATATTTTTCAGCTTCAGCATCAAAATCAATATCTTCTGATTCTTGATTGTTAACATGAGGAATTCTTAATGTGTAAAAGTGAACAACAATAATAGCCATAATTACAATAGGTAATAAGAATACATGTAACATAAAAAATCTTGTTAATGTAGCATCAGCAACATTAAAGTCACCTCTAATCCATACAACTAATGCATCACCAATAAATGGAACACCACCAAAAAGGTTAGTAATAACCATTGCAGCCCAGTAAGACATTTGTCCCCATGGTAACATATATCCAGAGAATCCAGCAGCAGAAAATGTTACAAATAATAACATACCTGAAATCCAAATCATCTCTCTACCTTGCTTGTAAGAACCATAGTAGATACCTGTTAACATGTGAATATAGATGATTAAAAATACAACAGAAGCTGCAACACCGTGCATGTGTCTAAATAACCAACCATATGCAACTTCTTGCATAATTGTGTAGTTTACAGAATCAAATGCTAAATTAACATCTGGTTTGTAGTACATCATTAAAAAAATTCCTGAAATTACAAGAATACCAAATGTAGTAGCTAGTAATACACCCATTGCCCATAAGAAGTTAATATCTTTTGGAATCCAATACTCAGTCATTAAAACTTTGTTTAGTGTAGTAGTGTTTAATCTTTGATCTAACCACTCACCAACAGAGTTTGCTTTTGTAAATTTTGCCATTATTTAACTCCTTACGCCATCATCGCAGCTGCGATTTCTTTGTATTCTGGTCCTTCTTCACCTAAAGTAAGTGTATTTCCAGAAACACTAAACGGAGGCAGATCAAGAGGTCTTGGAGGAGGTCCAAATGTTTGCTTCCCACTAGCATTAAACTCCCCACCATGACATGCGCATTTCCACATATCTTTTTTCCATGCTGGAATACATCCAAGGTGAGTACATAATCCAATAGCAATAGTAAATCTATCACCATTAACTACTAAGTCTCTTTTAGAATCTTCCATTTCAGCAGTCTTTTTAAGAATAAAAATCGGCTTACCTCTCCACATGATTGTACTTGGTTCACCAGCTTTACTTTTACTAAGATCAAACTCAGTAAATCCGCTAGCTAATACACTTGGAAGTGGGTCCCATGCTTTCTTCATACCAACTAAAGAAGCGGCACCTCCAACTGCAGCAACTGCAGCAAAAGTGTATCCAAGAAAATCCCGTCTATTTGTTTCGTTAGACATTTATCTTCCTTATTTTAAAATAAAATTTGTTTATTATATTGTTAATTTTCTTAAAGTGTAATGACGCAAGTCAAATTGAAACTATTTATGTAGGTATTGTGAGAAAATTACACACAAAAATTATAAGATTTAGTTATTAGAGAGCTTATGCTTCTCTAATAAACTTTACTATTTCTTTTTCGATATCTTCTTTATCTATAATTGAGTCATGAATAATTTTTGAAGAAAATAATTTTTTAATGCTTTGTGGTAAGTTTGCATTATATTTAGAAGATATTTCCTCTAAAGCATCTTTATCAGCATAAGTTTTATTATCTTCTTTTAAAGCATTTAAAACTGTTGGTGAAAATTTTGTCCATTCAGCTGTTGAATAAATAACAGTTTTAAGATTTTTCTCTCTTAGGTTTTCATATGCTTTTAAACAAGTTGCTGTATGTGGATCCATAAGATAATTTTTATCAATGAATTTTTTTATTATTTCTTTTCCATAATTATCATCTGAATTTATTGCAGAAAACTCATTTTGAAGTAAATCAAGTTCTTCTTTTGTTAATTCAAACTTCTTATTTTCATTTAGACTATCAAATAGTTCTTTTGTTCTTTTTGCTTCAAATAAGTGATATATTACTCTTTCAATATTTGAAGATTTAAGTATATCCATAGCAGGAGATTTTGTAAGAATTAATTTTTTATTTGAAATATCATAAACTCCTGTGTTAATCCACTCTGTTAATATGTTATTTTCATTTGATGCAACTAGAAGTTTTTCAATAGGAACACCCATCTTTTTAGCATAAAAACCACCTAGTACATTACCAAAGTTTCCACTTGGTACTACTAAATAGATTTTTTCACCATAAGTTATCTCTTCTTGTCTTAATAGCTCTAAATATGAATGAAAATGATAAATAATTTGAAATATAATTCTTCCAAAGTTTACAGAGTTTGCTGCACTTAGTTTTATTCCATCATTTTCTAACTCTTTTTTAAAAGATTCAGAAGATAAAAGATTTTTTAGTGCAGTTTGTGCATCATCAAAGTTACCTTCTATTCCAATTACTTTTTGATTATCTCCATCTTCGCAAACCATTTGAAGTTTTTGTACATCAGAAGTTCCACCATTTGGGTATAAACAAGCTATTTTTATATTTTCTTTATTTTTAAATGTATTAAGTGCAGCTGGACCTGTATCTCCACTTGTTGCTGCTAAAATAAGATATTTTTCATTTTTTTGCTTTGCAATTGAAGATAAAATAGAACCAAAAGGTTGTAAAGCCATATCTTTAAATGCTCTTGTTGGTCCATGGTATTGTTCATGAACAAATAAATCATCTTTTACTTTTACTACAGGACAAGGATTTAAGCTATCATCAAAATTATCATATAAAGCCAATGCTTCATTTATATCTTCATCTGTAATATCTATTTCAAATGCTTTTAAAATATCAAATGCTAATTTTTTATAATCACAATCTAAGTGCTTTTGTAAAAAATCATCTTCAAGTTTTGGAAGCTCTTTTGGTACATATAATCCACCAAAAGATGCACTTGGGCTTAATATAGCTTCGCTAAAAGAAACCTCACATGGTTTTATTTTATCATTTCCTCTTGTTTCAATAAAGTTCATTTTTTCCCTCTAAATTTCATTTAATAATTTTTCTATGTCAATTCCATTATTAGTTCCATTTTTTCTAAGAAATTGTGTACCAATTCCATCACTTGTAAATAGTTCTAATAAAATTGAGTGTTCAACTCTTCCATCAATAATATGTGCTTTGTTAACACCATTGTAAATAGCATCTATGCAAGAGTCAACTTTTGGAATCATTCCACCTGCAATTGTGCCATCTTTTTTATATTTTTCAACATCATTTTTATCAAGTGAATTTAAAAGATTTCCCTCTTTATCCAATACACCTTTGATATCTGTTAAAAATAGTACTTTTTGAGCATTAATTGCACTTGCAACTTTGCTTGCTGCAACATCTGCATTGATATTAAAGCCAGGATGACTAGGAGTTGCACTATCAGCTATTGGGGCAATTACAGGAATAAATCCCTCTTTTACAAGATTATTTATAAGTTGTCCATTAACTTCTGTTACAACACCTGTATAACCAAATTTGCCATTATCTTTTGGTTTTGCTTTTATTATTGAAGAGTCTTTACCTGAAATACCAATAGCTTTTGCACCATGATAATTTAAAAGTGAAGTGATATTTTTATTTATATCTCCACTTAATACCATCTCTACAACTCTCATTGTTTCTTCACTAGTAACTCTATGTCCATCAATAAATTCAGATTTTATATTTAATTTCTCAAGAAGTTCTGAAATTCTTGCCCCACCACCATGTACTATTACAGGATTCATACCAACTAATTTTAATAATACGATATCTTCTGCAAATTTTTCTTGTAAATCAGGTGAAGTTTGAGCTGAACCTCCATATTTAATTACAATTGTTTTTCCATAAAACTTTTTTATATGAGGAATTGCATCTAGTAAGACTTGAACTTTTTGATGTTTTTTTTGCATAATATTTCCTAAGATGATTTGAAAAAAAATATTATAACTAAAATATACTTAACGAAAAAAGAAGCAGTAGATCTGTTTTTTCTACTGCTTTAATAATTCAGGTTTAAAGGCAACGACTTTGTTTCTTCCTGTCTCTTTTGCCTCATATAAAGCTAAATCTGCATACTTAATACAATCTCTTATATTAGAGCTATCTTTTGGATATAGTGATGTTCCAACACTCATAGTTTTAGAAATTGTAGTAGTACCAGCTGGAATTTTTTTAAGGGCAAATGCTTCTTTGATTTTTAAAGCTAGTGATTCTACTGATTTTTCATCACAATTGTATAATAATACTATAAACTCTTCCCCTCCAAATCTTATTACAATATCAGACTCTCTTGTATTTTCTTCAAGTGTTTCAGCAACAATTTTAATTGCATTATCACCTATATCATGTCCATATGTATCATTTACTAATTTAAAGTGATCAATATCTACCATTAAAACACCAAATTTAATATCAGCTCTTGTTGCTTGTGCAGTAATTTTACTAATAGAATCTTCTAGATATTTTCTATTAAATAATCCTGTTAATGGATCTGTTCTTGCATTTAATTCAAGGATATTCATAAGTTTTTTACTTACAATTACAGTTTTAGCAGAATCAATATAATCTTGGATATATGGTATTATTTCTCTTATTCTTTGTGTCTCTTTTACAGAGTCTGTATAGATTGAAACAATTAAATCAAGCTCATTTGAGATTGAATATGGAATACAAAAATAGTTTACATCATCACATTTATCACAAGATGAACAAACATTTTTAAATTGTGTAGAGTCTATAATAGTATTTGTTCTATCTGCTCTACAACCAGTTTCAACAATATTACAATACATCTGTTTTTGTGTATAAACTACTTCAATTTTATTATTTACTGTATCAGATTCAAAGAAATTAAAATTTTTGATATTTAATTTATCTTTTAATACATGAGCTAATCTTAAATAGATCTCTTCAAGTGATTCATCATATTCGATTGTTTTTCTAAATCTATAAACATCAGATAATCTATCAACAGTGTTTTTTACATTGATTAAATGATCTTTTTCTTCACTTAAATTATCAGATAAGAAAATAGATATTTTAGAATCTATTGCATCAAGAGTGATTTCTAATTTTTCTAATAAGCCATTAATCCAAGAAGCAACATCTTTTGCCTCTTTACCTTGTGCATTTTCAACTCTATATGAATAATCACCACTTTGAGCTTTATTCATAACTTTTTTTATCTCATCAAATAGACTTAAAAATGGTGAGATTAAGAAATTAATTAAAAAGACAATGATTAGCATTAAAATCAATGCAATTACTGCTGTATGAGTAACTGTGGTAATACCTACTTCTTTTGAGTCATCAATAGACATAGTAATAGTAATAGCACCTAAGGTATCACCTTCTTTTGCATTTGTATGACACTTCATACAGTCAATTTTACCTTGACTTGTAGCAATATAAGGAATAGTAATTCTATAATGACTTTTTGAAAAGATATTTTCTGTAATAACTCTTTTTGTTTGACCTGTTTGCAATACTTCATTATCTACTGCATCTCTTGCTATTTCATTGTTAAAGCCAATACCAAACATATCAACAACATCTTTTCCTCTACTTAACCAAATTTTATCAATATTTGGTAAATCTTCCAATTGGCTTAAAAATAGTTCTCTATTTTCAATTACACCCGTTACCATTTGTGAAGTTAAGGAGTGTTCTATTGTTTTTGCTAAAGCTTGGGCTTTTGCATCAATATTTTTTACTCCATAATCTCTAAAGTTGTAGATTAAGTTTGCAATTAATAAAACAAACATAGAGAATGTTATAAAAATTACAAGGAAGATAATCTTATTTTTTGTCTGCATATTCACTCCCAAAAAAATAATAACCTTAATAATAACATTAAAACAATAAAATAAGTAAATATTAATATTAATATAGGGGAAAATTTAAGAATTCTTTTGTACTATAAATTTATGAAACAATATTTAGCATTAAAAGCAAGTGCAGGAAGTGGAAAAACTTTTGCATTAACAGTAAGATATATAACACTTTTATTAAATGGTGCAAATCCAAGTGAAATTTTAACTTTAACATTTACAAATAAAGCTGCAAATGAGATGAGCGAAAGAATCTATAAAACCTTGCAAACATTAGGTGATGATGAAGCTTATTTAAATGCTATTGCAGTTCAATCAAATCTTTCAAAAGAAGAAATCTTAGGTAAGAAACATCTTTTAGTTAAGAAGTTTGTAAATGCAACTTTATCTATTTTTACAATTGATAAATTTGTAAATAAAATATTAAGAGAGTTTTGTGGATATATAGGAATTAGTGATGATTTTGATATAAAACAAGATGATATAGAAACATTAAGTTATAAATTTTTACAATCTTTAGAGCTTAATAGTTTTGATAAATTAATAGAGTTTTCTTGGTATGAGAATAAAAAATTTAACTCTTTATTTGATCTTTTTAAGCTTCTTTTAGAAAAAAATGAAGATATTGAGGTGGTTTCTATTGATGCAAAGTTGATTCCTTTACAAAAAAAACAAGCCATGGTTCATGCTATGAAAATAAAAGAGTTTGTACTAAATTGTGATATAGCCTCAAATGCTGCTAAAAAAGCAGTAGATTATGAAACTTTTGATGAACTTCTTACAAAGAATTGGTTTTTAAAAGAGAGTGCAAAGGATTATAACTACTTTAAAAAGTTTACTACAGATGTTTTAGAAGCACATTTTAGTGCATTAAAACAAGAGTTAATAAACTATTACAAGCTTCGTTCTGCATATTCACTTAGTAAACTTTTTGAACTTTTCCATGAGTTTAAAGAGTTTAAGTTTTCATTTAATAAAGCAAAAAACTATTTAGAGTTTAATGATATTTCAAATATAGTTTATGAACTTTTATCAACAAAAATAGATAAAGAGTTTTTATATTTTAGATTAGACTCAAAGTTTTCACATATTTTAATTGATGAGTTTCAAGATACTTCTTTGTTGCAGTATAAGATTTTAAAACCATTAATCGATGAGATATTATCAGGTAGCAATGAAAAGCTTAAATCTTTTTTTTATGTGGGAGATACAAAACAATCAATCTATAGATTCAGAGGTGGAAAAAGAGAGTTATTTGATTATGTTGCAAAAACAAATCCTTTAATTGAAGTAGAAGTTTTAAATACAAACTTTAGATCATGTGAAAATATTGTAAATTATGTAAATTCACTTTTTAAACCTTTATCAAACTATGAATATTATGATCAATTATCAATAAATAAAGATGGATATGTAGAAGTTTTTGAAGATGAAGCTTTAGATGAAGATGAAGAGAAATTTAAAAATATCGCTTCTAAAATTGCTTCTTTAATGCAAAAAGGTGTAAATAGTAATGATATAGCAATTTTAACTTATACAAACTCTGATGTATTAGCATTGTATTCATATTTAAGTGAAAAATTCCCAAGTTTAAAAATATCAACAGAAATGACTTCAAAATTGATAAATCAAGAGAATGTAAAAGCTGTTATTAATATGATTAAATATTTCTATTTTAAAGAAGATATTTATAAAGAGAATGTAAATGCACTAATTGGAAAAGCCCCACTTAATGATTTGAATATAAAAGTTGATTTATATAAAAACAACTTACAAGAAGTTATTAAAACCATAGCAACAACTTTAAAAATAATGGATGACAATGTTATTAAACTATTAGAAGAAGTAGCAGCTTATGAAACAGTAGTTGATTTTGTATATGAAATTGACAAGTTAGAAGCTTCTATTTTAAATAGCGAACAAACAGGGCTTCAAATACTTACTATTTTTAAATCAAAAGGTTTAGAGTTTCAAACAGTATTTTTACTTGATAGAATTAAGAAAAAAAATGCAGATAGAAGTTCTCTTCTTTTTGAGTATGAAGATGTATTTTTAAAAAATATATATTATAAGATTAAGAATTTAGAGTATTATAATAACTCTTATAAAAAAGCATTAGAAAAAGAGAAAGCTTTATCTTTTGATGATGAATTAAATATTTTATATGTTGCACTAACAAGAGCAAAACAAAATCTTATAATATTTAAAAAACAAAAGAGTTCAGTTTTTGATATTTTAAGTATTAAGCCTTTAACAATTGGAGATGTTTTTTTAAGTACTAAAAAATCAAAAAATTATGAAAAAGTCAAAAAAGTAGAATATACTCCATTAGTTTTAGGAACTCAAGATAATATAATAAAAAAAGAGGATGAAGAAGCTGACTATTCTAACTCTTTATATAATAGGTATTTTGGTTTGGCAACTCATTATTGTTTGGAGATGTTAGGTGATTTTACAAAACAGAGTTTAAAAAAAGCAATATCATTAGCACTGTTTAAATACTCAAACTATTTAAGTAAAGAAGAGTTTATAAAAATTGAAAATAGAATTTCTCTTATGATTGAAAATGAAAAGTTTCAAAACCTTATAAAAGATGCAAATTTTACAAGTGAGCAATCAATAATTTATAATGGTGAGATTAAAATAATAGATTTACTTTTGCAAAAAGATAATAGATATTATATTTTAGATTATAAAACTACAAAAGAAGAGCTTTTGGAGCATAAAACTCAAGTTAATACATATGTTGAAGCTATAAAAGATATTGTAAAAAGTGATGAGGTTGAGGGCTATTTATTGTATTTAAAGCCAAATGAGTTTGTCATAAAAAATATTAAAGAGTAAGATTTTCTTACTCTTTAATTTTTGCTTTTTGGGCTTCTTTTACAATTTTGTTTGCTATTTTATTTGTATTTGATGATATGTCATCAGCTTTATTTGCAATATGTGCATTTGATTGAGTTATTTGATCAAGTGAATTAACAGCATCATTTATTTGTTCAATACCATGTAACTGCTCTTTAGAATTATTTGCTACTTCTTCAAATAACTCTTTTGATTTTATGATACTCTCTTCTAAAAGTGTATATCCCTCAATCATCTCATTTGCAATTTGCTTTCCTTCATTTGCTTTAATTGTAGCACTTTCAACTATTTGTTTTATTTCATTTGCTGCATCAGCACTTCTATTTGCAAGATTTCTAACCTCTTGTGCTACTACTGCAAAACCTTTTCCAGCTTCTCCTGCTGTTGCTGCTTCTACTGCTGCATTTAAGCTTAAAATATTTGTTTGGAAAGCTATTTGATCTATTATTGTAATAGCTTGAGCAATTGAGTTTGTTTGTTCATTTATATTATCCATTGAAATAGCTGTATTGTTTGCAGATTTTTTTCCTATTTCTACTTGATGAATTAGTTTATTTGATGTTTCATTCATAGTTTTCATAGCTAATTGACTACTTTGCATAGTTGATGTAAGTTCTTCTAAACTAGCAGCTGTTTCTTCTAAGCTAGCTGCTTGTTCGTTTGAACTAATATTTAATTTTGAAGTAAGCTCTTTTAGCTCTTCTGATGAGTGTTTTAAAGTAAATCCATCATTTAAATTTTGTTTTAAAAGTTCATTTATTGATGTTCCTAAAAAGTTACTATTTTCAAAAAGTTTTTTTATATCTGCTTGAACATTGTTGATTTTTAATGACTTAGTATAATCATAATTACTGTATGCATTTAAAAGTCTTTGTACACTGTTTATATGATTTGTTGTACTATCAAGCATTTTATTAACCACATCTCTTAACTCATTTAGCATAGGATTACTTGAATTAGCATCTATTCTTTTATCTAAGAAACCTTTATTAACTTCACTTGCAACTTCAACAGTATTTGATATAAGCATTTTATCTTTATTGATATTTTTTTCAATCTGTTTAATATTTTCATTTACAAGTTTTGCCATTGATCCTATTTCATCATTTGTATCTATATTTATAGTATGAGTATTCTCTTTTTCATTATTTAAAAATTTAAAAAACTCGATAAGCCCTGTTTGAAATTTATGTATTGGATTTTTAATAAGTTTTTTTATAACATATAAAATTAAAGCAGTTATTAGAACTATTGAAAAAAGACTAATTATAACAAGAGTGGTAATAAACTCTGTGCTTTCTTGGAAAAACTCTCTTTTTGTGGCTCTTAATACTATCTTCCAATCTCTGCTATCATAATCTTTAAATATTAATGTTCTTTGATATTTTTCTCCACTATTTTTATCAACTCTTGTATATGTCAAACTACCTTTTTTTGAAGAAAATAGTTTATCTATATATTTTTTAGCATCAGGGTCATTTAATATATTTTTTTCATAATCATTTTTATTAATAATATATGAACCCTTTGTCTTTTTATTTGTACTTATAATAAAAAGATGACCAGTTTTTCCAATAACTTTAGATTTTAGATTATTTTTTAATGTGTTAAAACTTCTAGTATAGTTATATCCAATATATAAAGCACCAATAATTTTATTATTTTTAATGATTGGACTATATACAGACATATACTCTTGATTGAAAAGATGAACTGCACCAAAGTAGTTCTCTTTTTTAAGTAATGAGTTGTATGCAGGAGAACCTTTTTTTATAGTTGACCCAAGTGGTCTAGTTCCATCAGGCTTTTTCATTGATGTGGAAATACTTATAAATTCATCACCTTTTTTTATAAATATTGAACCAATTGAACCTTGAAGTTTTGTATAGTTATCAACAAAATCTTTATTATTATTTAATATAATATTATTTGATATTAATGCATTTGTAATAACATTATTTACATCTATTTGTCTATTTTCATCAATTTCAAAATCATTAAATTGTGATTTAAAGGCTTTGTGCAAATCACTTGCAGTATCTTTAATCAAATCATCATAAATTGTAATTGTTGTATGTATTTCATCAAGTCTTTGTTCTAATTGATTATTTACTTTATTAGTAATAATATCGTGAGTATATGAAGCAGTAAATATGTTCATTCCAATTAATAAAATAGATAATGCAGAAGCTAAGAAAACAGTTGTTTTTGTCCCTAGATTTAAGTTCTTTAAGGCTTTAATCATAAAATTATCCTCTAAATATAATTTTATGAAGTTATAGCATTTTCAAGTAAACTTTTAGTAACCTTTTGATTATTTATTTAAAAAATATCTAATTGAAGCAAAAGCATAGGGCTTTGCATTTGTTATTTTTTCTATATGTTTTTTGTCAGTTATTCCACCTAATGCAATTATATCAATATCTTCAAATATTTTTACTGCCTCTTTTAGTTTATGAACACCTTTTGCTTCTCCCTTATTTTCAACTTCAAAAATTGGAGAGTATGTTACACAATTAGCATGTAGTTTTTGGGCTTTTTCAATATCATTGTAACTATGACATGAAATAATTGTAAATAAATCATTATCTTTAGCTTTTTTTATATCACAAAACTGTTGTGAAGTTAAATGAACACCTGTTGCGTTAAGTTTTTTTGCTAAATCAATATCCTTATTAATAAGTATTGTCTCTACATTAAACTCTTTGCAAACTTTTACAAAAACTTTCGCTAACTCTTCAATATTTGAAGACTCTTTGTCTCTAAAGCAAGCCATATCAACTTTATGGTTTTTAAAAGATATAGTTAGATTTTTTCTAAATAGTATTGGATTATTTGAATAATATTTAGGATCAGTTATTAAATAGTGCTTCAATTTTTTCTCTTGTTTTCTTTAATTTTACTATATTTAGTATTTAAGTATTGTAAAGAGTAAAATAGATTCTACTTTACTCTTTTTTAGCCTATTTTAATTTTGCTTTTTTAGCTTCTTGAACAATAATTTGTGAGATTTTATTTGTATCATCAGAGATTGTAGTTGCTTTTCTTGCAACAGTTGCATTTGTTTGTGTAATCTTATCTAAGTCATTTACTGCATGATTGATTTGTTCAAGACCATTTAATTGCTCATTTGAAGTATTTGTTACTTGAGAGATAATTTGTGTAGTTTCTTGAATATTTTCTCTTAATTTTTCATATCCATTAATCATTTGCTTAGTTATCTCTTTACCCTCACTTGCTTTAATAGCTGCATTTTCTACAATATGCTTAATTTGACTTGCTGCTTCTGCACTTCTATTTGCAAGGTTTCTAACCTCTTGTGCAACAACTGCAAACCCTTTACCAGCTTCACCAGCAGTTGCAGCCTCTACTGCTGCATTTAAACTTAAGATATTTGTTTGAAATGCTATTTGATCTATGATTGTTATTGCTTCTGCTATTGATTGTGTTTGTTCGTTTATTTCATCCATTGATAAAGCAGTATTTGAAGCATGTTTTTCACCTGTTGCAACTTCATTTGATAAAGTTTGTGAATTAGCTTTCATCTTTTGCATTGATTGTTGAGAGTTTTTCATAGTTGATGTTAACTCTTCTAAACTTGCAGCTGTCTCTTCTAGACTTGCTGCTTGTTCATTTGAACTATTACTTAAACTAGAAATAATATCATTTAATTCTTTTGCACTATTTTGTAAATCTTCTCCATTTTTAAGATTTTGTTTAAGCATATTTGTTGCAGATTGACCTAATATATTACTATTTTCATAAAGCTTTTTAATATCAGCTTCCACAGCTTTAGTATCTAAGCTTTTTGTATAATCATAATCAGTATAAGCATTTAGTAAATTTTGTACATTTGATATGTGATGATTTATATTATCAAGCATACTATTTACAACATCTTTTAACTCATTTAGCATTTTATTATTTGAAGATTTACTTATCTTTTTATCCAAATACCCTTTGCTTACGAAGTTTGTAACTTCTACAGTATTCTCAATTAGTTCATTATCAACTTTTATATTCTCTTCTATTTTTGCTACATTTTCATTTATAACTTTAGACATCACACCTATTTCATCACTTGATTTAACCAAAATCTCTTTTGTATCTTTTTTTGTACCATTTAAAAAATCAAAAAAGTCAATTAATCCTGTTTGTAAGTTATGAAGAGGAGTAACTACTAATTTTTTTATTACATATAAAATTACACCTGCAACAACAATAATAGATAAAATACTTAAAATAGCTAAAATAATTGTAAACTCTTTACTCTCTTGTAAAAAATCATCTTTTGTTGTACCAATTACTACTTTCCAGCCTCTATCTTCATAATCTTTAAAAATTGTTATTTTTCTTTGTATTTCATTTGTTTTAGGATTTGTCCAATCATATTCAAGCATTCCCTCATTATGCTTAAACATGTTTTTTATATTTTCATCACTATTAGCTTCTAAAATATTTTTACCCTCTTTAGTAGGATGCAATATAAATTTACCTTTAGTTTTCTTTTTTGTACTTACAATATAAAGATATCCATTTTCACCAATCTTTGTTTTTTTAAGTCTTTTTTTAAAATCAGTAAAACTTTTAGTATAGTTATACCCAACATATAATATACCAATAACTTCTCCATTTTTAATAATAGGATTATACACAGCCATATAATCATTTCCAAAAAGATGAGCTGTACCAAAATATTTTTTACCACTCATAATAATATCATATGCAGGTGATTTTTCACCTAGAAATGTACCAAGTGTTCTGCTTCCATCAGGTCTTTTTAGTGAAGTTGTAACCCTAACAAAATCATTACCCATTTTTGCAAATACAGTTGCTGTTGAGCCTTTAAGTTTTGTATAGTAATCAACATAATCAAAATTATTGTTTAATGTTATGCCATTGTTTGTGATAAGTGGAGTATCTACTCCATTTACTTTTACAGTTTTTGATGGATCAATTTGAATATTTGAGAACTGGGAATCAAAAGCAGAATATAAGCTATCAGCTGTATTTTTTAATAAATCATCATACACAAGTAGTGTTTCTGTTATTTGATGAAGCCTTTCTTTTAGTTGAGCATTAACTTTATCTGAAATGATATTTTTAGTGTAAGCTGCACTAAATACATTTAAACTTATAAGTAATATTGATAAAACAAGAGCTAAAAGTATAGTTGTTTTTGAAACAATATTTAGGTTATTTAATTTTTTTAACATGGCATATTCTCCTAAAAAAGTAAAGAGAAGTTTACCTTAAAATTATTGATAGCTTAATTAATTAATGTAGAATTGAAAATAAATAATAAAAAAAGGGAAGAGAAAAGTATTTACTTTTTCTTCCCTTTTTAAGCTTTTGTGTAGTTAAAGACTAGTGGTCTTCTTCTTCCATCATAATTGAACCTGCGATATACACATAAGTTAAAATCATGAAAATAAATGCTTGTAAGAAACCAAAAGCAGCTAACATAAAGAAACCAGCTAAAGGAACAATCCAAGGTACTAACATTAATAATACCATTAAGAACATATCATCACCTCTAATTGAACCAAAAAGTCTGAATGACAATGAAACAATTCTTGATAAGTGTGAGATAATCTCAATAGGGAACATCAATGGAGCTAATACAGGCATAGGTCCCATAAAATGCTTAAAATAGTTAACAAAACCATTTTTCTTAATACCTAAATAGTTATAGTAAACAAAAACAATTAACGCTAAAGATAGTGTAAAGTTAATATTTGCAGTTGGTGATTCAAATCCTGGAATAACACCCATCATATTACTTATAAAAATCACTAAACCTAAAGAACCAATAAGTGGCATATAGATTCTTGCGTTTTTTTCTCCCATTGTATCAGCACCCATTGCAATGATGCCTCCAATGTATGCTTCCATAACATTTTGTGAACCCGTTGGAACTAATTGCATTTTTCTAGTTGCTGCTCTAGCAATTAAGAAAATAATTCCTACTGCTAGAATAAAATGCGATAAAATAATCCACTCTTGACCATGCCCACCAATAGCACCCAAGAATGTAAATAATCTTCCTTCCATTTTCTTCCTTTTTCTATTTTTCTTTTGTTGTTTTGCACAATATGTCGTGTATTATATGATTTGTTTTCTAAAATCTATATAAATAATAAAGAACAAATCTTAGATTTGTTTAAATCTGTAACCATTTTCCTTTAATTTATCTTTTATTTCTTTTTGGTGATCCTCACCTTTTGTTTCAAGAGCAATTGTTACCAATGCTTCTCCAAACTCTAGTTTTATCGAATCTCTATCATAATCTATTTGAACAATATTAGCAGAGCAATCTTGGAAAATTTGTGATAGATGTGTTAATGCACCTGGCTTGTCCCTTAAAGTAACAACTAGATTTAATTTTCTATAAGATTTAACTAAACCTTTTTCAATAATTTGAGAAAGCATTGTAACATCAATATTTCCACCACTTACAATTGCACATACTTTAGAATCATCCATTTCAATTTTATCATGCATAATTGCAGCTGTGGCAGCTGCACCAGCTCCCTCAACTACAAGTTTATGCTTTTCAAGTAAAAACAAAATTGCATTTGCAATTTCTGTATCACTTACTTCAACAATATGATCAACATAATCAATAATAATATCTAAAAGTTTAGGATTTACATTTTTAACTGCAATTCCATCAGCAATAGTTCTAACAGATGCTGAATCAATTGGCATATGTGATTTATATGACTCTTTCATACCTCTTGCACCACTTGCAACTACACCTATAATTTTTATATCAGGATTGATGCTTTTAGAAGCTATTGCAATACCTGCAATAAGTCCGCCTCCACCAATTGGTACAACTATTTGTTTTAAATCAGGTACTTTTTGTAATATTTCTAAAGCTATTGTACCTTGTCCTGCTATTACATCATCATCTGCAAATGGATGAATAAATTCGCACTGCTTTTCTTCTTTAAATTCCATGGCAGCAGCATACGCTTCATCAAAATTTTCTCCATGCAAAACAACATTTGCACCAAAAGATTTAACACCACTTACTTTTGTCAATGGAGTTGCTTCTGGCATAAATATTGTTGCATCACAATTAAACTTCATAGCTGCATATGCTAATCCTTGTGCATGATTTCCTGCACTTGCTGCTACTACACCTTTTGCTCTTTTCTCTTCAGGCAAATTTGCAATTCTATTATATGCTCCTCTTAGTTTAAAACTTCCTGTTAATTGTAAGTTCTCTTTTTTTAAATAAATTTCACTATTAAAAATTTCACTTAAAATAGGAGCTTTAGTTAAAGGAGTGCATTGTGCTACATTTTCTAGATTTTTCTTTGCTTCATTTATATGGTCTATTGTAATCATTCTTTTTACTTTAATTGAAATTTTTGCAAATAGTATCAAAATTTACTTTTTATGTGAATTAAAAATTTGTTTATATTGTCTATAATAAGTTTTATGGTAACATTACAAAAAAATTAAAGGTTATAATTGAAGTTTACTTATGTAACACTGTTTCCAAACTTGATTGAACCATATTTTTATGACTCTATTTTAAAAAGAGCAGTTGAATCAAAACTTTTAAGTTATGAGTTTTATAATCCTCGTGATTTCACAAAAAATAAACATAATAAAGTTGACAAGCAAATGGTTGGTGGAGGAGCAGGAATGCTTATGACACCACAACCACTTTTTGATTGTCTTGATGAAATAAAAAGAAAAAATAAAGACGCATATATTATTTTTCCTTTAGCTGCTGCTAAGCCTTTTAGACAAAACGATGCAAAAAGATTAGCAAAGAAAAAAAATATTGTTTTTGTAAGTGGAAGATATGAGGGAATTGATGAAAGAGTTTGTGAAAAGTATGCAAATGAAGTTTTTTCTATAGGAGAGTTTGTATTAACAGGTGGAGAATTACCATCATTGGTCATGAGTGATGCAATTTCAAGAAATTTAGATAATGTCCTTGGAAATGCCCAATCTTTAGACTATGAAAGCTATGAAGACAATCTTTTAGAAGCACCTTCATTTACAAAACCTGAAATTTTCCAAAATTTAAGTGTTGTTAAAGAATTCTTAAAGGGAAATCATAGTAAAATTTCCGACTTAAAATTCCAGATGTCAATTTGTAAAACAAAATATTATAGACCCAATAAGGAAAAGAGATGAAAAATAGATATATTGCTAGCTTTGAAGCAGCTCAAGTAGAGTCAAAAGAGATTCCTCAATTTAGAGCAGGAGATAATGTAAGACTTGGTGTTGAAATTAAAGAAGGTGAGAAAAAGAGAGTTCAAACTTACGAAGGTGTTGTAATTGCTAGACATGGTGAAGGTCCATCAGCTACATTTACAGTAAGAAAAATTGGAGCTAACTCTGTTGGTGTTGAAAGAATTTTCCCACTATATTCAGAGTCAATTAAAACTTTTGAAGTAACAAGAAGAGGTAGAGTAAGAAGAGCTAAACTTCACTACTTAAGAGGATTAAAAGGTAAAGCTGCAAGAATTAAAGAGCTTAAAAAGTAATCTAACTAAGGCACGTCCTTAGTTTTACTTTATGAACAGAAAAAAAACTTTAGTTCATAGTGCACTTCTTTGTGAGTGCCAAACCTTAATTAACTACTTTAAACTTAAACAAGATAAATCTTGTAGTGCATTTAAACTTTATCATAACCATCAAATTGTCATTATCGTATCTGGAATAGGAAAAGAAAACACAATAAATGCGCTTAATTTTGTTTTTGAGAAATTTGAAATCAGTAAAGCTATAAATATAGGAATTGCTGGTTGCAAAGATAAGAATATCAAAATTGGAACACTATTTTGTACAAATCAAAAACTTCAAGATATTTCAACTACTACATTAACTACAGTTGAAAAACCACTTAATGATATAAATAAACTAAAAACTACATTAGTTGATATGGAAGCATCTTATTTTGAAGAAGTTTGTAATAAGTATTGTGACAATATACTTATATTAAAAGTCGTATCAGATTATCTTGATATAAATATCCCTAAAAAATCATTTATTATAAAAATAATACAAGAAAGTTTTACACAATGGAAAAGTCTATTATGAGTTATGTTGAAAAATTTAATACAAATATAGAGAAAACAAATTATAAAAATCTAGATGATAAAACAAAAGAGTTTATAAAAAATATTGCTTTAAAGTATCAATTTTCTTTTCAGGAATTAAAACAGTTAATCGATTTTTCAATTGATTTTAAAATGTGGCACGAAGCTGAAATTTATAAGATCTTTAAAGATGAGTATGCAAATAAAAAACAAGCTTTTAATCACATAAGAAAAACATGGGAAGATTTAAGATCAAAAGCAAACTCATATGAAAAGTTTTCAAAAGATTTATATAAAGACGATATTAGAAAATTTAGTTTTACAAAATTTGAAAGTAATAAAGCAGCTCTTGGTTCTTGCCCTGTTGCAAGTGCTAATACAAGATGTTGCAATCTTTTAACATTAGATGCAGTTCAATCTTGTGGTTTTGACTGTTCTTATTGTTCTATTCAATCATTTTATAATCAAGATAAAATAGGTTTTGATAAAAACTTTAAAGAGAATTTAGCAAACTTAAAACTTGATCCAAATGAAACATATCATATTGGAACTGGTCAGAGTTCTGATTCACTTATGTGGGGAAATAAAGAGGGTATTTTGGATGCACTTTTTGATTTTGCAAGAAAAAATCCAAATGTGATACTTGAATTTAAAACTAAATCAAACAATATAAAATACTTTTTAGAAAATGATGTTCCAGCAAATATAATTTGTACATGGTCTTTAAATACTCCTACAATAATAGAGAATGAAGAGCATTTAGCAGCAAGTTTAGAAAAAAGAATAAATGCAGCAAAAAAAGTAAGCCAAAAAGGTGTATTAGTTGGTTTTCACTTTCATCCAATAGTTCATTATGATAATTATTTAAAAGAGTATGAAGAAGTTTACAAAACACTTATTGAAACTTTTGATTCTAAAAAAGTAGCACTTGTATCTTTTGGAACACTAACATTTATAAAACCAGTAATAAATAAAATAAGAAGTAGAAACTTCAAATCAAAAATACTTCAAATGCCAATGAGTGAGGCAAATGGAAAACAGTCTTATCCATTAGAAGTGAAAAGAGAGATGTTTAAACATGCATATGATAGCTTTAAGCCATGGCATAAAGATGTATACTTTTATCTTTGTATGGAAGATGAGACTCTTTGGAAAGATGTTTTTGGATATGAATACTCAAGCAATAATCAAATGGAAGATTTTATGAAGATGAGTTATATGAATAAAATCAAACAAAATTCTCCTTCTCATAAATTTAAGTTAAATAATAAAAGTCTGGGTTTTTAGACTTTTATTAATTTTTAAAAACGATATTTTTAACCCTAAGCTAATAATAAAAACTTATAATTAACCAAGATTTTGCTAATATTTGCTTTTAAAATTAAAAGAAAAGAGAGTGTTTTGTTAGAACCTATTGTAAATTATGTTGTTGAAACTGTTGGTTCATTGGGATATTTGGGTATATTTATAATGATGTTTTTAGAAAGTTCATTTTTCCCTTTTCCAAGTGAAGTTGTGATGATTCCTGCTGGTTATTTAGTATATAAAGGTGAAATGAATATCTTTGTAGCTATTTTTGCAGGAATTGCTGGAAGTTTAGCAGGGGCCTTATTTAACTACTTTTTAGCAGTAAAATATGGAAGAGCATTTTTGATTAGATATGGGAAGTACTTTTTTATAAGTGAACAAACTATTCAAAAAGTCGAAGATTTTTTTAAAGAGCATGGACACATATCAACTTTTAGTGGAAGATTAATTCCAGCAATTAGACAATATATCTCTTTTCCAGCAGGTTTAGCAAAAATGAACCTATTAACATTTAGTTTTTATACAACATTAGGTGCAGGTATTTGGGTTATAATACTTGTATATTTAGGCTATTTTATTGGTGGTAATGAAGCTTTAATTAAAGAGTATTTACACTATATAATAGTATCAATTTTAGTTTTATTAGCTATTTTAATCTATTTTTATATAAAGAAAAGAAAATGCAAGCAATAGTTACAGGTTATAGCTCAGGTATTGGAAAAGCAATAAGTGAAATACTTGAAGAGAACTCTTACAAAGTCATAAAATTAAAAAGTAGATTAGATGATACAAAAGCTTTGGAAAAAGAAGTAAGACAAGTACTAAAAAAAGATGATTTAAATGTACTTATAAATTGTGCAGGACTTGGTATTTTTAAACCCCATGAAGAGATAAGTATTGATAAAATTCAAGAATTAATAGGTGTAAATTTAACAGCACCCATCATACTTAGTAATTTATGTCTTAGAAGTCTAAAGAAAACAAAAGGACATATTATAAATATCTCTTCAATTGAAGCTTTAAGACACTCTAAATTTTCAGCTTTATACACAGCAACAAAAGCAGGACTTAGAAACTTTTCACTTGCACTTTTTGAAGAACTTAGGCGTGCTGATGTAAAAGTAACAAATATAAATCCTGATTTAACAAAAACAAATTTTTTTGATGAGTTTAATTTTGAACCAAGTGATAATAAAAATGCTTATCTTGATCCAAATGATATTGCAAAAGCAGTTTTAGAAGTATTGCAATTTTCAGGAGTTATTTCTGAATTAACAATTAGACCTCAAAGACTTGAAATAAAGAAAAAATAAAATCATCAAAAAGATGATTTAAATAATTGGTCTATTATATCTTATAAAATAAAGTGATGGTAAAGCAAGTCCAAAACTAATAGCTCCTAAAATCGATATAGCTTTTAATCCATCTTCAATAAATAAAGCAATATGTTCAGGTGTCACCCCATGAGAATTCATCTCAACTAATGTAATAATTGTATTAAAAGCGTATGTTCCAGGTATCAATGGAATAATTGCAGCAACTGTATAAATAGGTCTTGGAACTATATATTTTCTTGACCAATAAACAGCAAGAGTTCCAAATAAAAGTGTTGCTAGGAATGTAGATATTTCTATATATATACCTAAATCTAAAAAAATAGTTCTTAAAGTATATACAATTGCCCCACCTAAAGCACAAAATTTCAATGCAAATTTTGGAACATTAAAAACCATTGCAAAACCAACTGCTGGTATTGCTGCAAATATTGCATCTAAAATATATTTTATTATAATATTTTCCATTTTACCAACCTTTTATATCTAAAACAGCCATAGCAAAGATAATTCCCATGCTTGTTGCAAGTGTAAGAAGTGTTGCTTGCATCCATCGTCCCCAACCCATACTCAAATATCCTTTTACAGCATCTAAAAATGAATTAATAAAAGGAAATCCAGGAACCAATAATAAAACACTTGCTGATAGAGCAATACTTACAGTTGAGCTTACATAACTTGATAAACTAGCAATTAATGTTGCAAAAAATGCTGTTGTTGCAAAAGAAATAATTAAAATAAATTTTCTTTTTGCAAGTTCTTGTCTTATAAACATAGCAATACTTGAAGCAAAAAAAGTTATAATAAATGCTCCCAAATCTGCACCTCTTAAATATGCAAAGGAAGCACATGAAAGTCCAATCATAACTATTACAAGCCATCTATTATAGTAGTTTGCTTGTATTTGTTTTAATAATAAAATAGTCTTTTTGGCATCTGTTTTATGTTTTTCTAAATCAATACATAATTTTTGAACATCATACACAATAGACATATTTATAGGTTTATGATGAGCTTGTCTTGTAGTTGTTACTGATTGATTGTTTTTTGTTAATGTAGTTAATACAATAGCAGAAGGAATAAGTGATATTTCAACAGATTTTACACCAAAAGCTTTTCCCATTCTTTTTGTTGTTTGTTCTATAAGTTTACTTTCTGCACCATATTCAAGCATTAAAACAGCTGCTCTTATTATTGCTTGAGTTATTTTTGTTTGATATTCATAAGTTAATTCATGTGTATTGTTCATTTTTGTATTTTAGCATTTTTAACAAAAAAGAAAGAAATAAAAATGTTTAAATTAGATACAATTTTGATATAATTTGAAAAAATTAAAGTAATAAATATGAATTATCTTTTAAGAAATTGGAATAAAATATTATTAGTTGTATTTACACTAATTGCTTTGGTAGTTGCACTTAGCTTAAGTGTTGATGAAAGTGCAAAAAAGTTAGTAGATGAATCTTTTAAGCAAGCAATTATTGTATTTGGTAGTGCTAAAGCCTTAAATGCAGTAATTTCATTGGCACAAGGAACAGAGCTTAATCTTCCTTTTGTCGTAGTTGCTATTGGAGAAGTACTTGACCCAATAAATGATTTAGTAGAACAATTCTCTCTTGTAATGCTTGCTAGTTTAGTCTCTCTTGGCATTCAAAAAATAGTTTTAGGATTTGTAACAAATGAAGTATATAACTATACTTTACTTATTGTTATACTTATATTTAATATTTGGCTATTTAAAAGATTTAATAAAGATGAAAAATTAAGAGATATATTTTTTAAAGTAGTTTTTGTTTTATTGTTTTTAAGATTTGCAATTCCTAGTATTAGCTATATAAATGATATATCTTATAACTATTTTGTAAAACCAAAATATAATATTGAAATACTAAATGAAAATATTATAAAAGTTAAAGATGAAGTTAGTAAAGTAAATCAAAATACTATAAAACATAAACAAGAAAACTCTTTTTTTGATAAAATTAAAGAAAAATTTGATTCAAGTTATTATGAAAAAAAAGTAGATGAATATAAAAATGCAGCAGATAAATCAAGTGATTATATAGTTGATTTGATAATTGTATTTATTTTTCAAACTATATTTTTGCCAATTGTTTTTTTGATTATTCTATATTGGTTTATAAAATCTATTTTTAGTATAAAAAAGGCATAAAATGATAATTGATTGGGAAAAAAGTTTTGCAGCAATATATAGAGCAAAAACAGATAGCTTAAAACCTGTAAAATATTTAGATGATACGACATTTGATGATTTAGTTGGAATAGAGAATCAAAAACAACAAATTATTGAAAATACAACTAGATTTTTAAAAGGCTTACCCTCAAATAATGTTTTACTTTGGGGTGCTAGAGGAACTGGTAAATCTTCAATTATAAAAGCTTTATTAAACAAATATAAGAATAAAGATTTAAGAGTTATAGAAATTAGTAGAGATGATTTGGATGAGTTAGTATATATTTCCGATGCAATTAGAGAAGAGCCTTACAAGTTTATAATATTTTGTGATGATTTATCTTTTGAGGGCACAGAAAAAGCATATAAAGGTTTAAAACCTATTTTAGAAGGTTCTATTGAAGCTCCTGCTTCAAATATAAAGATATATGCCACATCAAATAGAAGACATATAGTAGCTGAATATCAAGGTGATAATGAGGGTACAAAAGTATCTAATAATGGAGAGATTCATTATAGTGATAGTGTAGAAGAAAAAATATCTTTAAGTGATAGATTTGGACTTAGTATAGGTTTTTATAATGGAACACAACAAGATTACTTAAAAGTAATTAATAACTATTTTAAAGATTACAAAGGTGATATAAACGAGCTTCATAAAAAAGCATTACAATTTGCACAAAGTAGGGCAAGTAAAAGCCCTAGAACTGCAAAACAGTTCTATAATAGTTTTGTTCAACCTAAATAATCTCTTGTGGTTTACCTATATAATATCCTTGCAAATAATCAACTTTTAAATTTGTAAGAATATTATAAATCTCTTTATTATGGACTTTTTCTGCAACTAATTTAATTTCTAACTCTTTTGCGAAGCTTATGATACTTTTTACGATTTTTAAAGCTTGTTTATCTATATGAATATTTTCAATTAATGAACTATCAATTTTTAAGTAATCAATATCTAATTTTATGATATACGCAAAATTTGAATACCCAGAACCAAAATCATCAATAGCAATTTGAACATTATATTTTTTTAATTTTTTTATAAACTCATTTATAATCTCAAAGTGATTTAACTCTTCGCTTTCAAGCAATTCAATAGTTAATCTTTCGTTGATATTGTATTTTTTTATCATTTCAAATAAATAAGAAGTTGTTTTTTCATTTTTAATATCATCCATTGATAAGTTAATAGAAAAACTTAAGTCTTTTTTATCTTTAAAATATTCAAAACTTTTTTTTATCATAGCTTCTGTTATTTTAGGATATTGTTTACTGCTTTTTGAAATCTCTAAAAATTTATCAGGAGTTATTATTTCATCATCTTTTATTATCCTAGCTAAAGCTTCATATTTATCAATCTTTTTTGTTTTTGTATTTTCTAAAGCTTGATAAAAAGGAGTTAATTGGTCTTTTTCTAATGCTTCTTTTAAAATAGAAGTTAATTTAATATGATTTTTATATTCATCTTTTAGAGTCAATTCATTATTGAAAACTTCTATATTTCTTTTCTCTTTTTTAGCAGTTCTAACTGCTAAAATTGCTTTTTCTAAGCTTCTTGATTTTGAATCTTTAGCAAGTCCTATTGTTGCTTGAATATTTATATCTATATCGTTGTATTTAAATACTTTTTTACTTATAGTTTTTATAAGGTCTTCACAAAAATTTATGCTAACTGAATCATTAGATAAAATTGCAAATTCATCACTATGAAGCCTATAAACACTACCTGTTTTTTTAGAACTCTTTACAAGTAGTCTTGCAACTTCATTCATAATAAAATCACCTACTTTAACCCCATAAAAACTATTTATTGTTTTAAATGAATCAAGTGATACAACAATTAAACTATGATTATTATAAAGTTTTATATCTTCTTGAAGTTTAGCTAGATTTGGTATTTTTGTAAGTGAATCTGTGTATAAATTAGTTAATAATTGATTGTAATAATATGTAATAGTATCAAGTAATTTATTAAATCTATTTTGCAAAGAGTATATCTCTGCTGTTTTAGTTTTTATATGAGCTCTTTTTGTAAAGCTTGTATCTTTTGAAACTTTTTTTATCTCTTCTGTAAAATTGACAACAGGTTCAATGATTTTTTTATTAATGATTTTATAAAAGATATAAAAATACAAGAATATAAAAAATATGAAAAATATTAGAAAATAATAAATCATCATATCAAGAGATATTTTTATCTCATTTGGAGGATATTTTATATCTAATACTCCATTTACATCTCCAACTTTTGAATTATAATGGCAAGTTATACATTCTTTAGATACTTTTATTGGGTATAAATATCTAATACTTCCATTATCTTCTACTACAAACTGTTTTTCTCCTTCCATGGCTTTTTTGATAAGTAAATCACTATTTACTTTTTTTTTATCTTCTTTTATAACACCCATTATCTTTTCTACATCTTTACTTCTATATGAGTTTACTTCAAGATTGTGTCTAATATGCTCCATTCTATTTAGAATTTTTACTAAATCCTTTTTTGCCCAACCCTCTTGCATTCTTACATACATTGTTTCAAAAATAAGTTCACTTGTTTTTTTTGCATCATCCTCTGCTAAAGTTGTAAGTGCTGCTCTTTTAATATATATAGTAGATAAAAATAAAGAAATAATACTAAAAAGTAAAATTATTATTAAAATTCTAAATATTAGAGTTTTGTTAGTGATTAAATTATTTTTCATTATGATCCCCAATAAGTAAATTACTTATAAGATTATATATTATTTAAACTATATAGTAATTTAAAATTACAATTTAACTACTTTTTAAATATTAACCAATTTTTAGATACAATATATACTTAAATAAAGGAAAAAATTGAAAGATTTAACAACATTTTATACGAATAAAAATATACTATTTAAAGATATAAATGAAATAATACCAAAACAATTAGCTAGTAGAAAAAAAATAAAAATTTATACAGCCACAGATATAAAATCAGCATATTATGCAATTTTTATAGTTGATTCAAAAAGTAGATTTATTAGAAAAAATGCAAATGATTTATTAGAGCTTTTTGAGAAATTAAAAGAGTTTAAAGAGCATAATTTTAAACATAAAGAGTTATTAATAAGTTCACCACTTTGTTCAAAAGCAAAGAAATATTTACAAGATAATGGTTGGAGAGTAAGAGTTGATTTTATGTGATATAGGAAATACTACTTTTCATTTTTTAATAAATGGAAAAGAGAAAAAGTATTTTTTAAATGAAAAGTTACCAAGTTTTAATCAAAGAGTATATTATATATCTGTAAATGATAGTGGTACAAAAAATTTAAAATCTTCAAATGATGATGTTATTGATTTGGAAAACTATTTAGAGTTTAAAACAAAGTATAAAGGTATGGGAGTTGATAGAAAAATTGCATGTATTGCAAATAAAGAATCAATAATAGTAGATGCAGGAAGTGCAATAACTGTTGATATTATGAAAAAAGGCAAACATAAAGGTGGTTTTATTCTTCCTGGATTTAAAGCTATTAAAGATTTGTATCCAAATACTTCTCATAAATTACAGTTTGATTTTAATCCAAAGGTAAATTTAGATAAAATCCCACTTTGTACACAAGATGCGATATCATACGCAATCTTAAAATCAATCATACAACCAATAAAAAATATTAGAAACAAACAACAAATCATTTTTACAGGTGGAGATGGAGAATTTTTAAGTAAATATTTTAAAAATAGTATCTATAAAAAAGATTTGATTTTTGAAAATATGAAAAGGATAATTGATGCTAACAATTGCATTGCCTAAAGGAAGAATTGCACAAGAAACTTTAGAAAAGTTTGAAAAAGCTTTTGATGACAAGTTTATATTTGAAGATAGAAAGTTAATACTAGAAAAAGGTAATTTTAGATTTTTAAATGTTAGAAATCAAGATGTACCTACTTATGTTATGCATGGAGCTGCTGATTTAGGTGTAGTAGGGCTTGATGTTTTAGAAGAGAAAGAGTATGACTTAATAAAACTATTAAATTTAAATCTTGGAAAATGCAAGGTTGCTTTTGGATTAAGGAAAGGTGAAGAGTTAGATTTTTCAAAAAGTGAAATTAAAGTCGCAACTAAGCATGAAAAAATTGCAAAGAAATATTTTGAACAAAAAGCAATGGCAGTTGAAATTATTAAACTATATGGTTCAATCGAACTTGCACCTATTGTAGGACTTAGTGATTGTATAGTTGATATCGTAGAAACAGGAACTACAATGAAACAAAATGGATTAGAAGTAGGGCCTACTATTATGGAAAGTAGCGCACATTTAATTGCAAATAAAAATGCATTTTATGCAAAAAAACAAGCTATTTTAGAATTAAAACAAAGATTAGAAAAAGTATTATAATGGGATTAGATTTATACTCAAAAGTTGAACAATATTTAGATTTTGAAGATGAGATTTATTTACTTCACAAAGAGTTTATGACTTTTGTGATGGTGAATGAACTTGATAATATAATTGATATTGGATGTGGACAAGGATATTTTCTTGAAAACCTAAAAATCAATGGGAAAAAAGCATTTGGTATTGATTTAAGTAGTGAACAAATAAAAGTTTGTAAACAAAGAGAAGTTGATGCTAAGTGTATAGCACTTGATAAAATAAAAGAAAAATTTGATTGTGCAACTGCAATTTTTGATGTAGTTAATTATATTCCTAGCAATCACTTAAAACAGTTCTTTAAAGATACATATGAAGTTTTAAATGATGGTGGATATTATATGTTTGATGTAAATTCACTATTTGGATTCAATGATGTTGCAGATGGAAGTTTGAATATAAATAAAGAGAATAAATTTATAGCAATTGATGCAGTTTTTGATGAAGATGAACTAAATACAAATATTATTCTTTTTGAACAAAAACAGAATAATTTATATGAAAAACAAGAAGATTTAATAACTCAATATTACCATGATATACCTAGTTTAAAAAAACTTTTAAAAGAAGTTGGCTTTAGTGTAGAATCAATTAGTGATTTTAACCTTCATGGTTTTGATGAAGCAGATAAACATATTTTTATTTGTAAAAAATAGATACTTATTTTAAATCAATGATAAATTTAAAAGGTTTATATACTATTTTATAAACTTTTTAAAGGTCATTATGATGAACTACCCAAACTTTTTTGATGAAATAGAATCAATTACTTTAGAAGATAAACTCTCAAACTTTTTAGGCGCATTTGAAGATGGAATTATTGAATTTAATTACTTAGATGCAGTAAAAATTGCAGGTCATTCATGTCCTACTGTTTTAGGTGCATATTTGATGTGTAGCGAGGGCTTAAAAACTCTATATAAATTAACCTTACCAAAAAGAGGAGAGATTAAAGTAGAGTTTAAAAATGCTTCAACTGAAGGAACAACAGGAGTTATTGCAAATGTAATTAGTGCAATAACAGCAGCTACAACAAATACAGGATTTAAAGGAATTTCAGGAAACTTTGATAGAAGAAATTTACTTTTTTTTGAACAAGATATAAATTCAAGTGTAAAATTTACAAGATTAGATACAAATGAAAGTGTTGATGTTTATTATGATTGTAGTAGTATAACTTTTGAACCTATGGTGTCAGAATTGATGAAAAAAATAGTTCAAAAAAAAGCAAGTGATGAAGAGAAAAAACTCTTTAGTAAGCTTTGGCAAGAAAGAGTTGAAAAAATTTCTAAAAATATAGAAGAAGTGATAAGAATAGTTTAAAATAAAAGGCATTTGCCTTTTATTTTATATTTTAAGTCCTATAAGTTCTCTTACTTGTTCCATCTTTGCTTGGGCAATTTTTCTTGCTTTATTTGCTCCAAATGCTAAGATATCTCTTACTTCATCTTTATTATTTAAGTAGTACTCTCTTTTTTCTAAATAAGGTTCAAAATGCTCATTTATTTTATCTAAAAGTGTTAATTTAAAATGCCCATAACCTTCACCTGGAGTTTCATATCTTTTTTGTAAATCTTTTAATTCATCTTCATTCATAAAAAGCTCGCAAAGTTTATAAATATTACAATTTTGCCATTCTTTAGCTTCATCAAGCTCTTTTGAATCTGTAACAATCCCCATTACTTGTTTTTTAACTTTTTTCTTACTTCCAAACATATCAATAGTATTTCCATATGATTTAGACATTTTAGCTCCATCAGTTCCTGGAACTGTTGCAACTATTTCATCTACTTTTGCAGATGGAAGTGTAAAGATTTCTGTATTATAAGCATGATTAAAAGAGTTTGCAATATCTCTTGTCATCTCAACATGCTGAATTTGATCTTTTCCTACTGGCACAATATCTACATCATAAAGTAAAATATCAGCAGCCATTAAAACAGGATATGAAAATAATCCATGATTTGCTTGTATTCCACGCGCAGTTTTATCTTTGTATGAGTGTGCTCTTTCTAAAAGTCCCATTGAAGTGTGATTTGATAATATCCAGTATAATTCAAGTACTTCTTTTACATCATGTTGTACCCAAAATGTAGATTTTTCTGGGTTCATTCCTAAAGCTAAAAAGTTAACAGTTGCTTCAAATATATTATTTTCTAAAGCTTCTTTGTCTTTTACAGATGTTAAAGCATGATATGATGCTAAAAAAGCAAATAGTTCACCATCATTTTGCGACTCTATCATCTTTTTTATCATACCAAAATAGTTACCAATATGTATTGTACCTGATGGTTGAATTCCTGATAATATTCTCAAAATTATAATCCTTCAAATTTTTTTTGAGATTATATCTAATTTAGGCTAAAATAGAAACTTCAACAAACAAAAAGAAAAGAGTGGAAAGTGCAAGAGTATATAAAATCAAAATTAGATAATTTTTACCAAATCATAGAGTATCATCAAGGTATTTTAGGAATAAATGACACACTTGGAAATAATGAGTATTTAAGTATAAAAGATAAGATTTTTAACATTTTGAATCTATTTTCTGTAATGGATCCACAATTTGAAACAAAATTGATGAAAAAATTTTTAAATGATACCGTTTGTTTGATTGAGCACTTTTATAATATTGATATGAAATACAATGCTAAACAAATCTATGATGAATATGATAATAAAGATGAAATAACTTTTGAAGAGTTTGAAAAAGAGTTTAAAAAAGTGTTAAAAGATGAAAAATTGCGAGCTGTAAAAGTGATGAATACTAAGCTTTATTATCTTGATTTATATATTTGGAATGAAGCTATGAGATCACAAATTCTTACTAAATTTATTAAAAACTTTACAACTTCAAATGTCTTTGGAACAAGAGACTTTTTAAGACACACAAATAAAAATTTTAACTCTATTTGTCAATTTAAAATTAATTCAACTTGCAAACCTTTAGAAGTTGAATACTCTAAAAATGAAATTGGTGAGTTAAAATCTTTAGAACCAAAAGAAGAAATAGAGTGTGAAGATATTGTTCAAAAGTTAGTAGATTCCAAAAAGAATATACGCTTTTTTAAAGATATGAGAGATGAAGATATTAAGCATATAGTTAAAGATGTTAAGTTTATTAGATATAAACCCCATGAAGTAATTATAAGCTTGTATGATGAGGGCGATGATATATTTTTTATTGTAGAGGGAAGTTGTAGGGCAATTATAGGTGCAAATATAGTTGGTGAAATTAAACAAAATCAAATTTTTGGAGAGTTTGCTCCCATTACAAAAGAGAAAAGAAGTGCAACAGTAAGAGCAAATACAAAAGTAAAGGTAATAAGTTTTAAACTTGCACTTGAATTATATGAAGAAGACCCTTATGTTTTTACACAACTTTATAAAAATGTAATAGGTGAATTAGTACAAAAAATAAATGCAAAGAATTTAAATAAGCTTTAATCTAGTCTTTATTCTTTGCTCTAACATATTTATATGCATGATTAAATTGTAATACTCACCCATAAATGATAAAGGAACCCTAGTCTCTTTTGATATCTCATCTTGTAAATCTTGAAGTTTTTCAAGTTGTGTTTGTAGTTGCTCTTTATTTAAATATCCAATCTCTATTTCTACACTTTTTACTTCATCATACCATTTATATATTTTTGAACGCATGCTCCATTGATAAAGTGGTAATACACCTTTAAATAAAGGGAAAAGTAAAGTAAGCAAAGGAATAATAAAAATCTTTAATCTATCTATATTTGCAGCTATCCAATATGGAAAAATCTTCTCTAACCAAGTATCTCCATTTTCAAAATATATCTTTGCTTCTTCATGAAGCTCTAATTTCATATTTTTCAAGTTTGGAAACTCACCTTGTTTTGCAAATAAATCTTTTTGTTTATGTACTTCTTTTACTTTTTTTAGTAAAATTCTTATTAATTCTTGTGAAAAATCACTTCTAACAACAAGGTTTGCAGTAGTTGCAAGTAGATTGATATTTTCATCTGGCAAATTTCTATATAAATCTAATGTTCCCTCATAAAGAGTAAGTGATTCTAAATATGAGTATTTTCTACTATAAGCTTTTGCTCTTTTAAAATTTAAAACATTAATATCAGGATTTGCAAGTAAGCTTTTTACTACTTGTGAATTATGTGATGTAACTGCAAACATTGCATCAATTTTTCCATCTAAAAGAAGTTGTTTTGCTTTAGAACTTGAATAGTTTGAAATAGTTGAATTCTCATTTGATAGACCATTGTCTTTTAATATTTTAGAAGCTAAATCATAAGTGCCACTTCCAATCTCTCCTATACTTATATTTTTTGTAATAAGTTGAATAATATAATCAATCTTATAACCTTCATTTTTATAAAATACCCATAAAGGTTCATAATAAACTGATGCAATTGATTTTATACTATCTGTATCTTTTGTAGTAATTGTGCCATTTTGAATAAATGCAATATCAGCTTTATTTTCATTTAAAAGCTTTATATTATCAATAGAGCCTTTTGAAGTTAAAATATTTACTTTAACTTTTTCTTTTTCAAGTAGCTTTTTGTAAAGCATGGCTGTTTCATAATAACTTCCATTTTTTGAACCTGTTGCTATTGTAATCTCTTTTTTTGGAGCTGGTTTTACAAACTTTGAAGTTATATAAAAAGAGGCAATAATCAATAATAAAATTGGTATAGAAATTGTAAAAAATTTATTTTTCATGATTATTGCCTTTATTTATTAATAAGCTTTATTTAATTTTGCCTCAATTTTTCTTTGAAAGAATGTAAATGTAACTACAATTACCCAATATACAATTGCAACTGCTAAAAATGATTCAAAGTATTTATAACTACTTGAAGCTTCAATTTGTGCCTTTGCCATAATCTCTGGAACTCCTAAAGTAAAAGCAAGTGATGTACTTTTAATCATGTCAATAAAGTTATTCATCAAGCTAGGAATAGCAACTCTAATAGCTTGTGGTAAAACTATATGAGAAAAAGTTTGTGTTCTTGTCATTCCAAGTGAGTTTGCTGCTTCAAACTGTCCTTTATCAATAGAAGAGATAGCTCCTCTAATTGATTCAGCCATATAAGCTGAAAAGTGCAGGGCTAAACCAGCAATAGAAGCTGTATAAGCATCTAAGTTTGAAAATATAGGAAGAATTTGAGGAAGACCAAAATATAATAAATAAAGTTGTACCAATAAAGGAGTTCCTCTAAAAAAAGAGATATATAAATCACAAAGTTGTGTAAGTATTTTTATTTTATATGTTGTAATAACAGCAATTAAAACAGCAATTATTAAAGCTATGGCAGCAGAAATAACTGCCATAGAGATAGTAATATCTATATATTTAAAAAGTATTGGGAAAATCCCTAGGGTATAATCTATATCAAATGTGCTCATTATTTCTCTGTAATATTAGAATCAAACCATTTTACTGAAATCTTTTTTAATGTACCATCTTGTTTTAATTCTTTTATAGCTTTATTTACTTTTTCAACTAAAGCTTTATTCTTTTCATTTTTAACAAAAGGAAAAGAGTTTGTTAATACTTCAAGTGGTTCACCTACTATTTTTAAAGGTAAGTTTGCTTTTTTGATTAGTTCTACTGCTGAGATTCTATCTTGAACAAAGGCAGCAATTCTTTTAAGTTTTACATCTTGTTCAAAACCATTTCCCTCATAAGTGATTAGTTCAACTTCATTGTTCGTATCTAAACTTCTTACAATTTGTGCATAGTTTGTACCTAATGTAACACCAACTTTTTTACCTTTTAAATCTTCAAATGATTTAATTTCATTATTATCTTTATGTACAATAATTTGTGCTCCATCATAAACATAAGGAGTTGGGAAGTAATATTTTTCTAATCTTTTTGGTGTTGTTGTAATTTGATTTGAAATTGTATCAATTTTACCTGTTTCAAGCATTCCAAAAAGTCCAGAAAATTTTGCTGTTTTAAACTCAATTTTTGCATCAAGTTTCTCTCCAATTGCATTCCAAACATCTATTTCAAAACCTTGAAGTTTATCATCTTTGTAAAAAGTAAATGGAAAATATCCACCTGAAGTTCCAACTTTTATAACTTCCTTTTCTTTTGATGTATTAGAAGAATTGTCATCACTACATCCAATAAATAGCAAAGCAAATATTGTAATAAAAGCTAATGTTATTTTTTTCATAAATATCCTTTATATTATTTTTGTGAAATTTTACATTATTTTTGTTAATTGTTACTTACTTTTAAAGTTTATATAAATTTTATTAAATATTTGTAGAAACTTAAGAAGAGTATATCTTCTTAAGTTTTAAAGAATAGTATTTTCAAGTAGTATTTTAAAGCCTATGATTATAAGAACAATTCCACCAAGAATCTCCGCTTTACTTTCATATTTTGCAGTTCCTTTTGAGCCAATCATAACCCCAATAAAACTAAAAATAAATGTTGTAATACCTATAATTAGCAAAGAAAGATAAACATTTAAATCAAATAAATGAAGTGTAAAACCAGCTGCCATTGCATCTATACTAGTTGCAACCGCTAAAGTTAATAAAACTTTAGTTGAAACCTTTGCTATATCCTCTTCTGTATTTTCTCCAAAAGCTTCATATATCATCTTTCCACCAATAATTAAAAGAAGGAAAAACGCAAGCCAATAATCAAAACCACCAATAATATCTTTTAATCCAACTCCACCAAAATATCCAATAAAGGGCATTAAAGCTTGAAAAAAACCAAAAAATAAACCAGCTTTAATAGCTAAAGTTTTTAAATTCTCATTACTTTTTATACCCAATCCAATAGATACTGCAAAAGCATCCATACTTAATGCAATTGCTAATATTATTATTTCTAGCATCTAATAGCTTCCTTTTTTTTATATGAAAGTGAAATTATAGTCAAAACTAAAAAAGTAGTCGCTGAAAAAATAAATGGAATCTCTGGTTTTATTTGATAAAGCATTGTACTTAATAGTGGTCCTATTATTATTCCCAAACCTTGTGCTGCTGATACTGTACCTGCTGCAACTCCTTGTTCATGTTCTTGTACACTATTTGCTGTTATTGCTAAAAATGCTGGCATTAACATACCTAATCCAACTGTTCCTATACTAAATGCAATAGTTAGCTCAATTTGTGTTGTAATAATACTAACTAAGAAGTATCCAACTGCACAAAGTATTGAACCTAAAACTAACCAAGTATGTGAAGAGATATTTTTTAATTTTGAAACTACAATTTGAGTTAAAATAAAAACAACTCCTATAATTGCTAAAATATAACCAGTACTTTTTGCAGTTTGAACTTGTGTTAAATGAAATTTATCAAGTATATAAAAACCTAAACAAACTTGTGAGGTTACAATACTGTACATAGTAAAAAATGATGCAATCATAGGAAGTCTTAATCTTTTATCCAAAAAGTGTATAGCTTTCTCTTTAGTTTTTTCTCTTTTTTTACTTGGTTCTAAACTAAAATATATAATAACTACTGCAATTAAAGGTAAAATAGCAGCTACATATAAAGGTGTAGTTAATCCATAAACTGCTAAGGCTCCACCAATGATTGGTCCTATAATCATTCCAACTCCATTTGCTGCTCCTAAACTTGCCATATACGAAGTTCTTTTATTTGCTCTTACTTTATCAGCAATTAATGCATTTGAAACAGGAGGAATTGCAGAATAAAATACTCCAATCATGAGCCTTGCAAAAACCAATGCAATCAATGAAATGATAATTGAGGGTGGATTTATTATTGCATAGTTTATATATCCTGCTAAAAATAAGTAAGATAGAAAAAAACCAAATATTGAAAAAATCAAAATAGTTTTTCTTCCATAATAATCACTTTTTTTACCCCAAAACCTTGAAAGCAAAACCCATGCAACACCTGCTAGTGCAACCATAAGTCCAGCATGCCATTCTTGTAAATTTAACTCTCTTATAATTGGTCCAACAACTGCTAAAAAAGCCATCATTGAAGACACACATAAAATATTAATAGCCATTAAAGGCTTTATTTCTTTCATTTTTTATCCTATTGTATTTAAACTGTTTGTCTCTATTTTTTCTTTTTCTTCTTTTGATAAAAAACTATCAATTTTAAATGATAAAATCAAAGGAACAAAAGCTATTAAGCAAATAGCTAAAACTATATTTTCATAACCAAATTTTCCAGAAAAAAAGATGCTCATACTTGCAAAAATCAGTCCAGAAAGCATAAACATACTATGTTGAATTGCATATTGAGAAGCTGGATTATTACTATCTATTTCATCCATCATCAAAGTTGAAATTACAGTTGTTGATGGAGTATAAAAAATAAATATTGTTCCAATTGTTAAAATCACATGAGTAGTGCTTGAATATCCATGTAATAGTAAAATCAAGAAAAAGAGTCCTATTATTTGACCTATTGAGCAAAAAATCAAAACTCTTTTTTTGCCAAATTTATTTATTAGCCATGAAGCACCAAAAGATGCAACAATTCCAATGCTATATCCAATAATATGTACAATTAGTCCAATATCTTTTAATTCCCATCCTAAATCAACTAAAATTGGAGATATTAATCCATGGGCAGTTGCAACAGCACAAGGAAAAAGAAGAATGAAAATAAGCCATATTTTTCTATTTTTACCTTTCCAAAAACTATAAAACTCTTTAAAAACAAATCTTTTTTGCTTAGCTTTTCTTTCCCAAGCAGGCTCTTTAAATAGTAAAAGTTGAATTATTGCAATAGAAGTAAAAGATGCAAGTATTAAAACTGTTGTTTGCCATTGAAGATATGAATATATAATTAGTGCAACTCCTCCTCCTAAAACTGATCCTAAAAGACCTCCTGATACTTTAATAGCATTTCCAAAAGGTCTTTGCTCTTTTGTTAAAGTTTTATATACAAGTGCATCTAAGGCAATATCTTGAGTAGCAGAGAAAAAAGAAAAAATAACTGCGCATAAAAGAATTATTGAGATATGAGTTGTTACTTCATAAAAAGATGCAAAAAAGAGTGAACTTACCATTATTATTTGAGAAAGTATTAGCCAAAACCTATAATGACCAATTCTTTGAAAATTTACTTTATCAATAAAAGGAGCCCACACAAATCTTAAAACCCAAAAAAATCCTAGCATATAAACTATGCCAAGATTTTCTAAAGACATTCCTGTTTTCCTTAAAATAGCAATAAAGGCTTCTGTAAAGAAGCCTAATCCTAAGAATTGCGTAACATACAAACTTAAGAATAAAAAAGAGTGCTTTTTTGTAAGGCTTTTCATCAACTATTCCAAACTTTTGTTCTAGTTTGCGCTTCCCACATATTTTTATATAAGTCACTTGAAACTATTATTTGTTCATGCTTACCTTGCTGTATAATCTCTCCTTCATTCATTACTAAAATATTATCTGCATGAGTAATTGTAGATAACCTATGTGCAATAACAATTACTGTTCTATTTTTCACAAGAGAATCAATAGCTTTTTGAACAGCAAGCTCACTTTTTGTATCAAGTGAAGCGGTAGGTTCATCAAGTATTACAATTGGAGCATCTTTTAAAATTGCCCTTGCAATTGATATTCTTTGTTTCTCTCCTCCTGATAAGTTTCCTCCTAAATCTCCAATATTAGTTTCATAAGAGTTTGGAAGATTTTGTATAAAATCATGGCAGTTTGCAAGTTTGCAAGCTTTGATAATTTCATCTTTTGTTGCTTTAGGTTTTGCCATTTTTATATTATTTAATACTGTATCATCAAATAAATATACATCTTGAAATACTACAGAAATATCTTTCATAAGCTCTTTTTGAGTCATATTTTTAATATTTACACCACCAATTTTTACACTTCCTTTTGATACATCATCATATCTCATAAGCATTTTAGTAATTGTAGTTTTCCCACAACCTGAATGTCCAACAATAGCAGTTAATGAGTTTTGTTTTATTTTGAAATTTATATTTTTCAAAGAGTAAGTTTCATCTTTATCATATGAGTAAAAAACATTTTCAAACTCAATATCAAAACTTTTAGCTTTTTGTTTAGGTTCAAAAGTTTTTAATGACTTTATATCCAAAACAGTTTTTATTCTATTAAAAGCACTATCCATAGTATCAAATACAGGAATAACCCCTAAAAAGAGTGTTAAGGGTTCTGTTAGTCTTGATACTACAACAAGTAAAGCAGCAAGAGTAATAAGTGCCAGTGAACCTTCTTCTACCCACATACCTCCTAAAAATACAAGTACTAATAAAACAATTTCAACAAGTGAACCCATGATTAGTAAAGGAAGTGTACTTTTACTTGCTCCTTCTTCTTGTATAGTTCTTACTTTTTTAACTGCTAAATCAAGCTGTTTTGCATTTTTACCTACTTGGTTAACTGATCTTAACACAGGAAGACCTTGAATATATTCAATTAGTTGTGACTCTAAGTTTGAGTTTGCATCATTGAAATCTTTTTTCTCTTCAATAGATACTTTTCTTTTGATTATATAAAGTGGTATTGCAAAAGGTAGAATCACTAACATAATAAGTGCAAGTTTGTAATCAATAAAAAATGTAAATAAAACTACTACAATTGGCACTACAGTTATTTGCATAAATAGTGCAGAAACTACTCCCATATGTAAGATTGATTCATCAACATTTGAAGATAAAATAGAGTTTAATTCCCCTGTTTTATATTTTGATAAAGTATGAAGAGGCATACTTCTGAGTTTTTTACCAAGTTTTACTCTTAATTCATTTGTAATTTCAACAATATATCCTGAATAATCAAAGTTGTGTCCAAACCACTTAGTAACAATTGAAATAAGACTAAAAAATGCCATAAAACTAAACCAATAAATAATCTCATTTATATCTGCTTGTGAAGAAAATATCGCTTTTAATAATGGAAAAAACATTGCAAAAGCTAAACCTAATGTAACAAAAGAGATAAAAAATAGTAAAAGACTTCTTTTAAATCCTACATTATATTCACCTGCAATTTCAACTGATAACTTATAAACCTCATATAAAGAGCTAAATCTTTTATTTGTCATTATGATTTCCTTTGTTATCTATATCCCAGTTATAAGCTTTTTCATAGCTTGTATATAAATCAATATAATCAAAAGAGTTTTTAAGTAACTCTTCATGTGTTCCTTTTGCTAATAATCTACCTTTTTCAAAAAGTAAAATCTGGTCTGCATCTTTGATTGTTGAGAGTCTATGTGCAATAATAATTACTGTTTTATTTTTCATAAGATTTGCTAGTGCTTTTATAAGTTTTTCTTCACTTTGTGCATCTGCATATGAAGTAGCTTCATCTAATACAATTATTTGTGCATCTCTTAATATAGCTCTTGCAATTGTAACTCTTTGTTTTTGTCCTCCTGAAAGTCTTGAGCCTTTATCTCCAACTAAAGTGTCATAGCCATTTGGTAAAGTCATTATAAACTCATGAATTTGTGCAGCTTTGCAAGCTTGTATTACTTGTTCATCTGTAGCTTTTTCATTTGCTAATTTAATATTATTTTTAATTGTGTCGTGGAAAAGATATGTATCTTGAAATACAAAAGCAACGCTATTCATTAATGTTTTTGAATCAATATCTTTAATATTTTGATTGTCAATCAAAATTTCTCCAAAGCTTACATCCCAAAATCTAGGAATCAACTTTGCAATAGTGCTTTTTCCTGCTCCTGATGAGCCTATAATAGCAGTTTTTGTACCCTGTTTTACTTCAAAATTAATATTTTCAAGGGCGTTTGAATCTCTATTTTCGTATTTAAATCCAACATTTTTAAACTCAATATCAAAAGAGTTTAACTCTTTAACTTTATTTGAATAATATAACTCCTCTTCATTTGATATATCAGCAATTCTATAAGCAGCTGCTTGTGACTTTTTTACAAAGTTACTCATCCACATTAAAGGCATTAAAGCATCACTCATCCCTGTTGCAATTAATAAAACTGCTAAAAATGATACTAAATCTAAACTACCATTTAAAACAAAATATGCTCCAATACCACTAACTGCTAAAATAGTTGGCATTGGACTTAAGATTGCCATTGCAAACTTTGCAGCTACACCTGTTTCATTTATCCAATTTTTTAAATTTGTTTTATAGTTTTCTAAGGACTCATTATATCTTTTGAAAGAGCTTGTTCCATCATCAAAAGTTCTAACTATTGGCATAGCTTGAACAAACTCTACAACTGCTTTATTTATATTTGATTGAGAGTTTTCATATGCTTGTCTATAAACTTGAGAGTCTTTCATAACATAACTCATAATAATAACGCCAAGTATTAAAACCACAATAGAAGCAAAAGCTAATCTATAATCAATTATTAACATTAAAATTAAAGAAGCAATAGGTGTAGAAATACTTCTTCCTATCATTGGAGTTGTATCTGCAACAAAGGCATGAAGATTTTTAATATCATCTAATAAAACTTTTTTTAATTTTCCTGTTCCTGTTGTTGTTATAAAACCTAAGGGAACCTTTGCCAAATGTTTAGAGAGATTTGTTCTTAAAATCTCTTCAAGTTTAAATGCTCCAAAATGAGAGATTATAAAAGCATATTTTCTTGAAAAAAATGAGATAAAAGATATTACAGCTAGATATATAAAAGCTGTGTCAAAATCCATTGTAATTCCTAAAAAAGTTGTGTTTGTATTAACTGTTAGTGAAACTACAAATGCTAAAAAAGTAAGTGCAATAACTGAAGTGATACCAGAAAAAGCTGCTAATAATATTGCACTATTAATATGCAAGTTTACGGGCTTCATTATAGCCCATAAACTTTTTTTCATTTTTTCGTTTTCCATAAACTACCTTTATTTCTTATATTGAGTAAAATTATAATAATAATTACTATCAAATACAAGAATGAATTTATGTATAAAGGATTATTTTTTTACATAAAGGTATTTTTTCCTAAAATCTATAATTAAATGCAACATTAAAAGTTCTAGGATTTCCAACTGCTCCCATATATCCTACTATTGTATCATGAAAACCATCTAAGAAATACTCTTTATTTGTTATATTTTTTATTCCAAAATATAAATCCCAATTATCTTGTTCATAACCAATTTTTGCATTATAAACTGTATAAGACTCAACTTTTTTTTCATTTGATCTATCAAACTGTTTTTCTCCTGTATGCAATGCTTCAAAGTTTGCAAAAATACCATTTGGATTTCTATACTTTAATCCTACATTAAAATCATATTTAGGAATCATTGCTACTTTATTATCTTTATAGTTTTTATTTGCAATTAAATCTTCATAATCTCCATATTTTGCCGATACTAAACCAAAATTTCCACTTAATGTTAGATTATTTGTAAGTGAATATGAAGTTTCAAACTCTAAACCTTTTATATCAACTTCTGTTACATTAGCTTGCATAATAGTTGTAGGATTTACTTGAATTCTGTCTTGATAATCATCAACTTTTGTATAAAAAGCAACCATATTAAAAGTTAAACCTAAATTAGGAAATTTAGATTTTATACCAACTTCTAATGCATTTGATATTTCTGGATCAAACTCTGCAAGCTCTTTATTGTCAACTGCATATGAAAAACCACCAGCTTTATAACCTTTTGAAGCTGTTGTATAAACCATCATATTTTTATTTATGTAATAATCAAGTGAAAGTTTTGGAAGAACAATTGAGTTTGTTTTTTCCATATTTTTCATAGGAGTTGCTGTGTTTACTCCTGCAAAAGTGTGAGTTCTTTTATCCATACTTCTTTTTGATTTTTCATATCTAAATCCTGTTGTTAATCCTAATCTATCATCAAAAAACCTTATGGTACTTTGTCCAAAAATTGCTATATCTCTTGAACTTAAATCAGCTTTCATTTTATCTTCTGAATATAAAGGAACTCCCATCATATTTGCATAAGTTTCATCAAGTTTATAGCCTGTTTCATCATTTGCATTCTCATTGTTAAAGTATGTTCCAACTATCCAATTAAAAGAGCTACTGTTTGTTGAAGATAGTCTAAACTCTTGACTTAAAGAATCAAGTTCTCTTGAGTTAAATCCTATGAAGTTTTTACTTGGAGAAAAATCTCCATCTAAAGTACTTTGATTATCCATATCTCTATAACTTGTAATAGAAATAAAATCATAATCTTGTGCACTATAATCAAACTTTAAAACTGAAGTTTTTGTTTTGGCTTGACTGTCACCTTTATAATTAAATGATGATTCAAACTCATCTAAACTTGAAAGTCCAGTGGCATTTTTATATTTGCCTTTTTCCATTGAAGTCATAGGAAAACCTCCATCATCATCTAATTTTTGGTATCCTAAAATTAAACTTGTTTCTAAATTATCTGTTACTTTATAAAGCATATTTGTTCTTAATGATAAAGTATCATGATTATCTATATCTGTTGAAGTATATAAATTCTTGATATAACCATCTCTTTTAGACTTTAATGCAGACATCTTTAAAAATAGTTTATCTTGGATTAATGGAAGGTTTAAATATGCCATAATTTGTTTTGAGTCATAATCTCCTGCTTCAAGATTTACTCTTCCTGATAGTTCATTTGAAGGTTTTTTAGTAATTATATTTATAACTCCAGCCTCTGTATTTTTCCCATATAAAGTTCCTTGTGGACCTTTTAAAACCTCAATTCTTTCTACTTCAAAAAGTGGAGAGTCAAAAGCAAATAAATCTGCATAAGATACATCATCAATATATAGCGCAACTGCAGGTTCTCCTACTCCTGTATTTGAAATACCTCTTATTGCAATTCTTGAAAAGTAGTCCCTAGAACCACCATGCATAGTTGTTAAGTTTGGAATATAAGATGCAATTTCTCTAGTGTTTTTGATACCTGCATCTTCAATAAAAAACTCATCTAAAACATTTACTGACATAGGTACTTTTTGAATATTTTGTTCTGTTTTTTGTGCAGTAACTGTAATATCTGATAACTCAACACTTTTTTTATCTGCCATAAGTGAATTTGATAAAATCACTAAAGATGCACTAAGTGATAATAGTACATGTTTCTTGTTCATTTTCTTACCTTTAAATATAGTTTTAATTTGATTTGCAATATACTTATAATGATAATGAAAATCAATAATAAAGTTATGATAATTGTATTATTAATTAATAAAAAGGTATTTTGTGTCAAAGTTATATGATTTGAATGATTTAGAGAACTTTTTTGTAAAAGACTTAAAAGATAATATAAAAGTAGATTTTCCAAATGAAAGTGGAAGTGTTGAAGTAGAAAAAACTATAATATCTGATGATATTTTTTTATATAAAAATAGCTTTAATTTCAAGGATGATGTATCTTTAGAATCCTCTTCTAGTGAGGAGGGCTTATGTATAAATATTGTATTAGATGGCAGTTTAAAATATACAGATAAAATTTTAGATGAACAAACAAATAAATGTGCAAATAGTATGTTTGTAAAGTATATTAATCAAAGTCAATCTTTATTTGAAGTCAATAAAGATAGTATCTTAAAAGATATTGGAATAATAATTAAAGGTGATTTTTTACAAGAGTTTTTTTTAGAGAAAATATCTAATAAAGAGTCAGTTTTGAAAAACTATGAAAAAAATATTTCTACTAATTTTAAGACTGCTCAAACAAATCTAAAAACAAAGATTTTAGCCCATGAGATTTTTAATTCTCCTTATGAAGGGGAGTTGCATAAAATCTATTTACAAAGTAAAGTTTATGAGATAGTTTTTCATGAGTTATCTGATATTTTACAAAAAAATAGACTAAAAAATATAAAAAAAGAGGTAAAACTTACAAAAGAAGATATTTATGCCTTACAAAAAGCAAAGAGTTTAATTTGTGAAAAAAGATTTTTTCTTAATCTTCCAAAACTCTCAAAAGAAGTAGCTTTAAATGAGTTCAAATTAAAGTATGGTTTTAAGAAGCTTTTTAATACTACACCAGGGGCTTTAATCTTGGAGTTTAGAATGCTTGAAGCAAGAAAATTATTAGAAAGTAGTGAGCTTAATATTACTGAGATTTCAAAATTAGTAGGTTATAAATATGTTCAAAGCTTTACAACTGCATTTAAAAAAAGATTTAATGTAAATCCAAAAGAGTTTATAAAATCAAGAAAATACTACTATTAAGAAAAGAGGACTCTCTTTTCTTAAAAACTATATCTTAATCCAACTCCTATTTTTCTTGGGTCTCCAAAAGTGATTCTTGACATTCCTCCTGCTGTATCAAATGCTGTTACATACTTTTCGTCAAAAATATTGTTTGCATAAGCATAAAAATCCCAATCTTTATATTTATAACCAAATTTAACATTTGTTGTTATGTAACTATCTTGTTTATCCATTTTATTTTTTGAATCATGGAAAAAATATGTTGGTCCTTGAAGATTTATATCTGCTCTTGAATAAAATCCACTAGGATTAAAATATCCTATACCAACTCTTGCTGTATATTCAGGAGTTAATTGAATCTTTTCATCATCATATTTTGCATCACCTGCATCATACTGTTTATATTTTGCATCTGTAAATCCAAATGCACTTGTTAATTCCCAATTGCTATTTGGATAGTGACTAATCTCTAATTCAACACCTTGAGAATAAGCTTTTTTAGCATTATCTGTTAACCATACAGAAGTAGATAAAGATTTATAAACATGAACATCTTTTATATCCATTCTAAAAATTGATAAAGTTAAATCTGTTTTATCAAATGAACCTTTTAATCCTATCTCATAGTTTGTAGATTTTTGTGCTTCAAATGAGTTTGCATCTTTGTCATTATTCATAGCAAAATAGTTAAATCCACCTGGCATATATCCTTTTGAAATTGATGTATATGTTGTCCAATCTTCATTTATTTTATATGAAAGGGCAAGCTTTGGTAAAAAAGTATTCCATGTTTTTTCATCATTAAAGTGATTCATTGCTGGACCAGAAACACCAACTGGAAGCATATACATATCTAAATCTATATCTTTTTTTATTCTTTGGTATCTTCCACCTAAAGTTAATTCAAAGTCTTCATAAAATGGAATAGTAACTTGTCCAAATAGAGCTTGAGTTTTACTATTTGTTATTGATTGGGCATCTTGAAGCATTTTTGTTCCCATCATGTTAAACTGCATTCCATATGGACCATTATCAAGCTTTTCATCTTCAAAATATAAACCAGCAACCCATCTAAAATCTTCACTATTTGTACTTGAAAGTCTAAACTCTTGTGTCCATGATTTTGTTTCACTTTTATTCATTTGATAAAGTTCTTTAAAAGCAGGATTATCAGAATAATCTGCATCATACTCTCCATCAATATTAAACTTCTTATGTGTAGTAAGAGAACTAAAATCAAAGTTATTAAAAGCATATTTTGCTTGAAAACTTTGTGCTTGAGTATCCAATATTTCAACAGTTGGAACATCAAAACTAAAGTGTTCGGCATCATCTCTATTTGCATCACTTACATCTATTTGGTCACTTTGTGAATATCCATTTGACCAATGTTTTTTTTCATGTTCATCTGTAAGGTTTAATTTTAAACTTAATCTATCTGTAGGTTTATATAAAAAGTAAGTATTAACTTTTCTACTATTTTGTCTATTTGCATGGTCATTCATCCCAGGATAAGTGTTTTTTATCCAACCATCATCTTTTTGAAAATTTCCATTAAGTCCCCAAAATAGTCTGTCTTTTATAATAGGGCCATTTATATAAAAATTAGCAAGATTGTAGTTGTTGCTTCCATACTCTAAATTTAATGAACCATTATAGTAGTTATTTGCTTCTTTTGTCACAATATTAATAACTGCTCCAATTGCATCTTTCCCATATAAAGTTCCTTGAGGACCTCTTAATACTTCTACTCTTTGTACATTTGCTAAAGCAGGGTTAAAATTAAACCTATTTGCCATAGGAATACCATTGATATAAACTACAACAGGATTATTATTTGTAAATAAAGAGGTATTTAATCCTCTAAAATTTATATAAGTTCCAGAAGTAGAGTTTGCTGCATACATTCCTGGTACTTGATTTATCACATCAATTACGGTTTTGATGCCTTTTTCTTGCAGTGTAGTCTCATCTAAAACTGTTATACTTTGAGGTACATCTTTTATGTTCTCCTCAATCTTATTTGCAGTTACGGTAATACTATCTAAATTAGTAGATTTTTTTTCATGCTCATTATGTGCATAAGCAATAGAAGTGCAAATCAAACTCGATAGTATTAAGCTAATGGCTTTATTCATTTTGTTTCCTTATATTATCTAAAGTATTTTTGAGATAATATTATAATGATAATCATAATTAATTATAATCTATTTTTTATGAATTAAGGATTTATTTTTAACTTTGAGGGATTAAATGTCATATAGAATAAGTAGCATTGATTTTGAGGATTTTATATTAAGTAGTAATGAGTGTAATTGTTGGCAACATAATATTCCAAATGATTTAGGAGTTATAAAAAGTAATAAAGAGATTATTGAAGATAATATTTTCATGTTTAAAACAAGTGCATTAGTAAATAAAAAATTAGAGATTAAATCTTTTTCAAAAGTTTCTGGACTTTGTATTGCTATAAATCTTGAAGATGATGTAATTTATACTGATAACAGTAATAATTCAAAACTTTTGTTTAAAAAAGATGAGATTTTAATAAAATATGTAAATAGCTATGATGGTTCAATTATTTTTGATAATTTTACAAAAACAAAATCTCTTTGCCTTGTAATAAGAGACTCTTTTTTAGAAAAATATTTCTTTAAAGGTTTTAATAATACAAAGTTATTAAGAAGAAATTTCCAAAATCATATTTCAACAAATATAAAAAAATCTTTAGCAAGTTATAAAACAAAAATCTTGGCAAATGAACTATATAACTCACCTTATGAGGGAGATTTAGATACTTTATATTTGCAAAGTAAAGCATATGAGATTATTTATAGTGAATTTAAAGATATATTTAATTTAAATAAAGAAAATATTTGTACTTGTAAAAAAGTAAAATTTAACTCTTTAGATATAAAATCTTTAAAAAAAGCAAAAGAGTTAATATTATCTTCCCAAAAGGTTTATTCTATAAGTGATTTAAGTAAAGAAGTTGCTTTAAACGAATTTAAATTAAAATTAGGATTTAAAGAGCTTTTTAATACAACTCCTGGAAGTTTAGTACTGCAAGCAAGAATGCAAAAAGCAAAAGAGTTACTAAGTACAGGTGATTATAATATTGCTGAGGTTTCAAGTATTGTAGGTTATAAACATCAACAAAGTTTTACAGTAGCTTTTACAAAATATTTTAAAGTTAATCCAAAAGAGTTAGTAAAAAATAGAACTTATTATTTTTAGGTAATATTTTGCTAGTATAATCACCATTAATAAAAATAAAAAGTGCTGTACTTATACAGGCTATAAAACCATGAACTAAGCCAATTATTGACTTAGTTTCATGTAAAAACTTTTTGTTTTTTCAAACATAATTTTCCTAGAATTTATAAGAAAGAGTAACTTTGAAGTTTCTTCCTGGCTCATAATCTGTTGCATCACCAAATGCTCTTAAATCACCTTGAAAAGAAGAGTGAGAAGCATAAGCTTTATCAAATATATTATCAATTCCAGCAATTACTTTTAAACCTTTTATTGATTTTGGTATATATTTAACAGCTAAATCATGTACATGATACCCCTCTTTTTCTATATCTTTTACATCGTTTTCATCTTTAACAAAGATTGATTGCCAAGAAAGTCCAACTTCAGGTGTAGCTTGATAGTTTAATCCAAGAGTAAATGTATCTCCTGTTTCTTGTTCAAGCGCTTCTCTTGTATAAAGTACTTCTGAATCCATTCTTGAGTATGTAAATAAAGCATTAAAGTCATGTAAGTTATAAGCAAAACTTGCTTCAATACCTTTTGTTTTTGTATCTCCTAAATTAACCATTTTGTATGTATTATCAAAACCGATATCATCATTGATTTTTGTAACATAATATTTAGTTAATATTCCAATATTATCTGCACCTAGTACATTATCTTTGATATATTTAAACCCAACTTCATTGTTATAACCTGTTTCTGATTTAATATTTGAGTTTTGCGTTGTAGCTCTTGTTCTATAACTTGCAAAAACTTCTTGCATAGGAGCACCTTTAAATAGTGTTGTATGACTTGCAAGTAATGATAAACTATCAGTCACCGCATATTCAGCAGCAAGAGAATAAGTTATCTCTTTTTCACTTACATCTGCAACAACTCCATCAAGTTTATATTTTGTAGCTCTAATTCCTGGAGTTAATATAAGTCCATTATTAAAATCAATTGCATCTTCGATAAATAAGGCAAAAGTTTTAGATTCTTCATCATCTCCATATGCATCGCCATCAGTAGTTACTTCACTTGTTTGTACATCATAAGAAAATCCATATGTAAAAGTATTAAGAATATCTTTATAGTTGATATTTGATTGAGCTTTTGTGCTAAAACCTTTATTCTCTACAACAGCATTAAAAACATCTCCTCTTTTATTAGAGTTTGATTCATGTCTTGTTAAATCCATTTCATTAAAATATAAAGAAGAGTTTATAAGTAGATTTTCTCCTTTATCAATTGTATGCTTTAATGTGTAAGTGTTTCTAATATATTCAGTTGGATGAATTAAATCTGCAGGAGCTCCTCTTGCAACATTAATTGCTTCATTTACTGCTGTGCTAAAATTTGGTCTTGGGTGATAATCACCTTCATCTTCTAGTCTATCATAAGAAAAAGATACTCTTTGCGTATCGTCTAAGTCAATACCATACTTTAATAAAAGGTTTTTAATAGTACCTTCTCTTCCTTTTTCTTTGGTTCCATCTCCTGTTTTCCAATTTTCATTTTCAATCTGATCATAATAAATAAAGAAATCAGAGTTATCTGTTATTTTTCCATATGTAGCAAGTGATGCTCCAACACTATCATTACTATTATATTTAGTAGAAACAATTGCTCCAGCTTTATCACCATTTTCTAAAAAGTCTTTTCCATCTTTTGTTTCAAACTCTATTGAACCTCCTAGTTCTCCATGAACTACAGAGTTAGCACCCACTTCAATATTTACTTTTTTTAGAATATCAGGATTGACTTTTAGAGTACTTTGATGGTGAAACATATCAACATTAGGCTGTTTTGCACCATCAATAGTAATATTGATATCTTCATCTTTTATTCCTCTAATGATAATTTTATTATTCATTGAGTGACTTCCTCCAACATCAACACCTGGTAATCCTCTTAATAAATCACTTAAGTGGTCAGCTTGCTTAGTTTCAATTGAATCTTTTCCTAAGTTTAAAGAAGAACTAACAATTTCAGTTTCCCAAACATCAACTGAATTTATCTTTTTTGTATCTTGTGCATTTGCATTTAAAGAAAAAATTGCTAAAGAAGCAATTGAACTTAAAAGTATTTTTCTATTCATTATATTCCTTATCTCTTGTGTGTATTTTTAAATTGAAAAATAAAAATTGAATTGTATTCACCTTTTACTTTTAACAAACTTTAAAATGATAGTGAGTATCATAACTAATATAAATCACATTCAAATCACAATTGGAGATTTAATGAACAAATTAATGGAATTTTTACAAAAAACTGTAGAAATATTGATAGTAGAAGATGAAATGGTATTAGCAATTGATATGGAAAGCTCACTGGAAGAGATGGGATATGAAATATCAGGAATAGAATCAACAGCACAAGATGCAATAAAACATGTAAATGAAAATAAGCCAGATATTGTAATTATGGATATTAACTTAAAAGGCTATAAAAGTGGATTAGAAGCTGCAAAAGAGATTTGGCAAACTCATAAAATACCAATTATTTTTTTAACTTCTTATAGTGATGATTTAACAGTTAAAAAGTCTATGGAAAGTGAACCTTATGCATATTTAATAAAGCCTTGTAGAGAAAAAGATATTGATATTGCTATTAAAACAGCACTTCATAAGCACAACTATTTTTTTAAAAATAAAAATCTTATGAGCGAGCAAATAGTTATTGATTTAGCGCAAAACTATAAGTATGATAGAACAAAAAGAGTTTTATCAAAGGGCTTAAATAGTATAAAATTAACAGGAAATGAATTAAAATTTTTTGATATCTTAAGTGAAAATCCAAAAGAGTCAGTTAGTTTTGAGCAAATAATTTCATATATTTATAGAGGTGAATCACTATCTGATATGGGAAAATTAAGAACACTAGTTTATAGATTAAGAGCAAAGCTTGATGCTGAGGTTTTTGAAAATGTTTATGAGTTTGGTTATAGGCTAAAACTTGACTAGTTTTAATACTTTTGTAAGATTATCTTTTTCTTCAAAACTTTTTTTATCTCTTATTGTATTAGCTTTAGTTTTATTATCCATTCTTTTTTTGCTTATCATACCAAAAATGGAAAAAGAGCAGTATGAACATGAGATAAAACAAGTAGAGCAAACAATTGCTTTAAATACACAACAACTTCATTTAGCAGTAAAATATATTAGAAATGATGGTAAGAAAAACTATAAAATAATTAGATTAAATATCGAAGCGAAGCTTAGAAACTTATCTTTAAAATTAAAGAAAGCATCATTTTTACAGCAAGAGTCTCTTCTTAAAAAGTTTTCTAAAGAACTATCTTGTCAAGTAGCTTTAATAGATAACTCAAATAAGCAATCATATCATCTAAATAACATGCTAAATAATGATGGGTATATTCAATACAAAAATTCAAATCATAAAGTAAATAGTTGGAAAAACTATATAAAAAAACATGAAAAGAATTTTTGTCCTTCAATTACTAGTCATATAGTTTATAGTATGAAGTTTGATAAAAAGAGTAATTTATTACTTTCTTGTAATAGTGACTTGTTTTATGACAATGAGAATAATGAAGAGAAAAAGATAAAAAAGTATGTACAAAAGAGTTTTTCATATACTAATCACTTACATAAAGGAAATACTTTTTTGATGTGGTTAAATGTAAAAGATGCTACAAATAATCCTTTATATAATAAAAAAGATAAGCCTACAAATAATAAATATTGTATTAGTAAACTATCTGATGTAAAGAGTATAAATACAGGTACATTAAGTGCAAATGATATTTTAAGTGCTAGTAATGGCAAGCCTATTACTCATATTTTAAATGGCAAGAAAGCTTTAACATGGGTTAGAAGTATTAATAATGACCCTGTAAGAAGATTGATATTTTTAACAACAGTTTATGAAGAAGATTTATATAAGGCAATTGATAAGGCCTTTTGGAAGCTTTTTCCTGCTGCAATTATGTCTTTTATTTTTGCAATATTAATTGGATATTTACTCTTTAGAAAGTTTTCAAAAAGCTTAGATACTTTAGTGAATACATCAAAACAAGTACAAAGTGGCAATTTAAAATTTAGGTCAAATATAAAAGGTGAAGATGCAATTGGGCAATTAGGACAAACTTTTGATTTGATGCTTGATTCTATGGAAAGTAATATTAAACTTCTTGATTTAAAAGTAGAAGAGAGAACACAAGAGTTAAAAAACTCTTTAGATGAAAAAAATACACTATTAAAAGAGATTCACCATAGGGTAAAAAATAATTTGGCATTTACTATAAGTTTAATAAAACTTCAAAAACGAAAAGTAAGTGATAAAAATACAAAAGAAGTTCTTACTGATATTCAAGAAAGAGTTTATATTATGGAATTAGTTCATAGAAAACTTTATGAAAGTAAAGATTTAAACAAAATTCCTTTTAAAAAATATATTCATGAACTTATTTGGGATATTAAAAATGCATATCATATTGAACATTTAGATATAAAGCTTAATATTGATGATATATTTTTAGATATTGAGCATGCATTACCTTGTGGTTTGATAATTAATGAATGTTTTACAAATAGTTTAAAATATGCTTTTGAAGAAAAATCATCTCATAACTTTTTTGAAATAACTTTCAAAAAGCAAGATTTACAATATGTTCTTGAGATTGCTGACAATGGAAAAGGTTTACCCCAAAATTTTGATATTTATAAAAGTAAAAGCTTGGGACTAAGGCTTATTGTTTCTATCTCACAAAAGCAACTACTAGGAAAGATAGATTATAAAAATGATGGTGGATTAAAATATATAATAAGCTTTGAGAGTTAACTCTCAAAGCACTATTAAAATATCATTAACAGCTAGGAATTAACTTCTTAACTGTTTTAAAATAGATTTTGCTTTTCTTTTGTGATAAGGGTTGTTTACTATTTGTTTTAAGGTTTTAATACTTTGTGGTTTATTATCTAGTTCATAGTAGCATAAGGCTTTAAGTATCTGTTTTTCTCCATCAAGTTTACTGTTTCTTTTAGTTTGCATTTTATTAACTATTTCTATACTTTTAGAATACTCTTGTTGGTTATAATAAATATTTGCAAGAATCATTTGAAATTTATTTTTCTTTGCAAATTTAGATTCTTGAAGTTTTTGTATTGCTAAATCAATTTGTTTTGAGTTTAAATAACTTGAAACAATAATTTCGAAGATTTTTTGATCTTCTTTTATCATTTTTTCATCAACTGCTTTAGTTAAAAGTTCACCAGCTTTTTTATAAACTTCATTTTGAAGAAGAATATTTATAAAGTATAAAATATTATCTTTTTTTGTAAGAATATTGTTTTTGTATGCTAACTCTAAAGTTGAAAGAGATTTTTTTAATTGATTCTCTTGTTGATAAAGTGAGGCTAATTGTACCCAGTACTCTTCTTTTGTATTAAATATTTTCACCATCTTTTTCATAATACTAATTGCATTTTTATAATCTTTTAATTCTACATACGAAGAGTAGATTACTTTATACCAAGACTCTTTTATATCTTTTTTTAAAGAGAAATATTTTTTTGAATATTTAACACTATTTTTATAATCTTTTTCATAATAATAAGCAAGTATCAAATTTTCATATATATCTTCTTTGTTTATGTCTTTACTATTTAAAAGCTCTTTTGACAAAGCTAAGCTTTTTTTGTACTGTTCATTTGAAAGATATACTTTTGAAAGGGAAAATTTAATACTTTGGATACTTTTTTCTTCAAAAGCTTTAAATTTTATAATATCTTCATATGCTTTTGCAACTTTATTATACTCTCCATCATTTATATAAACATTTGCTAATGTTTGTAAAATATATGATTTTTCATAAGAGTTTTTATCCTCTTTTAAAAGTTTCTCAAGCATAACTTTTGCTTTTTTAAAATCCTCTTTTTGCATAAACTCTTGAGCTTTCATCAAGCTATTGTATGTACTTTTTGACATACTACTTTTTGCATACAATCCACTGCTTAAACAAAGTACTACTACAATTAGTAATTTTTTAATCATCTTGCCAACCTAAAGTTAAATGTAATTGTTGCATTTTTAAAAGTTCCAGCAACATCATCTTTTGATGGTTTAAATCTCCATCTTTTCATAGCTTTTATTGCTGCTCTTTCAAATACACCTTCAGGATCTGATTTCATAACTTTTACATCTGAAACGAATCCACTTGAATCTATTTTAAACGCAAGTTGTACAAATCCCTCTTGTCTTCTTATCTTAGCTCTTCTTGGGTACCTTGGATTTACTCTTGTAATTGCTGTTAACATATTTGCATCTAAAAGGTTTGAACCTAACTCAATTTGCGCCCCATTTAAAGAGTTAATTGAAGATATATCAATATTTGGATTAACCGCCAATGGCTTGATTTTCATATTTTTATCAAGTTTTTTGTTTAGATTTGTTTTTAAATCTAATTTTTTTGGCTCTACTTTTTTTACAGGCTCTTTTGGTTTAACTCTTTTTTTCTTCTCAATATGCGTATCTTTTTTATCTCTTAGATATGTAAGCTGTATAGGATTTGACTCTTTTTTTACTACATCACTTTGTGTAGTTGTCATTTTTTGCATAAGCAAAAACATACCAACACTAATAAAAAAAGATAAACATATAGCTATGATAACTCTCATATCAATTCTTTAATGTTGAGATTGAAATATTTGTAATACCTGCAAGTCTTACTTGATCCATAACTTTTACTAAAACACCAGTTCTTGAGTCTTTATCTGATTGAACTACAACACTATTTTGTGAATTAGAAGCTTTTAGTCTTTCAATATTTGATCTAACTGCTCTTATATCAACCATTCTTTTATCAATCCAAATTTCATCATTGTTTTTAATTGCAATTAATATATTTGCTTGTGCTTTTTGCTGACTTGTTTTTGCACTTGGTCTATTTACTTCAACCCCAGCTTCTTTAACAAATGATGTAGTTACAATAAAAAATATAAGCATAATAAATACTACATCAAGCATAGGAGTTAGGTTTATCTCTGTCTCTTCTTTATTGTTTTTGTGGGAAAATCTTCTCATTATAAAACCTTTGAAATCTCTAAATATAATTTATCTGTATGGTATTTGATTGATAGTTCTAATTTCTTTTCAAATAGTATTCCACTTAGTGCAACTACCATTCCTGCCATTGTTGGAATAGTTGCCATTGAAACACCATTTGCCATAGATTTAACATCACTTGTTCCATTTAATGCCATTACATCAAATACTTCAATCATCCCTGTAACAGTTCCTAAAAGTCCCACAAGTGGGCATACTATAATTAAAGTTTTTATAAAACTAAGACCTGTTTTCAATTTTGTATTTGAATCTTCAATTATGTATTTTTTTATCTCTTCTTTAAATTTTTGATTCACTTTTGAGTTTTTTAAATCACCTAATAAACTTTTTTTGTATTTTCTATACTCAAAGCTTATGTAAATATATCGCTCAACTAGTAGTGCCCATAAAAATAGGGCGATACCAAACACTATATAAAGTACAAAGCCACCTCTTTCAAAGAAGCCAAATAGATTATCTATGTATATATCAATCATTTTGTTTTAAATTTTTTGCTAACATTCCAATACTTTGTTCTTCTAAAATAGATACAATTGCTTCTGATTTTGAAGAGATGTATGTATATGCAAAAAGTAAAGGAATTGCTGTAACTAAACCTAAAACTGTTGTAATTAAAGCTGTTGAGATACCTCCAGCCATTAGTTTTGGGTCACCTGTACCAAATAAAGTGATTGCTTGGAAAGTTGCAATCATACCTGTAACAGTTCCTAATAATCCAAGTAGTGGAGTTACTGCTGCAAGTAGTTTTACGAAACTTTGTCCTTTTTTGATATTATTTGTTTCTTTTAATATTGCTTCACCAATTTTAATCTCTAAATCACTTATTGAATCATTTATATTCTTATAGAATATTCCTGCTATTTTTCCTAAAGAGTTTGAATCATCATAGTTTGAGATATCTTTTCTTTGTTTTCTTATTTTTGTATGAATAATATTTAAAACTATCATTTTATAAATTGCAAAAATTAAACCAAGTCCACCTAATGCAAGAATAATATATCCCACAATTCCACCTTGATTTATTCTATCCATAATAGTTGGATTATTTCCAAGCATTGTAAAAAGTGTACCTTTTGTTGGGTCAATTAAAATATTTTTAATCTCATTTGAACTGTTTTCAAACTCTTTTGCACTATCTTTATAGCTTGATGCTGGCTGAACTGATAGTTCAATCAAAGCATTCATATCATCAGAATATGTTAAAAATTCTCCCTTTGAAAAAGCAGAAAACTGACCAACTCTTGTAACTTCTTGAGTATTTTTTTCTCCACTATGTGCAATAACAGTTGCTTCATATTTTGAAATATTTCCACTTTGAATAATCTCATCTAACATTGTATGCCAAAATGTTGTAAGTTCATCAATTGTTGGAAGTTTTTTCGAATTAGAGAATTTTGTAAAAACCTCTTTTTTTTGTGGAAACTGTGATGCTGTGAAACTTCTTTTATAACTTGTCAAAAAGTCAGCTGATGTTTGTCTAACACTTCCAAACATTTCACCTAAATCACCAATTTTAATATTTAATTCTGACTCTTTTTTAGCCAAGATTTTTTCATTTTTCTCAATAATTTCTTTAAGTCTTGCTGTTTCAAGATTCTCTTGTTTTAACTCTCTTTTTGTTTTATTTAATAGCTCTTTTTGCCTATTTTTATTTTCAATAAAATCTTTTAATCTTTTATTCTCTTGAATTATTTCTTTATTAGAAGATTGTTTTACATTATTTAGTAAAGAGTTTAAATCAAGAGCAAAACTTGAATTTATAAGTAATAATACAGTTAATATATATTTAATCATTACATACCTTTCTTAGTTAGAAATGGAAGGTTTAATAAATCAACATTTTGATGTTTTTTAGCGATTTTAATACCTTTTCTTATATTTGATTTTGCATCACTATTATCTATTTTTACCCAAGATTTAGTTTGCTTATTCCAGTATCCATACTCTTTTAAGTCTAAACTTTGATAATATAATGCAGTTCTTCCTAATCTTAAAAAGTTATATGTTTTATTATCAATTTTATCTTGATAAGTTTCTATATTATTTGAGTAGTCATACTCAATTTTAAATGCTTCTAAAATAATTCTATATTTCTCTGCTGTTTTAATATCAGATTTATCTAAACTTGTTTTTAATTTTTCTATTCTATTTGTTCTTTCTTCTAAAAGAAAAGGCATATCCATTTTTACAAGTTGTTCTAAACTATCTACCATTTTTAGCATAAGTGGAAAAATATTTTTTTGAGTATTTTCTATATCAACTAATTGTTGGTCAATATTTTTTAACTCATTTTCTTGTGAACTTAATATTTTTCTTAGTTGGTTGTTGTAGATTCTACTATTTTTAAGTTCGGCATTTGTATATTTATATACACTTAATATCTCTTGAGTTTTTTCATCAAGATTATCTATTTTTTTTTGGTATGTTTTCAATTTATTGTTTGTATTTTCAATTATATTCATTGATTTATCAATTTCATCAGCCATTATTGATGAAATAAATAAAATTGAAAAAAAGCCAATTTTTAAAAGCCAATTCATTTATAACCTTTTTATGTTAATTTTGAGAATTATAATCAATAATGAATAAAAGTAAACTTATTTATTAACCTTTCATGATAAGAAACAGTTAATTTTATTCATAACCTATAAAAACAAATAGTAATATTACTATTTGTTTTTTAGTTCTAAAAGAAGTTTATTAGTGTTTTTTATACTAATAAAAATAGTTGCAAGAAGTAGAATAAAAGCGATCAAAATACTAATAGTAACAGCATTACTAGTTGCAATTGTAGCATCTGTTCTACTTCTTTTTTTAGCTTTTTCTTTACTCTTCTTAGAAGCTTTAACTTCTTTAAAACCATCAGGAGGAGCAATACCATCTTTGATAACAGTATGACCTTCTCCCCCATCTAAAACTATTTGATAAGGAATTTTTGGAATATCAATAGTTAGTTCATTAGAAGCAGGAAGTCTTTTCTCAAAAAGAATCTCTTTATTATGCAATGCTTCTAAAACCAATAAAGCACCAGCAGCACTTTGTCCTGTATTAAATACTCCTTGAGCAGTAATTGTCCCATCTTCATTATCCATTACACTTAAAACTAGTGAATGTGAAAATAAAAATATTGGAGTTAATAAAATTAGTAATAAACTAGATATTTTTTTCATATTTAACCTTTTTATTTAAAATCCAAAATAATTTAGCTTCACTTCTATTAGAAGGAAGTTTTTTAGCAATATAAATTAAAATTGCACCAAATAGAATAAGTGAAATATCCACAGCAAGTATATTTCTTAGATTAAAACTAATAAGTTCAAAAAAAGAGAATCCAGAATTTATTGAGTGAATAAATGCAGAAAGAATAAAAATTATTCCACCAGAGTATAAAAACTCTTTAGATGCTTGATACGAGTTGATTCTAAAAAATGACCAAAAAAGTGTAAAAAGCCAAACATTATAAAAAATGCCTTGTTGCCAAAGTACTCTATGCTCTAAAGAGAAAGGAAGTAGCCATTGAAGTAAAAAAAGCACACCCGTTGCTGGTATTACACCAATCATACTTGCAAGAGTAAATTTTCCTAGCCAGTGATAAAATGTAATCTTTCCATCGAATTTTTTAGCTTTTTTTTCTAAATATAACATCATTGCAAAACCAATTGCAATTGCACATAAAGCCATAATAATAGCAACTATAATTCTTGAAAAGATATCTATCCCAAATAAAAAATGCAAGAAAAATAGACTCTCAGCTACAAATACAGGCCAAACTTTATCCATTACTTTTTGATTTTTTATTAGTTTTCCTGATTGGGCATTTAAAGTAACTGTTGGTCGATTAAATATTCCTCCATTTAAAAATGGTTTATAAGGGTTATATCCTACTATTTCTACTTGTGCTGATTTGTCATTCCAGTTTTTTAATCTTATTTGTTTAAAAGTAAGCTCAGGATTAACTTTTGAAGCTTTTTTTAGTAGCTCTTTTAACTCAAGCATTTTTGTTGGTTCATTTAATTTTTTGATAGGTTTACTCTCTTCAAAGAGTACTTTTCCTACAACTTCATCAATTGCTTTTGCTTCACCTTTTGAAACTATTTTTGACATAGGTCCTGAACTTATTAAACCAACATTCATAACAGCTCCACTTAAAGTAATAAGTAAAAATGGTAAAAATGCCCAAGTAAATACTTTTACATGTATTTTAGAAAAGACTGCTTGTTGATTTTTCCCTTTATTTGCAAATTTAAATAAATATATTAAAATAAGTCCTGTAATAGTTAAAACTAAAGTTCCAACTGCTACAAAGCCAAAAGATAAACGACCTATTAGTTTTAAAGGTTGCCCATAATGTAGCTCATTTAAAAAATCAGCAAGATGTGATTTTTCTTTTGTTTCATCTTCTAATTTCTCTTTTGTTGTAGGATTAAAAGCGATTGGCTTTACAAAAGGATTTGTAATTATAACAGCAGGGTCATTCATCCTTCCAGGAAGATTTATTAATATATCATCTTTAGGAAAACTTTCATCTTCTAAAACTTTATTTATCATATAATTATAATCTATATTAAAAATATTAGTAGTTTGTATATGTCTTGATGGTTTTTCCCATGTTTTAATATAAGGAAGAAGTATTGCAAAAATACCAAAAAATATCGCAATATACATAATTATAGAAAAAATTACTCCAGCAGCAATATGAATTCTAAAAAGTCTTTGTTTAAAAAGTTTTGATTTGTTCTCTTGCATATAAAATCCTTAATATAATATATAAAGTGCAATTGCACAAATTGTAGTTGGTATTATGAATCTAAGTAATGCAATAAGTTTTGTATAAGATAGTATAATCCATGTTGTAGCACAAGCCCATGCTAAAGTATTAAACATTATTGAAATTATTGTAGATTCTTCAATCTTAAGTGGGATAATAAAAGCAAGTAGTGTCATAAATAAATAAGAAAGAATTAACCCTCCAAATATACTTAAAATAACTCTAAACCAGCCTAATATTTTTCCATTTTTTTCAGGAGTATTTAGTTTTGTATATGTCTTTTTTATCATATATTACCTTTGTTTATTTCCCCAAATTTTGGGGAAATTTTAAAATCTATAGCTAATACTAGCCATAACAGCTCTAGCAGTTCCTGCATAAACTCTTGTTCCTCTAGCATTACTTGATAAAGCACCATCAACATATTTTTCATCAGTTAAATTTTGAACACTAAAATTTACTCTGTAATTGCCTTTTTTATAACCAAGTGTTGCATTGTAGATAATTTCTGAGTCAAATTTTATTTTATTTGCATCATCTGCATATCTACTTCCTAAATACCTAGCTCCACCTCCAATATACATATTTGGAAGATTTAATGAAGTTAAATTATATGTAGTAAATATATTTGCTGTATGTTTTGGTATATTTCTTAATTCATTATCATTGTTATCTTTGTTTTTTGTATCTGTATATCCATATGATGCAACAATTGACCAGTTTGAAGTAATTTGTCCTGATAAGTCAAATTCAAAACCTTTACTTTTTTGTACCCCACTTGCAATAGAGGCTTGGTTTGTTGGATCATTTGGATCACTTAAAGCAATATTTTTCTTTTCTATTTTAAACATTGCAGCAGTAAGATGAAGATTATCATTAAATAGTTTTTGTTTAACTCCTATTTCATATCCTTTCCCCTCCTCAGGGTCAAGAATGTTTCCTTTAATGTCATTTGCGCTATTTGGATTAAAAGACTCAGAATAGTTTGTATAAATAGAAGTTTGAGGTGTGATTTTATAAACTAATCCAAAAGATGGAGTAGTAGCTTCACTTCTTTGACCATTTTGTGGTTTTGATTCACTATATCTAACACCAGCACTAAAGATTAAATCATCTGTAAGATTTATGCTATCTTGTAAAAATGTTCCCCATGATTTAACATATGTTTTATCTTTTGACATATTCATTGCACCAGAGTGATCTGATAAATCAGTTAATGACTCATAATCAGGGTGAGAAATATCTATATTATATGCAGCAAATGGGTCAAAAAACATATCTAGTTTTGAGTAAGCTTTATTATAATCAATTCCAGCACTAATATTGTTTTTAAAATCTAAAATATTTACTTGTTTATTTAAAGTATATTGTAATACATGCTCTTGAAACTCTTGTTTTTGATATGCATATGCTCTGTTTACTGTATTTGTAGCTTCATTGAAACTTAATGGCATATGAACATTTCCATTATCTCCTACATAATCTATATATCTATATCTTAAGTTAGAGTTCCAAGTATCAAAACTACTATCAAAATCAAAACCAACTATTTTTTGAGTCTTTTTAAACTCTTCATCTGGGTTAGAAATAGTGTTTTTTAATGGTGCGACAAGTTTACCTTTACTATTAACATAAGTACCAAACGCAGAGGCAGAAGTTTCATCTGTATACTCTGCTAAAATAGTTAATGTATTATTTTCATCAAAGTCATATGCAATAGAAGGAGCAAGAAAAACTCTATTTGTATCTGTATTTGAGTTAGTATATCCTTCATCATATTTAAGTGTAGAAACCAATCTATATCTTAATGAACCATCTTCATTTATACTACCTGTTACATCAAGTTTTGGTGTATATGAGTTATTGTCAGTAAGTTCTAAAGATATTTCAGAAGAAGCCTCTTTTTGTGGTTTTTTACTAACTAAGTTTACTAATCCACCAGGACTAGACTCTCCATATTGTAAGGAGTCAGGTCCTTTTAAAACTTCAACTCTTTCAAGATTATATATCTCAGGGTGAGCAATTTTATTAGTGATTTTTAAACTATCAAATAGAATTGGAACACTAGAAAATCCTCTCATCCCAATTTGAGTAGTTCTTCCATGACTATCACCTTGATAAGTTGTATTTGATGACATTTGTATAATATCTTCGATATTTTGAATTTGTGCATCTTGGATTAAATCTTGATTAAATACTTGAATAGATTTTGCACTATTTTCTATATCTATATTTGTTCTATTTAGTGAAGGTTTCTCTTTTGTTAAGTAGTTTGATGTTTCACTTCCTATAATAGTAACACTATCTAGTTCTTTTGTTTTTTCTTTGTTTGTTTGTTTACTATTTGCAAGTAGGGGTGAACTTGCTAGTAAAATAGTACAAAGAGATATTGACAGCTTTTTTGGTAAACCAAAAGTTTTCATTTATGTGTACTCCTCAAATAATTTAGGGAATAATACATAAAATGATTATGATTATCAATATGTTAATATCATAAAAAGGAAAATATTAGCTACAAAAAGGAAATTTAAAAACTATTAATTTTTTTTCTATATTCACTTGGACTTATTTTAAAGTGATTTAAAAATAGTTTACTAAAATGACCTATATGTTTGTATCCTACTTTCAAACATGCTTCTTTTACACTAAAATCTTTTTCTAACAACTCTTTTGCAACCTCTAATCTTCTTTTTTGAAGCATTTTATATATAGTTGTGCCATAGTACTGTTTAAAATCTTTTTTTAAATAACACTCGTTTGTTGCTGCTTTATTTGCGATATCTTTTATACTTAAAGCTTGTGCATATTGTGAAAGAATTATCTGTTTTGCTTTTTTTAGTGATTCTATTTTTTCCATATTAAAATCTTTATTATCTGTACATTTATTAATTATTTTATTTATAGTGTAGTGTGCCAAATTTAATGCCATTGATTCAAGATGAAGATTAGATAGAGTATTTTCATTGATTGTTTTATTCTCAAAGTAAGATAGCAATTCAAATTGATAAGAATCCATATATCCACCTTCAATAATAAAGTGATTAACTGCTTTAGTCTCTTGCATTATTTCACTTAATTTTTCTAATTTTTTTGCTAATTGTAAAAAAAGAAGCTCTTTTATTCCAATAGATACAGCTTTGTATTGTTTATTTTTCTTTAGGTGCATTTCTACTGAAAATTTATCTGAAGAAAGGCCAATAAAAAACGAATTCTTTTTTAATATAAACTCTTTATTATCTTTGAAAAAATATTTTATATTATTTGATAAATTAAAAATCAATACTGCTCCTGCAATATTTGAAGAAAGATGAAGTTTATAATCATCATTTAGTTTGTAATCATATGTATAACTAGCTATGCCATTTCCAAAATCATGCCAAAGAAAAATCCCCTTTCCATAATTATGTTTTATATTTGTCAATAAAGTTTCTCTTGAAAAAGGATTATTGATTTTTTTACTAATTTCTATTAAATTATTATGATTTACTTTTTTCATTATTTGAAATATCCTTGAAATAAAATAGTTATAGTAGTAAAAAAAAATTAAAATATCTTTAATTAATGATAGTGATTATTATAATTAGAGGACAAAAGAAAATAACTCTTAATATTACTTAAGAGTTATTTTATCTTTTAAAATTTATAACTTATAGTTGCAAGAACGGCTCTTGGCTCTCCTATATATACTCGCGTATCACTTGTAGTTCCTGAAGCTGAACCATCTACATACTCTTCATCTGTTAAGTTTTGAACACTAAGATTTGCTTTCCAGTTTCCTTTTTTATAGCCAAGTGTTGCATTGTAAACAATAGTTGAGTCTAGTTTTATGCTATTTGCATCATCTGCATATTTACTTCCAATATATCTAGCTCCTGCACCCACATAAAAATTTGATAAGTCAAAAGCTGATAGTTTATATTTTGTAAAAATATTAGCAGTATGTTTTGGAATATTTCTTAAGTTATTATCATCGTTGTTCTTATCTTTTGTTTTTGTATATCCATATGAAGCAATCATAGACCAATTTTGTGTAATATCTCCTACTAAATCAATTTCAAACCCATGACTTTCTTGTTTACCACTTGGAACTGACCATCCACTAAGAGATGGAGCATTTGGATCTGCTAATGCAATATTCTCTTTTTCTATTTTAAACACAGCAGTTGTTAAATTTAATTTATCATTAAATAGTTTTTGTTTAATACCAAGTTCATACCCTTTTCCTGTTTCAGGCTCTAAAACATTTCCACTTTTATCTATGGCACTATTTGGAGTAAATGATTCAGAGTAGCTTGTATATAAGCTTGTTTTATTTGTAATATGATAAATCAGTCCAAAAGATGGAGTAATTGCATCACTTTTTTGTCCCTTTTGAGGTTTAGACTCACTATATCTTAATCCTGCATTAAATATTAGTTTATCCGTAAGATTTATACTATCTTGTAGAAACATTCCCCAAGATTTAACACTTGTTTTTGCTTGTGACATATCTCGTGTTATATTATATGAATCTACAGGATTTATATGTTGTTCATAAACAGGATTTGAAAGATTTATATTATAAGGATGCATGGCAATATTTGAACTTCCTTGTGAAGTTGATTTATTATAATCAGCTCCAATACTAATATTATTTTTTATATTAAGTATTTGAAACTCTTTATTAAAAGTATATTGTAAAGCATGTTCTTTAAATTCACCTCTTTGATTTGCAGAAAATCTTGTCACTTCATTTGTGGCTTCATTATACATAAGAGGTAAATAAACATCTCCATAATCTCTTATGTGTTTTATATATCTATATTTAAAATTAGAACTCCAAGTGTTATATCTACTATCAAAATCAAATCCAAGAACATTTTGAGTTCTTTTAAACTCTTCATCTGGATGAGAAGTGACATTTTTGATTGGTGCAACAAGTTCTCCTTTACTATTTACATTAGTTCCAAAATTTGTAGGAGATGTTTCTTTATTGTATTCACTAATAAAAGTAAAAGTATTATTATCATTTATATCATATGCTAAACTAGGAGCAATAAATATTTTATTTGTATTTGTATTACTATTTGTATATCCTTTATCATATTTATAAGTAGAAATAAGCCTATAATATAGTGATTTATTTTCATTTAAACTTCCAGTTAAATCAATTTTTGGTTTATATGAGGGATTGTCATTTATTTCAAACTCTAAATTTGCCATAGACTCTTTTAAGGGTTTTTTCTTAACTAAATTTACAATTCCACCTGGACTTGATTGTCCATATTGCAAAGAATCAGGTCCTTTTTGTACTTCAACTGAATCCAAAGCAAATACTTCTGGATTAGGAATTTTATTTGTAACTTTTAATCCATCAATTAAAATAGGAACTGATGAAAATCCTCTCATGGAAATATTAGTTGATTTTCCATCTGTATTACCAGTATAAACAGTATTTGATGATAACTCTATAATATCATCAATATTTTGAAGATTGGCATCTTGAATAAAAGCTTCATTAAAAACTTGAATAGATTTTGCAGTATCTTCTATATCAATACCTGTACGATTTAATTTTATTTTTTCTTCACTTTGATAATTTGAAATCGCATTTTCAATTATATTAACTTCATCTAATTTTGTACTCTCTTGTGCAAAAAGTAATTCACCTGTTAATAAAAAAGAAGAAAGACTTATGCATAAATTTCTTTTAAGAAATTCTTTATTCATATAATACTCCTAAATTTTTTTATTTTCGGATACTATATAAATTGATACTAATTATCAATACTTAAAAAACACTATAAGGAAAAGTTTATTGGATAATGGGGAAATCAAAAACTATTGAGCTCTTTTCTATAATTATTTGGGGTAATTAAAAAATGATTGAAAAAGAGTTTACTAAAATAGCTAGTATTGTTATATCCTACTTTTAAAGAAACTTCTTTTACACTAAAATTTTCTTTTAAAAGTCTTTTTGCAACTTCTAGTCGTCTTTCTTGAATCATTTGTAGGATTGTCATTCCATAATATTCTTTAAAATCTTTTTTTAAATAACACTCATTTATTGCAGATTTATAAGCTATGTTTTTTATAGATAATTTAGAGTTATAATCCTTCATGATTATCTCTTTTGCTCGCTCTAAAGAGGATATTCTATCTTTTTTTAAGCTTCTTGAAGATTTATCATTTAAAGATTTAGAAATTTTTTCAATGGTATGATGAAGTAAATTTGTGATTTTTGATTCTAAATATATACTTTTTAAACTATCCTCAAAATAGTTTTCATCTTTAAAATCATTGGATAATTCAGATTGTAGTGCATCAATTTGCAAATTTCCTAGAACATAATAGCTTTGTTTAAATGCAAGTTCCATGTATTTTTTAATATTTTCAATTTTATATGCAATTTTTAAAAATAGGTCACTTTTTGTTCCTATGAAAATAGAAATAAAAGCTTGATTTTTTTTCAAAGGAATTTCACAATAAAACTCATTTGAAGCTAGTTCTAAAAAAAAGTGATTTTTTCTTAAAGTATGCTCTTTTTTATCTTTATATGTAAAATTGATATTTGAACCAAGATTAAAGATTAAACATGCTCCTGGAACTTGTGATTTCTCATATAATAATAAATCTTTATTAGGAGTAATTTTTCTAACAAAAAGCGCAATACCATTTCCCATATCATAAAAGATAGTAAAACCTTCTCCATACTCTTTTTTTATTTTTGCAAAAGATGTCTCTCTTGAAAAAGGATTTTTAATCTTCTTTTCTATATCTATTAAGTCATAGTAGTTTACTTTTTCCATTATTTATTATTATCCTTATTTAATTTTGATAATAATAATTAAAATATGATTAATAGATATTTAATTAAATAGAGTAATTAAGTGTTTGAATAAAGCGTTTTTGTCTTCGTTGTATCTAATAATTGATTCTTTAATATGTAATTTAAAGTTATTTTTATTAATACCCCTAAATTTTTTTAATCTTGTGTTTATAAAATCTTCAAAGCAATTTTGGGTTTTTAAAAAGCCTATAACAATAAATCTTTCTTCTCTTTTATTATATAAAAGCTTTGCACTATTTGCTTTTTTATGTTTTAATAATTGCTCTTTTATCTGTTTGTCAATCTTTGTACAATTTTCTTCAACTGATACTATTTTCTCTTCATCTTCAAGAAAAAACATAATTTCATTATTAAAGTTAATATATTTTAGTAAACAGCTATTTTTACAAGCAATTTTTTTCTCATTAGAAATCAAATGAAAGCGTATTTTTTTATAGTAGCTATTTACTGTTTGTCTACTAATATCTAGCTTTTTTGCTGTTTGACTTGCAGTTAAATCTTGGGTAAAGCAAAGAGATAACTTCTCAAGTTTTGAAGAAGTAAGTTTAGAGTTTTTAATTTTATATTTTATTAAATCTATATTTGACATAAAATAATTATATTTAAAATAAATGTGTAAAAAATGTGAAATATTTTTTCTAAAATTATCTTGTCATGATAAAAACTTTACTAAAGCCTTTGTAAGGAAAAAAAAGAAATAATTTCAAATATTAATTCTGATAATGATTATCACACACAAGGGGAAAATTAATGAAATCATTTAATAAAAAGATATTAACACTATCTTTATTTGCAGCTTTTGCATTGCAATCAAATCTAGTTGCAAAAGATGCAAAATCTTTAGGTACAGTTGATGTAGTCTCTTCAAATGACACAGAAACTACAAAATCATATACAGTGGATTCGATTAATTCTGCAACAAAATTAACATTGTCTTTAAAAGATACTCCACAATCAGTAACAGTTTTTACAAATCAAAAAATGAAAGATTTAGGAATTACATCTTACCAAGATATTTTAAGTAATGTAACAGGTGTTTCTTTAAGTAGATGGGATGAGAGGTTAAAAACAAGTGCTAGAGGATTTACTATTGATTATTATAAAATTGATGGAATGCCTACTTATTCAAGTTTTGACGAAAGGGATTTAGATCTTTCGATTTTTGATAGAGTTGAGATTGTAAGAGGTGCAAATGGTCTGTTAACAGGAGCTGGTAATCCAGGAATGAGCATCAATCTTATTAGGAAAAGAGCAAATAGTAAAGAGTTAAAAGGTAATGTAACATTAAAAGGTGGTTCTTGGGATAATTATAGCGCAACGGTTGATATCTCAACACCATTGAATGAAAAGGGAACTGTAAGAGGTAGGTTTGTAGCAAAACAAGAGAATAAAGATTCTTTTATGGATTACTATGAAAAAGAGAATGAAATACTTTATGGTGTAGTAGATATGGATTTAACTGATTCTACTTATTTGTCAGTTGGAGCAAGTTATCAAAACCTTGATAGAAGTGGTATTAGATGGGGTGGTTTACCTGCATTTTATAGTGATGGAAGTAAAACAAATTTTGATACTTCTGATATAGTTACAAATAAAAATACTTACTGGAATGCAGAAACAAAAAGTGTATTTGCAGATTTTAAACAATATTTTTTAAATAATTTATCATTTAATTTATCATTTTCTCATAATAGATATAAAAATGAATCAAATTTATTATATTTTGGTGGAGTAGTTGATAAAACAACAGGAATAGGTCAGGGAAGTATTTCTGGATATGTAAATGAAGATTATGAAAAAGAGAATAATATAGATGCTTATATATCTGCTCCATTTGAATTAGGTGGCTTAGATCATGAAGTTCTTTTTGGTTACACATATAATAGTAGTAAATCAAAATATAATCATCAAGGAAGTGCAAAGCAAGATTCAAATTTAGGAAATCCTTTAATAAACTTTAGAAATATTAATTTAGATAGTATAGATAATTTTAGATATTATGATGGAACACCAAATAAAACTACACAAAAAGCCGCTTATATAGTTGGTAAATTTTCACTTTTAGATGATTTGAAATTAGTAACTGGTGCTAGGTTAACAAATTGGAAGTATACTGAAGATAGTGGTGAAAATAATAGAGAATTTGAAAATGAATTAACTCCATATGTTGGTGTAATTTATAATATTGATAAAAACCATTCAATTTATACAAGTTATACAAGTATTTTTAATCCACAAGATGAAAAAACTCAAAGTGGAAATTATTTAGATCCAATTGAGGGTAAAAACTATGAACTTGGTGTAAAAGGGGAGTATTTTGATGGAAAATTAAATACTTCATTAACATTATTTAGAGTAGAACAAGATAACGTAGCTTCAGCTATAGATGGAGTATTTGTTGAAGGGACAAGTGACCCAGCATATAAAGCAGCTGAGGGAGTTACAAGTAAAGGTTTTGAATTTGATGTACATGGTCAAATTACTAATAATATAAATTTAAGTTTTGGAATTGCTAATTATGAAGCAAAAGATGCCAATGGTGATAAGCATAATACAGAAGCTTCAAGAACAACAGTAAATCTTTTTGCAAAATATAAGCTAAATGATTTAAGTTTTGGGGCAGGGTTAAATTATAAAAGTAAATATTATACTGGTGAAGGGGCAACAAAAATTACACAAGATGCATTTACTTTAGCAAATGCAATGATTGCATATAAAATAAATAAAAATGCAAATTTACAATTTAATGTAAATAATATTTTTGATAAAGAGTATTATACTGGAATTGGTAAAAATTTGATGAGTCACGGTACACCAAGAAATGCTACACTAACTTTACAATACTCATTTTAATTACTAAAAAGGAATTTTCCTTTTTAGTATACACTACAATTATGATAATAACTATTAATATTTATTGAAAATATTGTATAATTCTTTTATGTTAAAAGAAGAATATAAAAAATTAAAAGTACTATATGTTGAAGATGAAGATTTTATAAGAGCAAATGCTGTTTCATATTTAAAGAGATTTTTCTATGATGTATATGAAGCAAATGATGCTTATATGGCTTTAGAACTTATTGAGAAAAAACAACCACACTTAGTAATAACAGATATAAAAATGCCAAAATTAAGTGGTTTAGATATGATAAGAAGAGTAAGACAAACAGATGAAAAGACTCAATTCATAGTGCTTAGCGCTTTTACTAATAAAGACTATTTACTTGATGCAATAGATTTAGGTTTAGTTAAATACTTATCAAAACCCATAAAACATGATACTATTTTTCCTTTACTTTTAAAGTGTGCAAAACATAGTTTTGAAAATGAGAATAATAAGAAGTTTATAAATGAAACTACTTATTTTGATAGCTTTGAAAAAATATTAAAAGTAGATGAGCAAGAGATAAAACTAACAAAAAGTGAAATGCTTTTTTTAGAACTTCTTTGTGTTAATTCACCAAAGGTAGTAAGTTATGAACAAATTCAAGAGTTTGTTTGGGAAGATGAGTTTATGAGCGACAATGCAATTAGACTTTTGGTTCGTGATTTAAGAAAGAAGCTTCCTTGTAAAGCTATCAAAAATGTATCAAAGATTGGATACAAAATAGAACTTCTTAAATGAAAAAGATTTTTTTTATTTTATTTGTTTTTTCTTTCTCTTTTGCTTTTGCGGATAAATTTAATTTAATAAAAAGTTTTCAAGTTTCTGAAGATTTTGAAATATTTAAAGAGTTTGGTAAAAATGACTTTTTAGAGTATAAAAATAAAAAAGTAAAAAAGTTTGCTATAAAAATAGAGCTTGATAAATCACTTTTAAAAGATAAAGAGTTCTATTTAACAGTGATATCAGATTATGAAAATTTACTTTATTCAAATATATCTTATATGAAAAATAATCATATCTTAATATCGAAATTAGATAAAAATACTCCAAATGAAATAACTTTTTATTACTCTTATGATAAACCTAAAAGAGCAGGTTTTAGAATCAAAATTATTAGTGAATTTGAGTATAAAAATATTTTTCCATTTGAGGGAATTTTATATGGACTAGCTTATGGAATCATCTTTTGCGCTTTTTTATACTATTTTATAATATATTTTTCAACTAGAAAAAATTACTTTTTATATTACTCTATAATGCAAATATTTGTACTAGCATCTTTAATTGGTTTTGTCTATTTCAGCTTTAAACCATATCCTACAAATAATGCTCAAGCAATTGTTGATATTTTTGAAAATATGAGTTTTATTTTTACTTTATTATTTGCAAAAGAGATTTTAAAAACAAAAAAGAAGATGCCATATGCAAACTATTTATTATGTTTTTTTATAGGCATAAATATTATTGATATTTTTATAATCTTTTTTACTAAATACTCTATTTTATATGAATATATGCCTTTTTATATAATCTTTTTATTACCAACTATTTTAGGTATTGTTTCAATAATTAAGAAAAATGAAAATACTATAATATATACAATTGGTTGGAGTTTTATGACTATTTTTATATATTTAGCTGAAATGGAGTTAATTCCTTTAAGTGGAATATATACAATACATATAGTTGCACCAATGGAGTCTTTAATTTTTAGTTTTGCACTAGCTTTTACTTTAAGAGCTATAGTAAATGAAAAGAATGAAAAGGAAAAATTACTTATTCATAAAAGCAAATTAGCCTCTATGGGTGAGATGATAAACAACATTGCCCATCAATGGAGACAGCCTTTGACTCACTTAAGTTATATAAATATGAACTTACAAATGGCATCTTATGATAATCAATTAAACAATCAATATCTAAATGAAAAAATAGAAGAATCAAATAATCAACTTGAGTTTATGTCAAATACTATTGAAAGTTTTAGTGATTTTTATAAGCCACAAAAAGAAAAAGAGTATTTTTATATTTCAAGTGCTGTAAAACAAGCAATAAATATTATGTCTGTTATTTTAGATAAATATCATATTGAAATTTCATTGGAAATAAAAAATGATATGAAAATTTACTCTTACGAAAATGAGTATTCTCAAGTTGTATTAAATCTAATAACAAATGCAAAAGATATTTTACTGCAAAGGGAAATTATAAATCCAAAAATCAAAATAACTATTGATACAAAGTTAAATAGAAGTGTTACAACTATTTGTGATAATGCAAAAGGAGTTGATAATAAAAATATCCAAAAAGTATTTGAGCCATATTTTACTACAAAAGAAAAAGGAAGTGGAATAGGGCTTTATATGTCAAAAACAATAATCAACTCTCACTTTAAAGGAGATTTGAAAGTAACAAACACCAAAGAAGGTGCTTGTTTTTTTATTGAAGTTTGATTTGTTTTTAAACTTATTTTTTTAATTGTGCCATTAGTATTTTTGTATTTCTTGCACTAAAATATAAAGCTAAAGCTATAAATAAAAAGCCAAGTGATAAAAGTATGATTAAAGGCATTCCTAGTTCATTACTTCTTTGTCTTGGTTGTGAAAGCTTTTTCTTAGCCTCTTTTGAAGCTTTTATACTAAAACCCTCAAGTGGAGCAATTCCATCTTTTACAATTTGATGTCCAGGTCCTCCATCTAAAACTACTTGATACTCTTCTTTTGGAATATCAATAGTTATTTCACTCTCATCAGGAAGTCTTTTTTTAAATAAAATTTCTCCTGTTGCTAATGATTCAAGTCTTATCATCGCACCTGCTGCTTTTTGTCCATTACTAAATTCACCTATAACTGTGATTGTATTGTCATCATTATTAAATACATTCATTAAAAGTGTGTGTGCACTTAGGTTTACTGTTAAAAAAAGTGCTAAAAAAATATATCTTAATTTCATTGTTTTCCTTTAAACTTTTGCTTTAAAAAAGCTTTTTGCTTCATTTCTATTATTTGGTAATTTGTAAGCTAATAGCATAAGTAATAAACCAAATAAAAACAGTCCTAAATCAACATTTAAAATAGTATTCATTTTAAGAGCATATAATTCAATTGGATTAAATCCACTATTATAAAAATGTAATATTGGAGTTAGCATAAAAAATAAAGCTCCTATAAAAAAGAACTCTTTTGTTGCTTGGTATGAATTAATTCTATAAAATGACCATGTAAATGTTGCAAGCCAAAAGACAAAAAATAAGCCCTTTTGCCAAATAAGTCTATCTTGCATATCAAATGGTAAAATCCATTGAAGTAAAAATATAAAGCCAGTTGCTGGAATAACACCTATCATAACTGCAAGTGATAATTTCCCAAACCAGTGATAAAAAGGAATTTTATTTTCAAATCTTTTTGCTCTTTTTTCAAGCCAAAGCATTACTCCAAATCCAATTGCAACTGCACAAATAGCCATAAGTGTTGCCATAAGAATTCTAGTAAACACATCAACTCCAAAAAGTAAATGTAAGAAATACATGCTATCTACAAATAGTTTAGACCAATGGGAATCTAAAACTTTTATATTTTGTATTAAGCTTCCATCAACTCCACTTAATATAACAGTTGGATCATTGTAAATACCATTTAAAAATGGCATTTTGGGATTATATCCTTCAATTTCAACTTGTGCACTTGAATCTTTCCAATTTATAAGCTTTATTTTGTGAAAGTTAACATTTGGATTTATCTCTTGTGCTTTTTTTATTAGTTCATTAATTGGAAGCATTTCAACAGTATCATTTTTCTTTTCAATTTTCTCTTTTTCTGGGTTAAGAACAGGTCTTATTAATCTTCCTATTTGAAAAGTTTCACCTTTTGAGCTTATATATGCCATAGGTGCAGAGCCTATAAATCCTATGTTCATTAAAGCACCTGTTAATGTAACTATAATAAAAGGAGCAAATATCCATGTGAAAATTTTTCTATGCCATTTAGAAAATTTACTTTGTTGATTTTTCCCTTTATTTTTATATTTTATTAAATAGACTTGAATTAATCCACCAATAATTAAAAACATCACTCCAACTGCAACAAATCCAAATAGTAAATAACCAAAAGTTTTCAATGGTCTTCCATAATGCATACTATTTAAAAACCATGCAAGTTCAGAAATATCTTTTTCATCTTCTATTTTTTCCATACTATTTGGATTAAATACAACAGCTTCAGTAAACATATGTCTTATCTTAAGTGCAGGATCACCTCTGTATCCTGGTAGTTGAATAATTATATTATTTCTTGGAAATTCTGGGTCTGAAATTACGGGATCAATCATGGCTGAATAATTTATATTTTTAATATCAGCTGCTTCAAAATGTCTTGATGGCTTTTCCCATGTTTGAATATATGGTAAAAAAATTGCAAAAATCCCAAAAAAGACAGCTACATACATAAATAATGAAAAAGTAATCCCAGCTGCTACATGAACCCTTTGTAATCTTTGTTTTAATAGTTTTGTTGGATTATGACTCATGTTAATTTCCTAAAATAAAAATTGCAATAGCAATACAAAAAATAGTTGAGGGAATAAAAATCTTGTATAAAGCTATCATCTTAGTTGAAGATACAGATATCCATAAAGCTGCAATTGCCCAAGCTAGTGTGTTAAACATCAATGGAATAATAATTGACTCTCCAGCAGTTCCAGGAAGTATGAAAACAAGTAAGGTCATAGCTAGATATGCAACTAGCAGACCACCAAAAATAGCGCAAATAGTCCTAAAAAGTCCAATTTTTTTTCCACTTTGTTCAGGAGTATTTAATTTTTTAAATATAGAATTTACTTTACAATTCAAAAATATCACCTTTATTTAATTTTGATAATTATAATCATTAAATGATGAATAATGACTTAATAGAATTTATAACATGATAAGAATAAGTATATAGCAAAGCAACCACATAGAAAGATTTAGATATAATGGCAAAAATTTTATGGTGAAAGATAGATATGATAGATATAAAATTACTGCAAAAAGATTTTGAAACTACTGCAAATGCCTTAAAAAGAAAAGGTGTAGATGCAAAACTACTTGATAGTTTAAAAACAATTTCACAAGATGCTAAAGCAAAAAGACAAAGCATGGAAGATGTAACTGCACAGCAAAATAAATTATCAAAAGAGTTTGGAAGATATAAAAAAGAAGGACTTGATATAGCACCATTACAAAAAAGTATTGGTGAACTTAAAGCTAAAAAACAAGACTTAGAAGATGATGTTAGGGTTTTAGAGGAGAAACTAACTTCAATTGCACTTGGTGTTCCAAACTTTCCAGATGAGAATGTTCCAAATGGTGAAAGTGAAGATGAAAATGTTGTATTAGAAACAATAGGTGAAAAACCATCATTTAGTTTTGAACCAAAAGAGCATTGGGATTTAGGTGAAAAAAATGGATGGCTAGATTTTGAAAGAGGCGTTAAGTTAGCTAAATCTAGATTTTCAGCTATGAGAGGAGTTGCTGCAAGATTAGAAAGAGCATTGATTAATTATATGCTTGATTTTAATAGACAAAGAGGTTTTGAAGAGTGGTATGTTCCTTTTATGGCAAACTCAAACACTTTACAAGGAACAGGACAACTTCCAAAATTTGAAGATGATTTATTTAAAATTGAGGATGAGGATTTATATCTTATTCCAACAGCGGAGGTAAGTCTTACTAACCTTTATAGTGATGAAATAATTGCTGTTGATGAATTACCTTTAATGTTAACTTCATATACTCCTTGTTTTAGAAAAGAAGCAGGAAGTGCAGGGCGTGATACAAGAGGATTGATTAGACAACACCAATTTGATAAAGTTGAAATGGTTGCAATTACTAAACAAGAAGATTCAGAAGAAATATTTGAAAAAATGGTTGCTTGTGCTAGTGACTTATTAACTTCACTTGGACTTTCTCACCAAAAAGTTATGCTTTGTACTGGTGATTTAGGATTTAGTGCAGCAAAAACAATTGATTTAGAAGTTTGGCTTCCTGGACAAAATAAGTATAGAGAAATATCTTCAATCTCAAATACTAAAGAGTTTCAAGCAAGACGAGCAAAAATAAGATATAAAGAAAACAAAAAGAATATTTTAGCACATACACTAAATGGCTCTTCTTTAGCAGTTGGAAGAACACTTGTAGCTATAATGGAAAACTATCAACAAGAAGATGGCTCTATAAAAATACCTGAAGTACTTAAAAAGTATATGTAAGAAATAAAAAATAAGAAACCAAAAAAGGCTTCTTATTTTTTCAAACAAAATTCGCAATTTTAATAATATATTCACATTTATTTATCAATAATTTGACAAGTATAAATTAATTCTTAGTTTAGATCAAAGTTAGGAATGAGAATGACTAAACTAAAGAATTAAAAGACAAAAGAAGTTTCATAAGACTTATTATGTAGGGAAGGAGACATATTATAAGTAAAACTTCTTTGACTGTATTATATAACTTTATACAAATTATATACTTGATTTATATCAAAAAAGAGTAAATTTTTAGTAAACTTTTTACACAATTTTTAATATTAGATAAGAAATTTAGAAAAAATCACTATAAATAACTTTTATAGTGATTTTTTGTTTCTAAAAGCTAATAGTATGATTATTAAAATTATAATAGCACTTATAGGAACAAATGAAGGAATAGGTACAGGATCACCTGCTGCATAAGAGTGTTTTCCACTTAAATAGTAGTTTACTCCAAAATAAGTCATGATAATTGAAGCATAACTTACAAGTGTTAATACAGCAAATAAAAACTCTGTTAAAATACCTTTTATATACCGTAGATGAATAATCACAGCATAAATTAAAATAGATACTAAAGTCCAAGTCTCTTTTGGATCCCAACCCCAATATCTACCCCAAGATTCATTTGCCCAAATACCTCCTAAAAAGTTTCCTATTACTAATAAAACTAAACCTATAATTAAAGACATTTCATTTATTCTATTTGCTTCTTTTATACTTAAAAGAATAGAAAAGAAATTTTCATTCTCTTTATTTTTATTTATTAAAGCAAAAAGAATTAAAGCTATAAATCCAAGTAAAGCACTTAATCCTAAAAAGCCATAACTTGCTGTAATTACACTAACATGAATAGTTAGCCAATATGACTTTAATACAGGTGCTAAAGTTGTGATTTGTGGTTCCATCCAACTTAAGTGTGCAACAAATAGTGTTATTGCACTTAATATTCCTGTAGTAGCTAATGCAAGATTTGATTGTTTTGAAAAGAATATTCCTGATAATATTATTGCCCATGCAATATAAATCATGGATTCATAACCATTTGACCATGGTGCATGACCTGCAACATACCATCTAAGTGCAAGCCCAAAAGTATGAAACACAAAGCCTATAATAAGCAATATAAGAACTATTTTTGTAAACTTAGTAATATTTAGATTTTGTTTAAATATATTTATAAAAACAGTTATTAAAAGAGTAAGACCTAATATTAAGTAATAAGGAGTTAATCTTTCAAATATATTATATTTATTAAATATTAGTTCTGCTTCTATTTTCCATTTTGTTGGCATAATATGTGTTGCATATTTTTTTTGAAACTCTTTTATATTTTGTAGTTTTTCATTAACTTTATTCCAAGAAAGATTATTTTCATTTGCTTTTTTTAATGTAATAAAATAGTCTTGCATAAGCTCTTTTATTTTTATAGCTTGCTCTTTTGACATACTAATATCAGAACTATTATCTAAAACTCTTAGTGCAATAGAAGGAGCAATCCATCTGTTTTTTTCATCATATGCTATTGGAAAGGCTTTGAAAAAATCCCCAATAAATAGTGAGTATGCAATATTTAATCTTTCATCAACTTTGATTAACTCTTTATCAAGTTTTGTTCTACTTATGGGTTTTTTTGCATTTGCATTTTCTAAAAGATTTTGTAGTTTATATTTCCCATCTTTTGTATATATATCATTAAAACTAATCGTTTTTTTATTTTTATCAATTTTTAAAATCTCTTTTAATTTATCGTTTTTTATTTTTATAAACTCTATATTTTGCCAAACTTTTGGATATAACATCATGCTTAAGAAAAATTGGTTTTCATCAAGATTAAATATCTTATCTTTTCTTGCAATTTTGTTTACTATTTCAATAGCTAATGAATTAACAGGCTTTATTCTTCCTTGGTAATCTTGAATCAAAAAACTTCCAAAATAGTCTGAGTGTTTTTTATCTATGTTTTTAATACTATTGATTAACTCTTCATTGATTGAATTTTTTGCAAATGTTGGAGTATTAAAAGAAAATAACATAAAAAGTACAAAAAGTGCTGATTTAAAACCATTTTTTAAATAGTAACTTTTTTTAATATCTTCAATATCAAATCTTTTATTGCTTAATTTTCTAAATCTTCCATTTTTACTAAAAAGATTTAAAAACAGACCTGTAAAAAGTAAAAAATAGCCAATATATGTAGGAGTTTTTCCTGGGTCTTTATTTACTGATAAGATTGTTGCACTTTCATCTTGTTTGTATGAAGATTGAAAGAATCTATAACCTTTATAATCTAATGTATTATTCATATATATTCTATAAAATTTATTCTCTTTTAAATCTTTATCAACAATTTCAATATCACTTAAGTATGTTGATGGTGAGTTTGAACCTGGATATCTATTTAATTGAAAATCCAAAAGTTTTATACTAAAAGGTAATGCAACAGCTTTAGCTCCCCATTGCATTTCAAAATTAACTCCTTGAAAAGTAGTTTTAGTAAGATAACCTCTATTTGAACCACCTTTTCCATATAAAGCTATTTTTTTACTACTGTTATTTGTTATTAAATCAACTAAAACAGCATTAACTTGATCATCTTTTTTTACTTGATTTTTAGAAGCACTTACCACTTTTAAAGCACCTTTTGAACTTGCTTGTTTAATCATAAACTGTGTTTGCCCAACTTTATAAACTCTTGATTGCCCTAAAATAATCTCTTTATTTGCAGCTATTACACCATCTTTTTTATTTTCAATTGAGTACCAAGCAGTAGAGATATTTGCTTTATATAAAATTTGTCCATTATCTTTTGTATTTATTGTAACAAGAGGTTTTTTATAATCTTTAAACTCTTTATTTAATGAAAAATCTAAAAATTGTGTTTTTTTTACTTCACTATTTTTTAAATCAATACTTTTTACTCCATTAAATGTTGATACAACTATATTTACCATTGGAATTCCATCTTTATCATCAACAATTGCTTCAATAGCATTTGGTACAAATTTATCAAATTTAACTTTTATATTTTTATTTTTTAAATCAAAAGTATGTGAAAAATCAGTTTGATTAAGTTTTGTCATTAAAACTTTTTTTTCAAAGTTTAGTTCATTGTTTTTATTAGTAGCTTTTATTTGAATATATTCATCTGTAGTATAAATAATATTTTGTTCTCTTCCCTCATCAATTGTCATAATTGCTTCATATCCCAAATATCTAGTAAGTGCAGAACCTATAAATATAAATATAAAAGATATATGAATTAAAAGAATGAAAAATTTCTTTTTTTGATACATTTTGAACCAATAAATATTAAAGATAACACCAATAGTTAATAAAAGCATTATTGCTTCAAACCAAGTTTGTCCATATATAAATGATTTTGCTCCAAGAGGTCCAAAGTCATTCTCTACAAAAGTAGCAACTGCACATGCAAGGGCAAAAAATAGCATAAGTACAGTCATAACTTCTATACTAAAAAGTGTTTTAATAGTTTTTTTCATTTTGTTAATCCATAAAGTATTTAAATTTTATAAGTAACACAAGAAAGGAAGATATTATGTGTTACTTACAAAAATTAGAGTCTATTATAAAAAGAGGAGAAATCCTCTTTTTACTTTTAGTTGTAAGAAGTTTTATGTTCTACTTCTTTTGTAGATTCTGGGTTATAAAGACCTTTTTTCTCAGCCTCTTTTTTCCATTTTGGTACTAAGTTTTTGTTGAATTCTTTTTTATCTTCAACAAGTTTTTTAAATGGAAGACCAATAATTTTTTGAGCATCTTCTTTTGTTTTATACTCAGGTGCTTTATAATCAGTAGCTCCATGTTTAGCTAATATTTTAGCTAATTTAATTCTTGCTTGTCCAGCTTTATCAATAGCAGTTGCTAATACTCTTAATGTTTCTTCTGGTGCATGGAAGAATGCAGGGTGTGAAGCAACAGCATAATCCCATCTCCATTGAGCATGTCTAATATCTTTTAATACAGGTGCCATCTCTTCTTTAGTAGCTCCAACTTCCCAAGCTTTACCAGCTTCTAAGTGTGCAGCAGAGATTTGAACCATAGCTTTTTTATGAAGTTCATTTTTTCTTTCTCTTTTTTCATTGATATTAGCAAGTAACTCTTTTTCACTAACTCTATGACAATTCATACAAGTTTTACTCATATTTTCTAGTGGGTTTCCAATATTGTGATCTGTATATTTTATTCCACCTTCTTGAGTATATGGCATGTGACAATCTGCACAAGAAACATTATTTCTTCCATGGGCACCTGTTTTCCACATCTCATATCCTGGGTGTTGAGCTTTTAACATAGGAGTTTTTGAAATCTTATGTGTCCAATCAGAAAAGTTAATATTGTCATAATATTTTTCCATATCATCAACAGAAGTTCCCTCAGCCCATGGTAATGTTACAACAGCTGCTTTTTTACCTTTACTTGTAGTTTTTTTATCAAAATAGTATTCTACGTGACATTGAGCACATACTAAAGTTCTCATATCTTGCTGAGTTGAATTTGATAAATCATTAATTCCAGCAGCTTTTAATCCATCATCTAAATATTTTCTATTTACTTGTAACTCCATTGTTTTAGGATTGTGACAATCCATACATCCAATTGGATTTATAATATCAGAACCATATTTTGCCCATTTACCTGTATAATACTCTTCATCACCTTGTTCATCCATGATTCTTGGAACATCTGGTGATTTACAAGTCCAACATGCAGTTGGCATTGGTCCTGTTTTTTCATCAACTGGCGCACCTGTTCTTAATGTATTTCTGTTATCTTCAATTGCATAAAAATGTCCTCTTGGAGCATTATAATCTTTTGCAAATCCATAACCAGCCCATAATACAACAAGCTCAGGATACTCTTTTAACATATCGTGAATATCATCAGAGTTTTTAGTTTGTTTCCAAGAATCAAATTGTCTTGGATAGTACTTTCTAAACTCTTCGTTTTTTGTTTCCCATTTTTTACCTATTTGCGGAACACTATTAATCTGTTTTTGTTCTTCTTTTTTTTCATTAATTGATGCAACTAAAACAGACATTAGTCCAATTGCTATTAAAGAAATAGCAAGAAGGATTTTGTATTTTTTCATGACAACTTACCTCTATTTCATTTTTTCTTTAACTCCAAGATTATATGGAGTAGATATTAAACTACGAACTTTACCATGTGGCACATACTTGTGACACTCCCAACATTTCCGACCAGTTTCTAGACTTCCGTCCTCACCGCTATGATATTTGTCAGCGTTTAGCTTCAATGTCGCACTCTCACTTGCATGACATCGAATACAGTTAGCTTGTACACGGCTTGCTCCATCATCACTTATTTGAATATTATTCTCATAAGTGTTTAATGTGAACGCAACTGAATGATTCCATCCATCTATTGCTTTTGATTTGTATTTAGCTACAACATCACCAACAGGTAAATGGCAATCAACACATCCTGCCACATTTCTATGTGAACTTCTTTGCCAAGTTGCATAGGCTGAATTCATTGTATGACAATTAATACAGGCCTTTGGATCACTTGACAAATATGACAACATGTTAGATGCATATACTGTGTAAACAAAAAGCGAAGCGGCAATAAGAAGACTTAAAACTGTTCCATAAACAACAATTTTTTTGTTCTTTTCCATCCTAAATCCTTTAAGTTACCCTAAAATTATAAAACTAATTTAAGATAACTCTCTTGATGTAAATCAAGAAATTACAATTTAAGTGAATATTCATTCAAAAATGATAATAGGAAATTATGTATAAATTATTTATGTTTGAGTAGTCTATTTTTAAAAATATCGATAAAATGGTATTTTAAAAGGTAGTGTTATTATATTATCTTATGTTTTGTTTGTTGGTTTAAACTATAAGAAGTGTGTTTGTAAATTTACAAATTTCTTAAATATAAAAATTAAATTTAGCTTTAAAGCAATGAAATTAATTTATAAAAAATACTTATTTTACAAAAACTTTAAAATCATAAGTTTTATTATCAATTTTTACATTTATATATCCACTTGAAACATTAAAGTGTTGATATGTTAATACTTCACCAATTTTGACTTTTCTTTTATTGTAAATAGATTTTGATTTTTGAAAATAACCTCTTGAATTACCTATATAAACTTCTGGTTTTGTATGATAAAACTCTCCAATTACAACAACTTTTGTAAAACAAGTACCATTATAATCAGCTTTTGTTTTTCTTGTATGTTGTATATTTTCACCATTGCCATTTTCATCAAAAATTCCTATTGCATGGGCATTTTTGATATTTGTTGATGAAGCATAAAGATTTAGAGATAAACAAAGTAAAATTACTTTAAAAAAAATCAATTTTTTCATATGTAATTTTACTATATTAGTGTGAAAATATTGTGTAGTTTTTTAAATATATGAAACAACTCTTATTTTTTCGTTGTTTTCTTTTTTCATATTGTCATATAATTTTTGATATTTTACTTTGTCTTTAAAAGATATTGGTGTTCTTATTGATTTGTATTCTACAATTTTACCATCTTTTTTTACAACATTTATTTGAGCATGAACCCAATAAAAGCCCTTATCTTTTCGCAAGTTTTTTATAACTCCACTCCATGAGTGATTTTTTTCTAAGCTACTCCATAACTCTTTAAAAACTTTTTTAGGCATATCAGGATGTCTTACACAATTGTGAGGTTTTCCTATAAGTTCATCTACTTCATAACCACTAATTTGTGCAAAAGTATCATTGGCATAAGTGATATTACCTTTTAAATCAGTTCTTGAAACTATTAATTCATCTTTTGGAACAATTGTTTCTATTAGAAATTCACTTTGCTTATATTCCATTTTATTTTCCTATTTTATCAAAATGTTTGGCAAATCCTTGAACATTTTTCTTTTTTAAATCACCATTATAAACAATATCTTCAGCTTTTATTGTTTCATCATTTAACATACTTGGAACAACATCAGAGTTTTCTAAAACTTGCATATGTTCATTTAGCTCTTCTTCACTATAAGCCATTTGCATATCTGCACTAATTACATGGGGAATGTTTTCAATTACTCTTAAATTTTCAAGCTCTTCTTCAACATTTTTACCCTCAATTGTAATAATAATTCTTCCAATTTCATCATGCATATGATATTCACATGCTTTACAATCTTTTAAATTTTGTACAACTTCATCTAAATATTTTGGTAATGTTTGTACAACAATACTTGAAATGTTCATTTAAAATCCTTTATTTTCTAATTTATAATAGTTTATTTTACTATCATCACTTGATACAAATATTTCATTTTCATTTAAAAAAATAATATTTGTAATAATCATTTTACTTCCTGTTAGTTTATATAATTCTGCTTTTGTTAAGGTATTAAATATTGTTACGTTATTAAACTCATCACTTGCAAATCCTGCTAAGTTTGAACTAGGACTTAAGGCACAACTATATATTAAAAAGTCTGTTTCTTTATAATAAGCATTTTTATTTATAGCATTATAAACTACACTTCTTCTATCTTGTCCTGCTGTTATTATTTTATTTTTTTTCCAATCTACTTGATAAACATTATCTAAGTTTTGGTATTTATAATCTTTGATAAACTTGCCATTTGAAGTTTGGTATTCATGTAAAACACCACTTTCATCTGCAATAATTATTTTTGATTTATCATCATTTAAAGAAAAATCAGAAAATCTTGATTGAGAAGCTTGTCTTTCATAAACTATTTTTTTATCTTTTAAATCATATAAAAAGAGTTGATTACTTAATAGTGAGTAAAGAATTTTGTCTTTTGAAAGAAATTTTGCTTTTGCAATAAATTCTCTTTTTTTATCACTAATTATTGTGTGTAATTTTTCATTTTCATAAATAAAGATATTTCTTCCACCTTTATTTCCTTGTGAAAGTATTAATATTTTATTATCAATTACATCAACACTATAAATCTTAGCATTAATAGTATCTCCTATAAAATCTTTTATTTTAGGAATAGTAATTTGTTTGATTTTTTCTTTTGCTTTAATATCAAAAATATCAATGGTGCTATTTGTAGTTGCTACATATAATTTTTGCTTTTTAATAAGCATATCTGTAACACCACCACTTGTAGTAAAAGAGTTTGTTGCTTTGAGTATATTTATATTAGCTTGTAAACTAAGTACAGAAAAAACTACTAATAATACTATTTTGAAAGTTTTCATTTATGCTCCTATTTCAATTGCATCAACAGGACAGTACTTAATGCAAAAACCACAAGAAGTACAATTACTATTTATTTCAGGTCTAAACATGGCAATAAAATCTATTGCATCATCTAAACAAGGATCTTTACATGAAAAACACATTGTTTGATTCCAAGAGAGGCATTTTAATATATTTATTGATATATTTACATCAATATTTCTTTTGTTTTCTATACTTAATACTTCACTTGGACAAGCATTTGCGCACTCATCACAATAAGTACAACCACCATTTGAAAAATCAATTATTGGTGTTTTGTCTTCATTTATTGATATGATATTCTCTTCACAAGCTAAAACACAAAAGCCCTCACAATTTATACACTCTTTTAAAAAAAGATCTTTGTCTTTATAATAAGGTGGTCTTATTATATGTTTTTTTTCTTCTTTTCTAATTTTTGATGTTATTGAGTTAAAAAATTCTCTTCTTTTCATGGTTTACCTTTTAAAATAGAAGAGAAAATCTTCTATTTTAATATTTATTTAACACCTTCATTCATAGTATCAATTAAATTAGATGCTTTGTTTGCACCTTTTGATTTAAAATCAGGTTTAAAAGTATTATCAACTAATTGTCCATCTGATTGTGGAGCATGACATTGGCTACAATTAAATCTTGCACCAGCTAATGTATTTAACTTTTTATAATCAGCCAATTTTAAATCACTCGTATTTGTATATACTTTACCATCTTTTTCAATTTTACCATCTTTTAGAAGCTTTGTCACTGGTCTAAAATCTGTAAAATGAGATTTTGGAATTGGTGTTGCATTCATTGATTCTGCAATTCCAGGAGTATGGCAAGTTGTACAAGCATTATTATTTATAGTAATTGGTAACATACCCTCTATATCATGTGGAATCATTGGTGGAGCATTTTCAAATGATCTTTCATACAATATCCCTGTTCCAGCAGGAGAAGTCGAATATTTTGTTTTATCTGCTATTGTTGATTTTTCTGTATATAAGTCAGTTTTTCTTAAACCTAACGACTCTTCACTAACAGTTTTTTGGCTTGTTGCACATCCAGCAGCAAATAATACAGCTGCTGTTGCAATACCTAAAGTTATACTAGTTAACTTCATTTTGTTTCCTTTTTTAAATTTTTTATTGAAAAGTTAAGAGCCTCATCATCACACACTTCTACACATCTTCCACAGTTTGTACACTCCCCTGATGTTACAGGAATTGAATCTTTTGTTACCATAAATAGTACTTGTGATTCAGGACAAACCTCTTTGCATTTCATACATGCAGTACAGTTTTCATGATTGTGATGAACTCTTATTAAACTAAATCTTCCAATAAGTGAGTAAAACCCTCCAATTGGACATACATGACCACACCAGCCATTTTTTAATACAAATAGATCAAATAAAAATATAATTACAATAGCTGCCCAGCCAAATCCTAGTCCAAATATCAAACCTCTGTGTACCATTGATACAGGTGAGATTAATTCAAATGCTGCATATCCCATAAAAAATGAGAGTATCAAACTTAAAACTAATACATAATATCTTATGTTTCTTGTTGCAGGTTGTCTTTTTAAAATTTTATTAAATCCAAATTTTCTTCTAATATAGTTACTTAAATCAGTAATTATATTTACAGGACAAACCCAAGAACAAAATGCTCTTCCACCAATAAACATATAAAATACAAATATAATAATAGCTCCTATTAAAACATCACTTGCTATTACTGCACCAGCTGTAAACATTTGAAGTACTGCATAAGGATCACTTAAAGGAACTGTGTCTAAAAGTTTTGATGAACTAAGATTTCCCATTAGGAAATTAAAGCCCCAAACATTAGCTGCAATATACAAAAACATAATAGTAAATTGAGTGATTCTTCTTGCTATTAGGAATTTACTTTTTTTAATTAAATCAATCATCTAAAAGTCCTCCTATATCATTTAAAGAGTCAACTGCTTTTCTTTCACTAATTTTTGTAGTAGTGGTTTCGCTTGTTGCTTTTTCTAATCTTTTTTCATCATTTTTATCCCAGCCTTTGATGTAATAATCTCCAGCTTTTCCTTTTGCAACCTCATTTGGCAATACAAAAATTGCTGCTTTTTGAGTAACACATGCTTTTTCACATAAACCACAACCTGTACATACATCTGCATGAACAACTGGTTTTAAAAAAGCGTGTTTTCCTGTTCTTTCATTTTTTGTATATTCAATAGTAATTGCTTCACCTAAAAGCGGACATGCTCTATAACATGCATCACATTGAATACCCCAAAAAGCTATACAACTGTTATCATCAATTACAGCAACACCCATTGAAGCTTTATTAATATCAAGCTTATTATTTGTTGTTACTAGTTTCTCATTTAATGCATCTGTTGGACATACAGGTACACATGGTATATCAGGACACATATAACATGGAATATCTCTAGGAATAAAATATGGTGTTCCCAAAGGCATGTTATCTCCTGGCTTTGCTAATTGTAATGTATCATAAGGACATGCTTCAACGCACATCCCACATTTAATACATGTTTTAAGAAAATCTTTTTCATTAAGCGCTGCTGGAGGTCTTAGTAAAAGAGATGATGCTGATACTTCATCAACATATGCACTCCATACTAAACCACCAAGTGCAGTAAGCCCTAAGGCTCTTGCACCATTTAGAAAAAACTCTCTTCTATTCATTTTTTGATCTTTTTTTGGAATGTTATTGCTCAAAACAATACTCCCTTTTTGAATTGATAATTTTAATTGATAATGAATTTCCATGACACAAGTAAAAATTGCTCATTAAATTTGCATTTTCTATCATTATCAACTCAACTTCAACTAATTATGCTTTATAAATTTTTACAGCACATTTTTTAAAGTCTGTTTGTTTTGATTGTGGACAAGTATAATCAGCACAAACTTTATTAATAAATACTTTTTCATCAAACCAAGGTACAAATACAAGCCCTCTTGATGGTCTATTTCTTCCTCTAGTTTCAACTCTTGCTTTAACTTTTCCTCTTCTACTTTCAACCCAACAAAGCTCACCTTGTTTCACATCATATTTTTTTGCATCAGCTGGATGCATATAACAAAGTGCTTCTGGTACTGCTCTGTATAGTTCAGGAACCCTCATAGTCATAGTTCCAGAGTGCCAATGTTCAAGTACTCTACCTGTACTTAACCATACTGGATATTGCTCATCTGGCATTTCAGGCGAATCCATATAAGGTCTTGCAAAGATTTTTGCTTTATTTTTTAAAGATTTTTTATTTTTATCTGTAATACCATTTAAATCACCTTGCGCTAAAGCTTTTGCTAGTTTTCCATAAAATGCAAAATCTGTTCCAGCTTTTCCATATTTTTTAGCATAAGGGTCATATTTAGTATTAAATCTCCATTGTGTTTCTTTACCATCAACAACTGGCCATTTTAATCCTCTTACTTTATGATAAGTATCAAAATCAGCTAAATCATGTGCGTGACCTCTACCAAAGTCTGCATACTCTTCAAATAGATATTTTTGAATAAAGAATCCATAACCATTGAATACTTTACCATCACTACCAACAACATTTCTGCTATCTCCATAACCCTCAGAGTTATCAAAACCTGCTTGAATTGGATCATTTTTATCTAATTTATAAGATTTTGCTTTTTCATTTGCAAATAAAATATCATACATAGATGTATTTTCATCATATCCCATAGCTTTTGCTTTTGAAATAACACTTGGTAGTTTTTTACCATTTCTTAGAGTATATTCACCCCATACATCTTTTATAGTAAATCTTTTTGATAATTCAACCCATTGCCAAGTATCAGACATTGAATCACCAACTGGTAATACTTGTTGTCTCCAATGTTGTGTTCTTCTTTCTGCATTACCATATGCTCCCCATTTTTCATAAATCATAGCAGTTGGTAAAATTAAATCAGATACTTTTGCAGAAATACCTGGATATCCATCAGAACAAACAATAAAGTTATCCATCTCTCTTGCTGCTTTTATCCAATGACTAGCACTTGCTGTATCTTGATATGGGTTACAAACATTTACCCATGCAAACTTAACTACACCATCTTCAATATCTCTGTGAATTTTCATAATATGTTGGTTTCCAACAGGATTTAAAGTTTCACTTGGAATTTTCCAAGCTTTTTCACAAATTGCTCTATGTTTTGGATTTGCTACCATCATATCAGCAGGTAGTCTATGACAGAAAGTTCCAACTTCTCTTGCAGTTCCACAAGCACTTGGTTGGCCTGTTAAACTAAATGCACCAGAACCTGGTTTTGCTTGTTTATTTAATAAAAAGTGAACATTATATGCTAAAGTATTTACCCAAGTTCCTCTTGTATGTTGGTTCATACCCATAGTCCAAAATGATACTACTTTTCTATTTTTTTGAATATATAAATTGGCTAATTCTTTAATCTTTTTCTTAAAATCTTCATCAGTTTCATCAGGATTTCCTTTTGAAACTTTAGTAACATAATCAGCATCATATGGTTCTAAGAATCTTTTATACTCTTCAAAAGATATTTCCCAGTGTTTTAATCCAGCTGGTTTATTTATCATATTGTCCCCAGCTTTATATCCATAAGGTGCTAAGGCAGGAGCTTCATCTTCTGAAACTATTTTTGACATCTCTTTAGAAATAGTTTCCATCTCTTTATCAGTATATTTACCTTCTTTGATGGCTTTTTCATCAGATCTTCTCATACCATAACCCATATTTACTGGACTTGCTGCAAATACAATATGCTCTTTTACAAAATCCCAATCAATTGATTCAGGGTGATTATATACAATCTCTCTTGCTATATAGTTCCATAAAGCTAAATCAGAGTTTGGTTTAAAGATAATTTCGATGTCTGCTAAATCAGAAGTTCTGTGTCTATAAGTTGAAAGGTTAATAACTTTTACATTATTAGGATCAGATAATTTTCTATCTGTTACCCTTGACCATAAAATAGGGTGCATTTCTGCCATATTTGAACCCCAAGATACAACAGTATCAGTAAGTTCAATGTCATCATAACATCCAGATGGTTCATCAATACCAAAAGTTTGGTAAAAACCAACAACGGCTGATGCCATACAGTGTCTTGCATTTGGATCAATTGCATTACTTCTAAATCCAGCTTTCATCATTTTTTGAGCTGCATAACCTTCCATAACTGTATATTGTCCAGAACCAAATACACCAACACCCTCAGGTCCAGAAGCTTTAAGTGCTTTTTTAATATGAAATTCCATTTCATCAAAAGCTCTTTCCCAAGAAATAGGAGCAAATTTTCCTTTCTTGTCAAATTCACCTTTTGCATTGACTCTTAGTAAAGGTTGCTTTAATCTATCTGCACCATACATGATTTTTGCATTAAAATAACCTTTAATACAATTTAACCCTCTATTTACAGGTGCTGCTGGATCACCTTTTACTGCAACAATTTTTCCATTTTTCGTAGCAAGCATAATACCACAACCAGTACCACAGAAACGACAAGCTGCTTTGTCCCATCTCCAGTCACCCTCTAGCTTATTTGCTGCTGCTTGAACTTCTGTTGGCATACTCATACCAACTGCTGCTGCTGCAGAAGCTGCGGCTGAACTTCTAAGAAAATCTCTTCTTGAAAGCGACATCTTATCTCCTTTAAAATTTTGTTTCATAAGAATTGTATCACTTATTTTAAATATAATAATTGACCTTAGTCAAATAATATAAGTTTAAATTAAGATAATTATTGTCGGGTTTTAATTGTTTTAAAACTACTTTTTAACACAAAACAAAGTAGAATTAAAAAAAACACTTAAGGCGAATGATTTGAATTATTTACCAATATTTTTAAATATAAAAAATAAAAAAACATTAGTAGTTGGAGGAGGTGAAGTGGCTCATAGAAAGGTCCTTTCACTATTAGAGTTCACTAATGATATTGTGATTGTTTCTTCCCAAATAAATTTTGAGTTTAAAAATACAATAGATAAATATAACTTAAGTTATTTACAAGATAATTACAATAGTAAATATTTAGAAAAAATTGATATATTAATTGTGGCAGTTGATGACTTACAATTACAAAAAGATATTTATAAAGAAACAAAAGATAAGAAAATCATGTGTAATTTTTCAGATTTTGAAGAGTATTGTGATTTTATTTTGCCATCATATATAAAAAAAGATAATTTAGTAGTATGTGTATCAACAATGGGAAGTGCACCAGCATTTGCAAAAGAGTTTAAAAAATATATTGAAAAGTTAATTCCTAATGATATTGATTCTTTTTTAAAACAGATGAAAGATCTAAGAACAAGTTTGCCAAAGGGAAAAAAGAGAATGGACCTTTTAAGACAAAAGGCCCAAAAATATATTCAGAATTTTAAACAATAGATTATTCTGATTTATTACAATTTTTTGATAAAGAGTTTAGCTCTTTTTTAAGCTCCTCTAATTTGTGAGTAAAGTTTAATAAGTTTTCTTGTGATTCAATGACCATATCTTCACTTTTATATAATTGGCTTGATAAATCTCTTGATTCACTTAATTCATCAAGGATTTCATCAAATTCATTTGTTAAATCTTCTAATTTTTTTGAAGCATTATCTGAATAAGCCATTGCTGCATTTATTTTATTTATGAAGCAATTAAGTGTATCTGTTGCTTCAACTATCTCTTTTTCTGCTTCAAAATGTATTAAATCAATTGGTTCATTTAATTTACCCTCTTTTATGTTTTTAGAAAGTTCTAAAAACTTTTTAGCATTCTCTTCCATACTTTTTAATTGAAAATAACTATATATAATTAAAAGTATAATTATTAATGCAAAAAGGTATTGAAAATAGTTAATAAAGGTTGTTTTTCTTTCTGAATATGTGGTATATAAACTAACTATTTTATCAACTTCATTTAATAAATTATTATTAGTAGCATAAACAGTATCGACCAAAATTTTTAATGTTTTTTCATTTTTTTCATTTCTATTTTGCAATAACTCTTTTATTTCTTTTATATTTTCATAAAAATTAAACCATAAAATCTCTACTTTTGATATTTGATTTGAAATAGCAGTAGTTGGTGCTGGTTCTATTTTGATTAAATGATTTCCATCTTTTAGTGAGTTTAGATTATATATAAACTCTTGAGTTGCATTATCAAGTTCTGAAAAACTGTGTTGATTATTATGATAAAGATAGAATACATTTTTTGATATTTTTTGAGTTAGCATCCTTTGTTTACCTGCAATATTTATTATTAGAGCATCTTTTTCATTTTTTGCATTTAAATATATTGTTGTTGCTATAACACTTGACATTAAAATAACAAATAATAAACCAATTGTTTTGATTTTATTACTTATTGTTGCTGTTTTCTTCATACACCAATTCCTTTAAATATTGATACAAGTTCTTCTTTATTTAAAATTTCTACTTTACTATTTTGGATACTTATTGTTTTATTTCTACTTAATCTTTTTAAAACTCTTGATAAAGTTTCTGGTTGAATATGTAACATAAATGATACTTCTTGCCTTTTTAATTGATTGAACATATCTAAATCTTGAGTTAGCATAAATGCAACTTTAGCAGTTGCATCAAATACTAATTCTCTATTTATAATACATTGAAATTGTTGACTTTTTTTTAGTAAAACTTCAATTAGTTTTGAAGTTAAAATATTTTTATCCAAAAAGTTTTCTTTAAACTTTTCATAATCAACAACTAAAATAGTTGAATCTTGGGTAAACTCAGCATTTGAAAAACATTGTATTTCATTGCTATTTAATGAAGACAGTTCTGATATCATACTATTTTTGTGTATGTGATATAAAAAAATCTCATTTCCGAATTTATCAACTTTATATATTTTTATTAAACCATCTACTAAAAACATAAGTTTGTTATTTATTTCAGTTTCATAATATAAAATTGAATTTTTAGGATAAGTAGATACATTTGAAAAGCTAGCTAATGTATTTACTTGTTCTTCATTTAGTTCTTCAAAAAAGTTAATATTTTTTATAGTATCTTCTAATAACAATAATATCCTTTTGTAATTTTTTTATTTAAGCAATTCTATATTATCCTATTATAAAATTTGATTAATTATATTACAATATTTATTAATAAGGTTAGAAATTGAGTTTTAAAAAATATATAAAAGCTGTTGGAACAGGTTTTAAAGGAAATAGAGATTTACAAGAAGATGAGGTTATAGATGCAATAACAAAAATCTTAAATAAAGAGGCAAGTGATACTCAAATAGGAGCATTTTTAGTAGGCTTTAGAGTAAAACTTGAAAGTGATGATGAACTAAAAGCTTGTGTAAAAGCATTGAGAAATTTTATGAAGTTTTATGAAGTAAAAGACTCGATTGAGCTTGGTTATTCATTTGATGGAAGAGTAAGAAATCCTTTTTTATTTCCTTTATTTAAAGATATATTAAAGCAGTTTTATGAAAAAAACAGTGATGTAAAACCTCTAAATTTAGTAATTTCAACAGATAAATTACAACCAGCAAAGCTTGGAATGTGTACAAAAGATTTGGTTTTAGAGTATGATTTAGGAGATAATATATATACTTTTAATAGAGAAAACTATTTAAAACCATTAAGTGATTTAACTTCATTAAGACATGAATTAGGACTTAGAACTGTTTTTAATACAGTAGAAAAACTTTTAGGAGTTGCAAAAAGTGAATATGCAGTAACTACAGCTTTTCATAAACCATATGTGAAAAAGTATATTGAAGTTTTTAAAGACTATTTTGAAGACGTAAGCGTAGTAAAAGGAGCTGAGGGTAGTCCTGAGGTCTTTTCAGATGGTAAGTATTGGCAAAAAATAGATGAAAAAATAGTTGAGACAAGCTTTAATTTAAAAGATTATGGTATTAATTATGATAGAAAATATGAACATATATCTTTAGAAGAGACTAAAAATATAATTAATAATCCTGATGAAGAGATTATAAAGCTAAGTAAGTTTAATATTGCATTATATTTACTCTTTTCAAAAAGAGTTAACTCTTTAGATGAAGCTTGGCAGCGATTAAATTAAGGATGGTATATGAATTTAAAAGAGCTTTATTTATTTAAAGATTTAGATGAAAAGACGATCAGACAAATAGAAAATATTTCTGTTAAAAGTAATTATGTAAAAGATAATATCATTTTTTATGAAGGTGATGAATCAAAATATTTGCATTTATTAATAAAAGGTGTAGTTAAACTTTATAAAAGTACAAGTAACAGTAAAGAGATTGTTATGAAATATTTTTATGATAATGAACTTATCGCAGAATTAAGTAATTTTGAAAAGATACCTTATCCAGCAAGTGCTGTTGCATATAGTGAGTGTGAAGTTTTAAGGATTGATTTTGAAAAATTTAGAAAAATTATCTATTCAAATGAAGATTTAATTTTAAAAATACAATCTTCACTTATAAAAAAGATAAAAAATTTAGAAAGAATCATCTCTTCACAGTTAGTTTTAGATACTCATCAAAGAGTTGCAAAATATATAGTTGAGAATCAAGAAGATTTTTTTAATACAAAAAATATTCTAATTGCTCAAATGCTTAATATAACACCTGAGACTTTATCAAGAGTACTTAGAAATTATAAAGACAAAAGTCTAATTGATATGAAAAATAAAACTATAAATCAAGAAGAACTTATAACAATTTATAGTTAAAATTTTTCTAGAATTAAGCTTTTTTATATTAAGCTTTTGAAATTTTTTAAAAAAAGTGAGAAAATTATGTTAATAGATGGACATAATAGAGTTGTTGATTATTTAAGAGTATCTGTTACTGAAAGATGTAATTTTAGATGCCAATATTGTATGCCTGAAAAACCTTTTTCGTGGGTTCCAAAAGAGAACTTACTTTCATATGAAGACTTATTTAAATTTATAAAAGTTTCAATTGATGAGGGTATAAAAAAAGTTAGAATTACAGGTGGAGAACCTCTTTTAAGAGAAGATTTAGACAGCTTTATTAAAATGATATATGATTATAAAAGTGATATAGATTTAGCACTTACAACAAATGCTTACTTATTGCCTAAAGTTGCCCAAAAACTAAAGGATGCTGGACTAAAAAGAATCAATGTTTCACTTGATACTTTAAAGCCAGATGTAGCAGCAAAAATTGCTCAAAAAGATGTTTTGGCAAAGGTTTTAGAAGGAATAAAAAAAGCAGATGAAGTAGGTTTAAAAATCAAAGTAAATTGTGTTCCTATAAAAGGAATAAATGATGACGGAATTATAGAAGTTTTAGAGTTTTGTAAACAAAGAGGATATGTAGTAAGATTTATTGAGTTTATGGAAAATCATTATGCAAAAGATAGCGCAAAAGGTTTAGACTCAAAAGAGATTAAAGAGATAATTTCTAAAAAATATAATTTTAAAATGGTTCCAAGAGATACTAGCTCACCTGCTCAATATTATGAGTTAGAAGATGGATATCAATTTGGAATAATAGAACCTCATAAAGATGATTTTTGTGCTTCATGCAATAGAATCAGATTAACAGCTGAGGGATTTTTGATTCCTTGTTTATATTTTGAAGATGCAATGAGTATTAAAGATGCAGTTCAAAATGATGATATTGATAAAGCAGTTGATATTTTAAAAGAGGTTTTAAGAACAAAGCCTGAAAAAAACAAATGGTCAGAAGAAGATGGAACAGAGACTTCAACAAGAGCATTTTATGAAACAGGAGGATGAAAATCCTTTTATTTAAATAGTAAAAGTTTACTTTTACTATTTATTTCTTACTATATTTGCCAATTTGTTTTTAATAGTAACACCTTTAAACTCTTTTAACATTTTAAGTTCAGGCTTTTTATTTACATTATAAAACTCTACCATATAGCCAATAGGATTTGAACGAAGAGCAATAAAACTATCTTTTATTTGATTACTTTTTACCATAAACTCATTATTTGTATTTTTTTGTACATCATTATAATCTTTATATAAAGACTCTATTTGTAGCCTCAAAGCTAAGAACTCTTTTTTATTTTTTGATATGACACCTATAATATAAGATTTTTCATCTTTTTTAACAAATTTTTGCTCTTTTGAAATATCAATATTTAATTCATCAATAAGTTTTATAAATTTGATATCATCTTTATGCCCTAAGTTGTGTTTTAGTAAAAAAGTAGCAATTTCTTCAGATTTTTCAAGTCCAAAATCATATAAAAGTCCATCACTTAATACAACTTTTCTATCATCATTTAGTGTAAAAGTAGCAGTGAAATTTGAATAAATATTTCCAGTAAGGTAGTTTATTTCTGTTTTAGTATCTTTAATATCTTTAATATTAATACTATTTGTTTTATATACTTTTTTATTATCATAAACTGTCCAAGATAAAATATCATCTTTAACTTTTAACTCTAATCTTCTTTGAACTAATAAAACATAAAATATAGATGCTATTTGAAATGCCATTAAAAAAAAAGCTAAAAACATTAATAGGGTATAAACTCCACCTCTTTGAATATAGCCTTGATACATTACAAGTGCAAAAATAGCAAAGGCTACAAGCATATAAAGTTTATAAACAATCTCTTTTTTATAGGTGATATTTAACATAAATTTCCTTTTAAGAATTAGGGATTTTATTTTTGAAGAAGTTTTAATTATAACTTAAACTAGCTTTAATAATAGTTTGAATATAATTCGCGTCCATTTAAAATTTCTTTAAGTGAGATTATATACCTATTAGGAGGTCATTATGGCTTTAGATCAGGACGTAAAAGCAAGTATTATTGCAAAGTTCAAAAAAAATGATAAAGATACAGGTTCTTCAGAAGTACAAATTGCATTATTAACAGAGCAAATTAGAGTATTAACTGAGCATTTAAAAATCAACAAACAAGATCACTCATCAAGATTAGGTCTTTTAAAAATGGTTGGTAAAAGAAAAAGACTTTTAAAATATTTAAAAAATACAGCTCACGATAGATTTGCAGCAGTAGTTGCAGAATTAGGAATTAGAGCTAAATAAGTTTATTTAAACTGAAATATTTAAAGGTTGCAAGTTTTCTTGCAACCTTTTTTTTTAAATTTTTTATAAATACACAATTTAGTTTTTAAAAAAAATTAATATTAATTTTACTTCTAGTAGAATATGTTTATTAAAAATTAGTTAGGAAAAGTATGTTATTAACAAAAAAAAGCGAATATGCATTGCTATCTTTAATATCAATTGCAAAAAGTGACAAACCAAAAAATGTTGATGTTTTATCAAAAGAGCTTAATATCTCTAAGTCATTTTTAGCAAAGATAATGCAAAACTTAGCAAAGCAAGATATTGTAGTATCCCACAGAGGTGTAAATGGTGGATTTGCTTTGAAAAAATCATATGACAAACTTACAATATTAGAAATAACAACAGCAGCAGAAGAGAGAATTCCCACAGTATTTGAGTGTTCTCCATCTGTAAATTCATGCCCATCAGATGTTGCTAATACTTGTACAATTTGGCCTTTACTAAATAATTTACAAAATAAAATAAACGTGTTCTTGAAGGATTTAACCCTTAAGGACATAGCTTCATGAGATTATTTCATATATCCCATACTGATTTAGATGGTTTCTCTTGCCAATTGCTAACAAAAGAGTTTTTTAAAAATGGAGTTTTTCTAAATGCAAATTACGGGCTTGAAGTAAAGCTTAGTATAAAAAAAGTTTTAGAATTAATAAACAATCTTGACAAAAGTGAAGAGATATTTTTTTTAATAACTGATTTGAATTTGACATATCAAGAATCAAAAGATTTACATAAAGATATAAATAAGCTAAAAGAAGAAGGTTTTAATATAAAACTACAACTTTTAGACCATCATGCAACAGGACAAAAAAGTGCAAACACTTATGATTGGTATTTTTTAGATTTAAATAGATGTGCTGCAAAAATAACATATGATTATATAACGCAAGAGTATGGTGGTTTTAAAGATGATGATAAATGGATTAAGCCTTTAATTAATAGTGTAAATGCTATTGATATTTGGTTAGATAATGAGACTTTTAATTTTGAATTTGGAAAAGTTCTTTTAAGCATGATAAGTCGTGTAAGAGAGATTAATAATGTTTTATTTGCTGATTTAAATAGAGAGTTTAGAATTTTCTTATTAAAAAAAGCAGCTACATATATTACTAAAGAGAATGCAAATATTCAACTTGACAATGATATTCATAAACTTAAAAAAGAGTTTTTAAATACTAATGGTGTTGATGATACAATAGATAATTTAAGTGCAAAATATTTAGTCTCTTCTTTAGAAAAAATAAAAGATAATTTAACTGTTTATTATAAAGAGCATAAAGGCTTATTAACTTATACTTTAGGTTCTATCTCTATTCCTGCAAATGCTTTTTTAAAGGCAAATCCTGATTATGATTTTTTTATTGATGTTGGAAGAAAAGGAAATGCTAGTTTTAGAGCAGATGGAAAGGTAGATGTATCATATATTGCTCAAAAGCTTGCAAATGGTGGTGGCCATGTAAATGCAAGTGGAGCAAAGTTTGAAGATTTTAAAGAAACAATTGATTATGAGCAAGTTAGAAGTTATATTCAAAACAAGCTAAATTCATTAAATTGATTAATAAAGGCTTTTTTTGTTAAGAGTAATTTTTCTATTTTTTCTATTTTATAATGTGTGTCTTGCTGTTTCTAATTTAGATTTTGATTTATATAAAAAAGAGTCTAAACAAAAAGGTGATACTCTTTTAGTAATAGGTGGAATACATGGTGATGAACCAGGTGGCTATTTTGCTAGTTCAATACTTGTAAGTAATTATAAGATAAAAAAAGGCTCTTTGTGGGTAGTGCCTAATTTAAATTTTGAAAGCCTAATTAGAAACAGAAGAGGGATTCATGGTGACATGAACCGAAAATTTAATTTTGTTAGTAAAGATGATAAAGACTACAATGATATTATAAAAATCAAAAAAATCATCAAAAATGAACAGATTGATTTAATATTGAATTTGCATGATGGAAGAGGTTTTTATAGACATGATTGGCAAAACTCAATATTTAATCCAAGTGCTTGGGGACAAGCATTTATTATTGATCAAGAACTTCTAACAAAAGAACATAGATACTTCAACCTTACAAAACTTGCTAAAAAAGTTAGTGAAAATATAAATAGTGAACTTTTAGAAGATTATCACACTTTTAATATTAAAAATACAAAAACAAAAGAAAAAGATGAGCAAATGCAACTATCTTTAACTTACTTTGCTATTAAAAATAATAAACCTGCTTTTGCTGTTGAAACAAGTAAAAATATTACTGATTTGACTTTAAAAGTAAAATATCAATTAAAAGCAATTGAAGGCTTTATGGATATTATGGGTATAAAGTATGAAAAAGATTTTGATTTGAATAACTTAGAAGATATTACTGCAGTTATAAATAACTTTATGGATGTAACTATAAATGATGTTATAAAACTTGATTTAAATAATATCAAGCCAAATTTATACTATTTTCCTTTAAAAAATACTCAAAATAGCTTTGATTTTAAGCATCCATTAGGAGCAAAAATCTATAAAAATGGCATATATTATTTAAAAATTGGAAATAAAACAGTTACAAAATTACATCCTCAAAAATTTGATTATAAAAATGAAATAAAAAATATTTTAATTGAGTTTGATGGTGAAAAAAGAAAAATTAATTTTTCAGACACAATAAAAGTAAAAGAGTATTTTAAAGTAAAAGCAAATAATGATTATAGAGTTAATGTTATAGGTTTTTCAAAAGATAAAATAGTAAATGAGAATAATATAAAGATTACTCTTGATAAATTAGAAAAAAGATTTAGTATCTCCAAAGATAATAAAGTTTATAAAATTGAAGTTTATAAAGATAAATATTTTCTTGGAATGATACTAGTTGAGTTTGATTAAACAAGTCTATAAATAGTTTTATATTTATAGACTTAATGTATATATATTAGTTTGTCGTTTTCAATATATGTTCTTCAACTACCCAATTTGCAAAGGGAATTGATGATGTAAAAGCAGGGCTAACAGCATTTAGTATATGTATTGAATTTTCATCTGATTCAACTACAAAATCTTGTACTAATTCTAAGGTATTTTTATTTAATAATTGTGCTCTAATTCCAGGTGTTGACCATGAATCAAAGCCCTTATGATTCATCTTTTTATTTGTAAGAGTCATTGCTAAATTTTTTAGATGAGATAGTGAATATTTTTTTATCTCACTAAAAGCTAAACTTCTAAAACCAAAAGCATTACTTATAAATAGTTTTGATTCATAATATAAAATTTGAATAAACTCTTTTAACTTAAAGTTATCAAAACCTTTATAATTCTCTCTCCAAAATGCAGGAATAGCAGTAGGTCCAATTTTACTTTCATTATCTACTGTTAAAGTATAATGTACTCCTAAAAAAGGATTAGCTAGATTTGGTACAGGATAAATATTTGTTTTTAAATTTGAGTTATTATTTTTATCCTTTAAATATATTCCTTTAAATGGAATAATCACATAATCTTTTGAAAATCCAAAATCCTTTGCTATGGTATCAGCATATAAACCTGCGCAGTTTATAACTTTCATAGCTTGAAAATCTCCTTTTGTTGTAGATACAACATTGCAACTACTTGAGATATATTTACAATCTAAGATTAGCTCTACTTTTAATTCTTGAATAACTTTTGCAAACTCTTTTGTAACTTCTTTTGGATTTACAGTGGCTGTACTTGGACATAGTAAAGCTTTTTTATATGTTTTAATATTAGGATAAAGTTTACTTAAACTTTGCTCATCTAGCCATTGAAGTTCAACACTATTTGCATCACCTCTTCTTTTAAGCTCTTCTAATCCCTCAAACTCTTTATCATTTGTAGCCACAACCACTTTTTTGCATTCATTTATTTTTAAACCTCTTTGTTTAACAAACTTTTTTAATGCTTCATTTCCCTCTTTTGTAAACTTAGCTTTTAATGAGTTTGCAGTGTAATAAAAACCTGCATGTAAAACTCCTGAGTTTCTACCTGAACTATGCATTCCTACTTCACTCTCTTTTTCTATTACTAATATTTTTGAAAAAGGAAACCTTTCTTTTAAATTTTTTGCAATATTTAATCCTATAATACCTGCACCAATTATTAAGTAATCATACATTTTAAAATCCTATATTTTTTAAATTAATTAGCTTTTGCATATGAGCTTTCTTCTTTAAATAATACTTTATGCATTATAATTGTCACAGCAAAAATACCAAATCCTACAATATGAGTATTTTGAACAACTCCTAAATAACTTTGCATGTTAAAAATAGTATCTGGAGTTAATAAAAGTATTGCAGCAACTGCAAATACAGCTCTTTCTAATATACTCATTTTTCTATCCCAAAATCCTTCCATTACAATTGAAAAAGACATAATTCCAAATAATGCAAAACCAAATACTTCAAACCTCTCTATCCAAGTTCCATTAATTAAAGGTGTGAATGCAAAAAGTAATGGAATAATATACATACCTTTTCCAACTTTCCAAGATGTCATACCAGTAGCCATTGGAGGTGTTTTAGCAATTGCAGCAGCTGCAAATGCAGCAAGACATACAGGAGGAGTTAAATTTGAGTCTTGTGATAACCAAAATATTATTAAATGTGCAGATAATAAATACATAGTAACTTCAGGAATTTGAACTCCTGCATTTACTAGTGCTGCCATTTCTGGACTTAACATTAATCCTACTAAAGCAGGTGCAGATAAAACTGATAAAACAACATATGATGCAGTAACAGGTAATCCCATTCCCAAAACTAAAGATGCAATAGCAATTAAAACTATAGCAATAAAAAGTGAATTCCCTGACCATTCCATAATTAATTGAGAAAAAGTAATACCAATTCCTGATATATTAATAACACCTACTATAATTCCAACTGCAATAAGTAAAACACCAGTTACAATCATATTTTTACTACCTAGTGCTAAAGCTTCTAATATATCTTTTATTCCCATTCTTTTATTTTTTGTAAGATATGAGGCTAAAACTATAGTTACTATTGCTATACCTGCTGAATATGTAGGTGTGAATCCATAAATTAATAAACCAATTAGAGTTGATAAAGGAATTACAAAGTGAAACCCTTCTCTTAAAATAGGTAAAATTTTTACATTATTATTTTCACCTTTTATATTATTCTCTTTTGCATGAATATTAATATAAAATGCTATTGAAGCAAAATATAAAATGGCTGGTAAAATAGAAACAGATATAATAGTAATAAATGGAATATGAGTCATTTGTGCCATAATAAATGCTCCAGCACCCATAATTGGAGGCATAATTTGACCACCTGTACTAGCTGCTGCTTCAACTGCTGCTGCAAATTTTGATTTAAAACCTGCTTTTTGCATCATAGGAATAGTAATAGAACCCGTTGAAACAGTATTTGCAACAGCAGAACCTGATATAGTTCCCATTAAAGCCGATGAAATAACTGCTACATGACCAGTTCCACCTGTATATTTACCAGCAACTGCATTTGCAACATCTACTATAAAATCACCTGCACCAGATTTTAATAAAAATGCAGCAAATAAAATAAACATAAATACATAAGTTGAAGATATTGTAGCAATTGGTCCAAATAATCCCTCATTTGTATAAAACATTCTATAAAGAAATCTCTCTACACTCATGCCACCAAATGCAAAAACTCCCTCAAATTGTTGTCCCAAAAATAGTATATATGCAATACAAAAAACGATTATTGCAGGTATTACATATCCTGTTGATTTTCTAACCATTTCAATTGCTAATATAATAGTCATACTTGCTACAATTATATCACTTGTTCTCATTTGTGAATTAGCAACAGCATAAAGACTCTCTTCAAAAAACATCATATAAAAAAATGTTAAAAGTGACAATATTGCAAAAAGTAAATTTAAAATTGAAACTTCATTCTTGTTTTTACTTGCTTCATAAGTTAAAAAACCAAGAGAAGCTAAAAGTGCAAAGTGTGCAGAGTTAAACCATAAATTACTTAATCCTCCCCAAATATTTACACTAAAATGAAATAGTGATATAAATATTGCGTAAATGAAAGTAATCTCTTTAAAATATTTAATTTTTATCATTTTGTTTTCCTATTGCTTTTTTTATATATAAACTAGATAAATAATTTATAATTACTTATATAATTTATATCCAAAAGAAGAATATTCTTCTTTTGGTAAGTAAAATTCTTGATTATTCTAAAATTAAATCTTTTGGAATATCAATTCCTTTTTCTTTATAAAATCTAGCTGCACCTGGATGTAAAGGCATAGGAAGACCCTCTATAGCTTTATTTAAAGACATAGCTTTAGTAGATTTATGAACAGTATTTAAAAATGCTAGGTTTTCATAAATTGTTTTTGTTAAAAGATATACAGTCTCTTCTGGTGTATCTTTTGTAACAACTAATAAGTTTGGTTGAGCAATTGTATTGATATCTTTATCTTGTCCTGGGTATGTTCCTGCTTTAATAGTAAAAGGAGTCCATACTGGATAGTTGTTTCGTATTTTTTTTAGATCATTTTCATTAAAATCTAATACTTTTATTTTATCATTTCCAATAGAAGCAAAAGCATTTGTAACTGCTGATGTTGGAGGACCAGATGGAGTATTCATACCCTCAATTTTACCATCTTGTAGAGCAGTTGAACTTGGAGTATATCCTAAGTATTGTATATTCATTTTATTATAATCAATATCAAGAGATTCCATAATTGTTTCAGCTGAAACTCTAGATCCTGAACTTCTTCCACCAATTGAAAATCTTTCACCATAAAGGTTTTTCAAATCATTGATATTTCCAGTTTTTGCAAACTCTTTTGTTATAGTAAATTGTTCAACATTTTGCCATAACATAGAAATTGATCTTAAGTTTTTCTTTGGATTATCTTTATATTTAGCTTTTCCTTGCCAAGCCATTGAACCAAAAAGACCTTGTAAAATAGCAAAATTTACTTCACCTTTTTCAAGCATATCAATATTCTCACCAGAACCAGCTGATGTTATTGCTGAAAAAGTTAGATTACTACTTTTTGCTAATTTTAATGAAGCTATTGTTGCAATTCCTACACCAACTGGATAATAAGTCCCACCTGTACTTGCTGTTGCAATTACATATTTAGATTCATTTTTTGCTGCATTTGCACTTGTTAACATAACTGTAGTTATAGCAGATGAAACAAAAAGCTTTTTTAAAAATGACAATTTTGACATTTGTTCTCCTTTTAATTTTTACAAAAGAAGTATAACATATTTTGAAACAAAATTGTTTCAAAATTGTTTCAAATTATAAAATTTGTGTCAAATTTATGTATTTTTGGGCTTTTATTACTCTATAATGTAGCCAAGACCTTTGATTGAACTTATAAAATCATCATCAGATATCTTATCTTTTACTCTTTTTATAACAGTTCTCATTGTTGCATCTGATGTATTTGTATCATTCCATATGGATTTTTTTAGAAACTCTTTTGTTTTAATTTGCTTTATATTTGTTATTAGTGCTTTAAGTAAAAGGGTCTCTTTTTTAGAAAGATGGATTAATTCATCTTTTTTATATAATAGATTTGTTTTTGTATTAAAAGAGTAAGTTTTATTTAAATTAACTACTTCACTTAAATTTTCATTTTTTGATTTGTCTTCTAAAACTTTTGATTTTACTTTTTTTAAAATCTCCATTACCGTTTTTATTTCTAATGGTTTTACAAAATATGATATTATATTTAAGCCTATTGATTTAAATAAGTACTCTTCATCTTTATATGCAGATACAATAATAAATTTTTGTTCATCGTTTAGTTTTGTGATATCTTCTACCATAGTTAATCCATCTTTGTTTGGCATTTTTATATCTGTTAGAACTAAGTCAAAAGATTTTTTTTCATCATAATACTTTTTATAAATATTAAGACCCTCTTGCCCATCACAAGCAATTTGAACTTCATCAAAAATTGTATCAAGATAAAAGCTTAATATCTCTCTTGCATCTTCTTCATCCTCAACTAATAAAACTCTTGTAGTTATTTTGTCCATAATTTATCCTATTAATTAAATATTTAGTGTGATTATAAATTTCACGCCATCTTTTATATTTTCTACTTCAATTTTACCTTTCATATTTGTTTGTATAATTGATTTTGTCATATAAAGACCTATACCAGTGCCTTGATGCTCAAACTTTGTTGTAAAATATGGTTCAAAAATTTTATTAATTATTTCATCTTTTATATTACCACCATTATTAAAAATTTCTATTACTAAACTATTTTGTACTTTTTTAACAAAAATAGTAATTAATGCTTCAAACTCTTCTTTCTCTTTTTTTAAAAGTAAAGCATCTTTTGCGTTATTTAAAATATTTAATAATGCTTGTTTCAATTCATTTTCATAACCTGTAATTATTATATCTTCACAATCAACTTCTATTTTTATATTATCATTTGAGTATTGATTTTTTATCATATATAATAGTGTATTTATAGACTCTTTTATAGAAAACTTTGTTTGCGTCTTTGATGGTTTATAAAAATTCTTAAAATCATCTATTGTTTCACTCATATACTCTATGTGTTTATTTGCTTTATTTATAAACTTTTCAAGTTGAGGTTTTGTAATTGATTCATTGTGATAATTATCCCTTAAAAATTGAATAATTAAAGATACATTATTTAAAGGTTGTCTCCATTGATGAGCAATATTTCCAAGCATTTCTCCCATTGCAGCTAATTTACTTTGTTGAATTAAAAGTCTATCTTTATCTCTATTTTTTTTAACTTCATCTTCTACTTTTAGTTTTAACTCCTCTTCACTTAGTTTTATTTTAGTAATATCATTTATATAACCATAAAAGTGTGATATTTCTCCAGAATGATTTTTAATCAAGATTACTCTACTTGATATCCATCTTATCTCATTTGCTAAGTTTCTTACTCTACACTCAACTGTAAAGTTTGGCAAATCATTTTTTAAAGCAGCATTGATTGCTACTTGCATTTTATTTTTATCATCTTCATGAATTAAACTCATAAAATTCATAGATTTTGATTCAAACTCTTTTTTTGTATATCCAAAAGTTTTAATACTATTTGAAATATATTTAACTGTTAAATCTTTATCATTATTAAGTTTAAAAATAACAATTTTTCCATCTTCAACTAAATACTCTACATCTAAAAGCTCTTTTTTCATTCTTTTATTTTTGTCAATATCCATAGACATCATAAGCATTCTATCTAATTCATCTGTGTTGTTAGTGAAAGCTTTTCCTCTTGCTAAAACCCATTTAAAACCTTCATTTTTTGTTTGAAGCCTATATTCACATATAAAAGTATCATCAACTTTTGCAAAAATTTTATCAAAAAGTTTTTCTACATTTTTTTTATCTTCATTATGTATTAGTGCAAACCAATCTGAAAATGTTTGTACTTCGTCTTTTTTATAACCAAACATATCAAACCACTTATCTGAAAAATATATTTTCTTTGTTTTAAAGTCAATATCCCATAAACCATCATTTGAAGCAATAATTGCTAATTCAAATCTTTTTTTCCAATGTTCTAAAGAGAGAGTTTTATTTTCAAGTTTATCGTTGTACTCTTTAAATATAGTATTAATAAAATTTGAAAAAACATAAGTAAATAGTATTAAAAGTAAAGTTGTTGCAATAATTAAGGTAAAAATTTGAAAAAATAGATTATTGTACTCTTTTGTTATTTTTTCTATTTTATCTTTAATCTCTTTTGTTATTTCATTTGTATTATAAGAAGATGCAATTAAAAAATTATATTTGTCATAAAAAAATGTATTATTAAATAGATTGCTATATTCCTTATCAATAAAATAGTGTTGTAATATATTGTAAGCGATATTATTATTTTTATTTTTTAAAAGTGTATTTGATTTATGAAACTTTTTTTTTCCATAAAAGTTGTAAGTATCTTGAAATATTACATCATAAAACCATATATTGTAGTTTTCTTTTTTTATTGTATTTATTATTGCTTCTTTTGTAATCTCTTTTATAGAGTTAATTGTGGAAAAAGAACCAATATAATACTCATAGCCATTTATATTTATATAATCAAAAAAACTTAATCTTACGGTTTTTTTTAAATCATCTTTCCAATATTGTAAATTGTTTTGACCTTGTGAATAAATATATTTTAAAGTGATATTTTCATGTACTATTTTATTTGTATTAAAAATAAGTTTTTTAAGATAATAAATAGACTCTTTTCCATATAAAATATTTAAATTATCTTTTGTAAAAACAACAAGTTCGATATTATTTTGTTTTTCAATTTTTTTTAAATAGTCAGTTAACAACTGAAATTTGCTTAGTGAGTTTGATTCTAAATATCCTATTGCTTTATAAGTAACTTTTTTTAGTAAAATCTCTTCATGCAAAAATATCTCTTTTAATTGCTCTTTTACTTTTGTTCTAAATTCATTTAGTTCTTGCTTTTTTTTAAACTCATAATTTAAAAAGGCTTTTTGTTTAAGTAAATCTATTTTTGTATTTTTTTTTGTTTCTAAAAGAAAATAAGAGATGCTTAAAGATAGTATTGCAAGTAATAAAATAAATATTACTGGAATTTGAGAAAAAAGTTTTTGGATATCAGAAAGAGTATATTTCTTCTTAGATTTAAATAGCATTTAATCTTAGCCTTATAATTTTTATCTATAATTTAAAGTTTCAAAATTGTTTCGTAAAACTAAATTATATTGAAACTTTTTATAAAGTAAAGTTAAAGGTTGCACATGATACATATTTTTACAGCGATTATTCCTATTTTTTCTTTGATTATGATTGGCTACTTTTTAAAAAAGATACAATTTCCCTCAGTAGAGTTTTGGCCAAATGCAGATAAGTTAACTTATTATATATTAATGCCATCACTATTGATTTATAAACTTGCAACTGCATCATTTGAAGATATTAATAGTGTAAATTTTGTTTTAACTGCACTTTTTACTATATCTTTAGTTTTAATAATCTTGATTTTAATAAATAAGATATTTAATTTTAAAGGTGACTCTTTTACTTCAATAGTTCAAGGTTCAATTAGATTTAATACTTATGTATTTTTAGCTTTAGCTGATTCTGTTTTTGGTGATAAAGGATTGGTTTTAGCTGCTATATTAATGATGTTTGTAATTCCTTTTATTAATATTATTTGTATATCAATTTTTGCGCTTTATGTAAATAATAGTAAATTAACATTTTTATATTTAGTAAAATCAATTATTACTAATCCTTTAATTGTGGCATGTTTTTTAGGTGGATTTATAAATTTTATGGGAATTGAGCTTTTTTCAAGTTTTGATAAAATATTAGAAATTTTAAGTTCTGCTGCTCTTCCTCTTGGACTTTTATCAGTTGGTTTTGGTTTAGTTATAAAAGAGATAACTTCATCTAAAGAAGAGATAATTATTACAAATATAGCCAAACTTATTTTAACTCCTTTGATTATGTTTGTTATTGCTAATTTTTTCAAATTAGATGAGTTTATGATCTCTATACTTATAATTTTTGCAGTTTTACCAACTGCACCTTCATCTTTTATTTTGGCAAGACAACTTGGAGGTAATATAAAATTAATGTCATCTATTATTACTTTGCAAACTCTATTATCAGCGTTTTTTATTATGCTTGTTTTAAACTATTTTATATGATTATAGTTAGATTGTAAAAAACAACTAAGTTTCATTTAACAAATATAACAATAGAATTTAGTATTAAGAGAAATCTTTTCTACTAAAGGAGCATTTTATGAAAAAGACTATGACAACAACAGCAGGAAATCCAATCTCGGATAATCAAAACTCAATAACAGCAGGAGAACGAGGTCCTGTACTTATGCAAGATTATCAGTTAATAGAAAAATTAGCCCATCAAAATAGAGAAAGAATTCCTGAAAGAGTAGTACATGCAAATGGTAGTGCAGCTTATGGAAAGCTTGTTATTACAGAGGATATTTCAAAATATACAAAAGCTAAGGTTTTACAAAAATCAGAAGAGACAAAGCTTTTACTTAGATTTTCTACAGTTGCAGGTGAAAGAGGTGCTGCTGATGCAGAAAGAGATGTAAGAGGATTTGCCCTTAAGTTTTATACAAAAGAGGGTAATTGGGACTTAGTAGGGAATAATACACCTGTTTTTTTCATTAGAGATGCATATAAATTCCCAGATTTTATTCATACTCAAAAAAGACATCCACAAACAAATTTAAGAAGCAATACCGCTGCTTGGGATTTTTGGTCATTAAGTCCAGAAAGCTTACATCAAGTTACAATATTGATGTCAAATAGAGGCTTACCAAAATCATATAGACATATAAATGGATATGGCTCACATACATATAGTTTAATAAATGAAAAAAATGAAAGATTTTGGGTTAAATTTCATTTTAAAACTATGCAAGGAATAGAAACTATTACAGATAAACAAGCAGAAGAGATTGTTGGAAAAGATAGAGAGTCAAATCAAAGAGATTTATTTGAAAATATTGAACAAGGAAATTATCCTAAGTGGAGTTTTGAAATTCAAATAATGACAGAAGAAGAGGCTTTGGCATGTTCTTTTAATCCTTTTGATTTAACAAAAGTTTGGCCACATAGTGATTACCCAATGATAAAGGTTGGAGAACTTACACTAAATGAAAATCCAAAAAATTATTTCAATGAAGTAGAACAAGCCTCTTTCTCACCTTCAAATATAGTTCCTGGAATAGGCTTTTCACCTGATAAGATGCTTCAAGCTAGAATCTTTTCTTATCCAGATGCACATAGATATAGAGTAGGTACTCATTATGAAATGCTACCTGTAAATAGACCAATAGTTGATGTTAAAACTTATCATGCTGATGGTGCTATGAATTATGAACAAAAAGATATAACAGATGCATATTATGAACCAAATAGCTTTGATGGACCAGTTGAAGATAAAGCTTTTGAAGAACCAGCTTTAAAAATAGAAAATGCTTATGCTAAAAGATATGACCATAGAGAAGGAAATGATGATTTTTCTCAACCAAGAGCACTATTTAATTTGATGAGTGAAAATGAAAAAGAACAGCTTTTTGGAAATATAGCTCGTGCTATGGATGGAGTTCCTTTAGAGATAATTAATAGACAATTAGAGTTATTTGCTAAAATTGATGAAGCATATAAAATGGGAGTAAAAAAAGCATTAGGGATTTAAAATGGAAATATCAGCAGAGGAATTAAAAAGATATGAAGAGCTTCAATTATTTGCTTTAGATTATGCAAGACAAGGAAAAACAGAAGATTTAAAAGCTATGTTAGAAGCTAAAATGCCTGTTGATTTATCAGATTCTAAAGGTAATACACTATTAATGTTAGCTTCATATAATGGAAATTATGAAACAGCAAAAATGATTCTTAACTTTAATGCCAAAGTTGATAAGAAAAATGATAGAGGGCAAACTCCACTAGCTGGAGTTTGTTTTAAAGGTTACCTTGATATTGTAAAACTTTTAGTGGAAGCAAATGCTAATATTTATGAAAATAATGGAATGAAAACAACACCTATAATGTTTGCTTCTATTTTTGGAAATTATGAAATTGTAGATTATCTAAACTCAAAGAGTAAAAATAACTTTACAAATAGATTTTATTTAAAGCTTTCAAAACTATTTAGTCTATTTAAGATAAAAAAATAGACTAAAATAGTTTATCCTAAGCATTGGTTGTTATTAAAATCTACTTCTGCTAAAGAGTCTTGCTTGTATGAAAATGTAATAAGAACATTGTTTTGTTCTTCTAGTCTTTCTATTTCAAAATCAAAGCTATTTTCAATTCTTGGGAATAATCCAGTTGGTATTTGGTGGTTTATCATAATTAGTATATTTTTAGAATCATTTATTAGCTTTAATCCTGCCATTGCATTTATCATAGGTTCTGGTGCTGCACAAGATGAGGTATCAAAATAGTAATATTTGATACTATTTTTTTCATATAAAAAAAACTCAACTGTACTATTTTCAACTTCAATCTTTTGTGCATTGCTAGGGATGTTCATCTTTTGCCCTTATTTTAAAATTATTTTTTCAATAATAATGACTGTACTCTTGCTTTAAAATTATTATCATTTTTAAACAACTGAGAAAGTGAATTATATTTTTCTATTGTAAGATTATTATCTTGAATAACTACTTTTGCTTTATTCATAAACTCTTGATTGTATCTTTCTACTTCTTTACTTGACAAAGGTTGTTCAGTCTTTTTATATTTTTTATCCATTTTATTTTGAATAGAAACTTTTAAAGTATTGAGTTTAACTGATGCATTTGCAAAATTTTTAATTTCTTTATTACTTACTTGAGCATTCTCTAATTTAGTATTTTGATTTGCACTTAAAAGAGTACAAAAAGCTATAACTGAAAATATTATTCTTAGCATTCTTTAGTCCTTTTATTGAATTTCTTGACATTAACATCATCAAACTTAAATGAAAATAATAAATATTAATCTTTTTTCTTATTATACTTTTTATCAAAATTATTATATTATGAGAGTAATTTTACATCACTATAAAAGGATATCTAATGGAGTGTGAATTTGCAACTATTAATTCAAATAAAGATGAGATAAAAGAGATTTTTGAAAATACTAAGACTATTGCTATTATTGGTTGTTCTCCTGATAGCTCAAAAGCTAGCAATAAAGTTGCAGTATATTTAAAAAATGTTGGTTTTAAAATCGTTCCTGTTTACCCTAAAGAAGATGAAATTTTAGGAGAAAAAGTTTACAGAAGCTTAGGAGATATTCCTTTTAAAGTTGATATGGTAGATATTTTTAGAAAACCAGAAGTTATAGATAAAGTAGTTGATGAAGCTATTAAAAGAGGCGATGTTGATACTATTTGGACTCAGTTGGGTTTAGTAAATAATGATGCAGCTAAAAAAGCAAAAAAAGCAGGTATGAAAGTAGTACAAAATAATTGTACTAAAATCGAACACGCTGCTATATATTAAGATATCTTGCAAACTAAGTTGTTGTAAAGCATTAGCTTTGCAACACAACCAGATTTTCCATCTTTTCTATTTTCAAGTGAAAGTTTAGCTCCCATTGCATCAGCTGCATTTTTTGCTAAAAATAATCCAAGTCCAGCGCCTTGTTCATTTCCTACTCTTTTAAATGGTGCGAATAAGTCTATCTTTTCATCAATTCCTATTCCCTCATCAATAACACTTATTGTTGTAGTCTCTTTACTTTTTTCAAGTCTTATTGCAATTGTTTTCTCCTCAGGAGTAAATTTTATTGCGTTTTGGACAAAATTTTGAATAATTTGATTAAGTAAAGTAACTTGTAATAAAGTATTATAATAGTTTACATTTGCATAAAATGTTATAGTGATCTTCTTTTGTGCACTTAGCATTCTATAATCATTTGTTTTTCTTTCCATATATTGAACTAAGTCAATCTCAGTTGCTTTTTCAAATTGTGCACCCTCAGCTCTTCCTATATCAAGAATTGAACCTATCATTTTATTCATATCATCTATTTGTTTTATAGTTAATTTTAGCGTATCTTGATACTTCTCAGGCTCTCTTGGTTTCATCAAAGTTACTTCATTTTTTAATTTCATAACTGCTAGGGGAGTCTTAAGTTCATGTGCTGCACCTATAAACAACTCTTTTTTAAATCTTACATAAGTTTCAATTCTATTAGTTAAAGAGTTTATTGAATCAGCAAGTGGGTGAAACTCTATTGGTAAAGAATCTTTTTTTATTTGTGTAAGATAATTCTCATTCATATTAGATAGTTTTTTATTGATTTGTAAAATTGGTCTAAGTAGTGTTTTTGATACTGTAAACGCATATAAAATAATCAAAATTAATCCACCAAGAGATAAAAATAGTAAGTTATTAAAAATTTTTGTTAACATCTCCCTTGAAGAGTTGATATTTTTTACTATTTTAATAAATTTTTTACTTTTTATATCAAATGGATATAGTAGCTCAACATAATGATCTTGACCATCTTTAAATGTTTCAAAACTAATTTCTGAAAGATTATCAATAGTTACTAAATCAACACTAATCCCAGTATGAGTAATAATATTAAAGTTTGTTTTATTTGGATCTTTACTTTTACTTACTTTGTAAATAAGTTGTGCATCTGAAACAAGACTCTCTTTTAATTCTTCATAGATTGTAGCTTTTGTATAACCATAAAAAATAAAAGAAAGAGTAGTTATGAACAACGAAGTGGCAAGTATTAGTTTTTGATAAAACTGAGTATAAATGCTTTTCGTGTTCATGAGTAGTCCTTAAAAATTATTCAATCTCGTCTTGTGCTTCTGGATAGCAGAATCTATATCCTCTTCTTCTAATAGTTTCAATAGTAGAAATATTTAAAGGTTTATCCATTTTTTGTCTAATTTGATTTATAGCAACTTCAATAACATTTGGAGTAACTAATTCAGGCTCTTCCCAAATTGCATCTAATAGTTGTTCTTTTGAAACTATTTGATCTCTATGTCTAGCAAGGTGAGTTAATACTTCAAAAGGTTTACCTTTTAGTTCAATCTCTTCATCATTATAGATAATTTTTTCTTCATCTGGGTTGATAACTAAATCTTCAATTTCTATTACATTTGTTCCACCAAATCTTAATCTAGCTTCGATTCTAGCAAGTAAGATATCAAAGTCAAATGGTTTTTTAATATAATCATCTGCTCCTGATTTTAGTGCCTCTATTTCGCTCTCTTTATCATCTCTTGCTGAGATAATTACAACAGCAGTTCTTGAACTTCTATTTTTTACGATTTTGCATAATTCAATACCATCACCATCTGGTAACATCCAGTCAGTTAATACTAAATCATAATTTCTAATATCGATAAAATATTCTGCATCTTTATAGTTTTCTGCAGCATCTACTTGATAACCAAAATCAGTTAGACCTTCTTGCAGTGTTCTATTTAATGTAATTTCATCTTCAATAATTAAAATTCTCATGTTATAATTTCCTTAAATTTAAGTTAAGTTTAAATTTTGTGCGAATTGTACCATAAAAATTTAAAAATTTAAAGGTTTTTTAAGTTAAATATTGAAATTTTCGTGAATGACTAATTTTTATAATATAAATTTAGGTATAATAAAGACTTTATTTGTTAATTTTTTGAATTAACTAATTGTTAATAAAATATAGATAGAATAAGCGAATATTTAATAAAAGGAAGATTATGAGAAAGATTGTAACAAGTGTAATTGCTACATTAGCTTTAAGTACTGCCACATTAAGTGCAGCAGATTATTATGCTACAGTAAATGGGGAAAAAATTACAAAAAATGATTTAGAAGTAGTATTAAGAAATCCAAATATTGATTTTGATGTATTACCAAAAGATAAAAAAGATAAAGTGCTAGAACAAGCTATTGAAAAAAAACTTTTAACAAATGAAGCTATTAAAAGTGGAATTGAAAAAGATAAATCTTTCAAAGATGCTTTAGAAAAAATCAAAAAAGACTTAGCTTTAGAGATTTGGATGCAAAATCAGTTCAAAGATGTTAAAGTAACACAAAATGAGCAAAAAGATTTTTTTAACAAAAATAAAGATAAGTTCAAAAAACCTGCTACTTTAGAAGCAAGACATATACTATTAAAAACAGAAAAAGATGCAAAAACTGCAATTGAAAAATTAAATAAAGCAAAAAATAAAAAAGAGACATTTATTAAGCTTGCTGGTGAAATGTCAAAAGGGCCTACTGCTTCAAAAGGTGGATATTTAGGTAAATTTGAAGAGAATAAAATGGTTCCAGAATTTAGTGCTGGTGCAAAGGCTTTAAAAGCTGGAGAATACTCTAAAACTCCTGTTAAAACTCAATTTGGATATCATGTTATTTATTTAGAATCAAAAACTCCTGCTTCAACTATGAGTTATGATGAAGTAAAAGATAAAATTAAAGAGTTTTTATTACAAGACAAATTTAGAAAATCAATTAGCGATACAGCTAGTAGATTAAAAAAACAAGCTAAAATAGTTATTAAGTAAGGAGAATTAAGTGGGCGTACTTGATGTGGTAAAACCTGGAGTATTAAGTGGTAGCGAAGCAAAAAAACTTTTTGCTTACGCTAAAAAAAATAGTTTCGCAATTCCTGCTGTTAATGTTGTAAATACAGATTCTGCAAATTCTGTTTTAGAAGCTGCTAGTAAAGTTAATTCACCAATTATTATTCAATTTTCAAATGGTGGAGCACAATATTTTGCTGGTAAAGGTTTAAAAACTTCAAATGCTGCTGTTTTAGGTGGTATTTCAGGAGCTAAACATATTCACCAAATGGCAGAAGCTTATGGAATACCTGTAATATTACATACAGACCATGCAGCTAGAAAACTTTTACCTTGGATTGATGGATTGTTAGAAGCTGGAAAAGAGCATTTTAAAGAAACAGGTAAACCTTTATATACATCTCATATGCTTGATTTAAGTGAAGAGAGCTTAGAAGAAAATATCTCTACATGTGTAGAGTACTTTAAGATAATGAATGAGCTTGATATGATGATTGAAATTGAGCTTGGAATTACAGGTGGAGAAGAAGATGGCGTTGATAATACTGATGTTGACAATGCTTTACTTTATACTCAACCAGAAGAGGTTTGTTATGCTTATGAGCAATTAAGTAAAGTAGGAGAAAACTTTACAATAGCTGCATCATTTGGTAATGTTCATGGTGTATATAAACCAGGAAATGTTATTTTGCGTCCTGATATTTTGAATAATTCTCAAAAATATATAGAGCAAAAACATAATACTGATAAAAAACCAGTAGATTTTGTATTTCATGGTGGTTCTGGATCATCTCTTGCTGATATAAAAGAAGCAATTGAGTATGGTGTAATCAAAATGAATATAGATACTGATACACAATGGTCTTTTTGGGATGGTGTTAGAAAATATGAAGCTTTAAATAAAGACTATTTACAAGCACAAATTGGAAACCCAAATGGAGAAGACAAACCAAATAAAAGCTATTATGATCCAAGAAAGTGGCTAAGAGCTGGACAAGAATCTATGATAGCAAGACTTGAAATAGCATTTTCTGATCTTCAAGCATTAAATAAAAACTAAAACTCGAATGGAAGCTTTTGCTTTCATTCTTCAATTATTATAACTAAATTTGATACTTATCGTTTACTTTAATATGTTATTATCTTAATTAATAAAATTGATTAGGACTTTTTTTGATTAATATTTTAATGATAGAAGATGATATTGAAATAGCAGAACTTTTAACAAAGTTTTTTCAACAAAATGATATTAAACTTACAAATTTTGAAAAACCAGAACTTGGTATTAGTGCTTTAAGAATAAATAAATATGACTTAGTTCTTTTGGATCTATCTTTACCTGAAATTGATGGTGTAGAAGTTTGTAAAATTATTAGAAAAAACTCTAATATTCCAATTATAATTTCAAGTGCAAGAAGTGATATTAAAGATAAAACTTTATGTTACGAATATGGAGCAGATGATTATCTTTCAAAGCCTTATGATCCACAAGAGCTAGTTTTAAAAATACAATCTATTATAAGAAGAGAAAATTTAAATACAAAAAAAGAAAAAAATAACATTTTTTTTAAAAATGATGAAAATAAAAAAGAAATAAGAAAAAATGGGAAACTTATTGATTTTACAAATGCAGAATATAATATAATGGCATATCTTATAAAAAAATCAGGTTTTGTTGTTACTCGTCAAGAACTATTAATAAATGTTGAGTCAATAAAATATGAAAGTACATATAAAAGTATTGATGTTTTAATAGGAAGAATTCGCAAAAAAATTGAACAAAATTCTAAAAAACCAAGATATATAAAATCTTTAAGAGGTATTGGATATAAACTTATCAATGAATAAAAACTCATTATTTTTTACAATTACACTATTTTTTATTGTATTGATAATAACTGCACATTTAATAGTTTATGTAGGTTATAATATAACAAAACAACAACAAATTGATCTATTAGTAACAAAATATATGAAGACTCTTCATAGGGTTGAAAAAGAAATTTTTAAAGATATCCGACCACCCTTATTGAATCCTTTAACAAAAAAAGATAAAAGAGAGTATATTCCTCCACCACCACCTTTTATATTCCATAATAAAATTGATTATAAAAAATTCAATGAAGAGTTAAATAAATATGATATGAGTATTGCATTACTTGATTTAGAAAAATTAGAATCTAATTCAGTTGTCTTAGCAAAAGAAGCAGATTGGACTGTTTTTGAATATCAAGGATATAATTATTTTTTAAAAAGAACACCCTTTAAAAACCTATTAATAAAAGATAATATAAAAATCAATAAAAAAACTCAATATATTATTCTTTTAACAATTTTATTTAATATAGTATTTATTAGTTTTTATATTTTTATAATAAAAAAATTGAAGCCTTTGAAAGCATTAAAAGATAATATAAAAGAGTTTTCAAAAGGAAATTTAAATATAGATACTTCTTCTTCTGGAAGAGATGAAATAAGTGATGTATCAAATGAGTTTAATAACGCAATTATTCAAATAAAAGAGTTGACACAATCTAGAAATTTATTTTTAAGAAATATTATGCATGAATTAAAAACACCAATTACAAAAGGACTTTTAATATCAAATATGATTGAAGATAATAATTATAAAAAAAGTTTAGACAAACTTTTCTTTCGATTAGAATATTTGATTAATGAGTTTGCGAAAATAGAAAAGCTTACTTCAAAAAATACTTCTCTTAATATCAAAGAATATAGGCTTATAGATATAGTTGATGAATCATTAGACCTTTTATTTTTAAATATTTCTAGTATAGAGCTAAAAGTTAATAATAGTGCAAAACTAAAAGTTGATTTTGAATTGTTTTCTTTAGTTATTAAAAACTTAATTGATAATGCATTAAAATATGGTAATAAAAAACCAATAATTGAAATATATCAAAATCATATGACAATATCAAACTATTCTGAGAAATTAAAAAAACCTTTTACTGAATATACAAAACCTTTTAATAGAGAGTATGAAGGTAGCCAAAAAGGATTAGGTTTAGGACTTTATATTGTAAGTAATATTATAAATCTTCATGGTTTTAACTTAAAATATAAATATGAAGAAAATAAAAATATATTTATTATAAATTATTAATTAATTATTTTGTTACCCATTGTTTACTTAAAAAGAATAAACTAAAATTAAAGAATAAATAAGGAGTAAATAATGAATGTGTCAAGTTCTACTACTTCATACCAATTGATGCAATTAAATCAAGTAGAAAAAAAGTCTTCTTCATCTGCTAAGTCTATAGTTTCAGAAACTCTAGAAAATAGTGATTCTAGTTATAATAGTACAGTTTCTGCTGCTGAATTTAATATATCATCTGAGTTGTTTAGTTCGATGGATAGCAACAGTGATGGAACATTAGATTCAAGTGAACTTGAAGAAACTATTGCTTCAAAACTTGATAGTTTAAATAATCAAAGTTTAACTTCTGAATCATTTAGTGATTTTTTAAGTGAACTAGGACTTGAAGTATCATCTGATGAAAAACCAAGTGAAGGAAGTGCTATGCCAATGGCTGGTGGAGGTGGAGGTGGAGGTTCTTCTGATTCAGAAGAAGAGTATGATCCTGCTGATATAAATCAAGATGGTACAGTAACAACTGCAGAACAAGAGATTTATGATGGGCAAACAGCTGTAGAAAGTTCTAATACTTTAGATTTAGTATCTACTTTAATAAATGCATTAAAAAGTGAACGTGAAGAAAATAATACAGAAGATAAAACTAATTTAGGTCAATTTAAACAAGTGATGAGTATGGTTAATGAAGAATTTCAAGACTCAAAAACTAAAGAAAGTTTAGATAAATATTTAAATAACCTAGCATCTTAAAACTAAGCAATTTTGCTTAGTTTTATTCTTCTTGTGTTATTAATGCAAGATTAGTTAAATCATACTTTTGTAGTAAATCAAGTACTTTTACTACTCTTTCATACTTTACATTTTTATCAATTCTTACAACTATTGGTTTTGCTTTATCTTTTACTTCTTTTAAATTATCTTCTAATGATATAAATGATACTTCAATGCCTTTTATTGCTAACTTTTCTTCACTTAATTCAATAAATACCTGTTCTTTATTTACTTTTAACTCTTTTGCTTGTGAATTTGGCAAATCTAAAATCAAAGCTAATTCATCTTTTTTAAATACAGATGTAACAATAAAAAATATAAGAAGTATAAACACCACATCAATTATTGGTGTTAAATCTGCTCCTAGTGGCTCTCTTCGTTTCATCTAATTAAGTCTTTTTTTGCTTTTAATTCAATTGCATCAATTTGTGAAATAAAGTGATTGTATGCAATATGGTGAGGAATTGCTACTATTAGCCCCGCAATAGTTGTAATAAGTGCAATTGATATACCATTTGAAAATAGTGTTGGATCACCTAAACCTTGTGCTGTGATTGTTTCAAAGGCTTTAAATACTCCATATACAGTTCCTAAAAGTCCTAAAAGTGGAGCTACTGAAGCGATATTTTTTATATATGTTAGACCAATTTCTAGTTTTTGAACTTCATACTCTATTTGTGTTTTTAAATCACTTTTTTCATCAAGTCTTAATTTGATTTTATTAATCATTGCATTTTTTCTTGGAAGGGTAAAGAATTTCCAGATGATAATAGTAAATCCAATTATATTTAAAAAGATTAAAATATAAACTATTATTCCACCTTTATCTATATATTCCATTAAATTCATAAAATACCTTTGTATGTTTTTTGTTATTGTACAAAAATTATATTAATAAATGGTACAATCACCTATGAAATTTACAGACTCACCTACACATAAAGTAACATTTAGACAAGAAAATATATATATTAAAAGAGATGATTTACTTCATAGTGATTTTTCAGGAAATAAAGCAAGAAAGTTTTACTATTTTTTAAAAAGTGATTTTAAAGATGTAAAAAAAATAGTATCTTATGGTTCTGCTCAAGCAAATTCACTTTACTCTATGTCAGTTTTAGCAAAGTTAAAAGGTTGGCAATTAGAGTTTTATGTAAAACATATATCTAACTACTTAAAACAAAACCCTCAAGGTAATTATAAAGCTGCTTTAAAAAATGGTGCAAAAATTATAGAAAAAGATGAACCTTGTTTACATGAGTATATATCAAAAAATTGTTTAGATGAAGAATGTTTATATATTCAAGAAGGTGGTAGAGAAAAAGAAGCTTCCTTTGGAGTTGAGATTTTAGCCAATGAGATAAAAGATTGGCAAATAAAAAATAGTATTAAAAATTTAGTTGTAGCTTTACCAAGTGGAACAGGAACAACTGCACTATTTTTACAAAAATATTTAGATTGCAAAGTTATTACTTGTCCTTGCGTTGGAAAAGAACAATATCTTAAAAAACAGTTTTTTTTATTGGAAAAAGATGAAACTCTTCATCCTATTATTTTAAATACAGAAAAAAATTATCATTTTGGAAAACTTTACAATGAGTTTTATGAAATTTGGAGTGAACTTAAAAGTAGCACAAATATAGAGTTTGATTTACTTTATGACCCACTTGGATTTTTAACTCTTGTTAATTCTAACTATTTTAATAATAAATATACAATACTCTATATCCATCAAGGTGGGCTTTTGGGAAATAATTCTATGATTGAGCGATATAAAAGAAAGTTAGCTTTTAATAATTAATGGTATAATTTTGTAACACTTTTTAAAGGTATGAATTGAGTATATTTAGGTGTATAATTCTTATATTTTTTCTATTTTTTAATTATTTAATAGCAAATGAAACAAACAAAGTAACTATCCAATTAAATTGGAAGTATCAGTTTGAGTTTGCAGGTTATATTGCAGCAGTTGAAAAAGGTTTTTATAAAGATGTAGATTTTGATGTTACATTAAAAGAATTAACTAAAGATATAAATGTAGTAGAAGAAGTAAAGAGTAAAAAAGCTACTTTTGGAATTTATGATTCTTCTATTTTATCAGGATATGATAAAAAACAAGCAATTATTTTACTTGCAAACTATTTAAAAAAATCTCCTTTAGTTTTAATTACAAAACAAGATATATTCTCTCCTACAGATTTAAAAGATAAAAAAATATATATGACAGAATTTGAGTTTGAAAACTCTTCTTTATCAAGAGTTTTTCAAAAGTTTAATATTAAAAAAGATGACATAAATCTTATTTCATCTTTTAATCCAATTGATGCTTTTATATCAAAAGATGCAGATGCTTTTTCAGCTTATATTACAAATGAAACTTATTATTTAAATAAAAAAAGAATCCCTTATAATATTATTAGTCCATCAAATTATGAAATATATGGTTTTGGGGGAAATCTATTTTCTTCTTTAGAATATGTACAAAAAAATCCTGCAAAAATAAAAGATTTTATAAAAGCTACAAACAAAGGTTGGGAGTATGCTCTTAAAAATAAAAAAGAGATTATTGATATAATTTATAATAAATACTCAAAACAAAAAAGTAAAGAAGCTTTATTTTATGAAGCAAAAAAAATAGAAAAGGTGATGCTTTTAGATTCTTATAAATTAGGAGAAGTTAGAAAAACAATTATTGAAGATGAATTAAAAAGAGCAAAAAATAAGAATTTAGTTGATAAATCTTTAACTATCAATGATATAGTTTTTTCCTTTAGCAAATACTCAAAAAATTATAGTTTTACCAATGATGAAATCTATTATTTAAATAATAAAAAAACAATAAAAATGTGTGTTGATCCATCTTGGATGCCTTATGAAAAAATAGAAAATAATGAGCATATAGGAATAATAGCTGATTATATAAAATATTTTGAAAAACAAATAAAAACGCCAATTTTATTATATAAAACTAACTCTTGGCAAGATAGTTTAAAAGCTTTTAAAAATAAAAAATGTGATATTTTGTCTGGTGTTTCAAAGAGTGAAGATAGAAAAAAGATTATGCATGTTACACAGGCATATCTTGATTATCCTTTAGTAATAGCTACAAGAGTTGAAGAGAGATTTTTTGATAGTTTAGATGATTTGCCAAATGATAAAACTTTAGCAATTGTTAAAGATTATAGGCACTCTTTGATACTAAAAAAGAGATATCCAAATAAGAAATTTATATATGTATCTTCTGTTGATGAGGGTTTAGAAAAATTATCAAAAAAAGAGATTTTTGGTTTTATTGATAGTATGACAACTGTTGGTTACAAAATCCAAAAAGAGTATTTCTCACAGTTGAAAATTGCAGGAAAGTTTGATGAAAAATATGGCTTAGGCGTTGGTGTTAGATATGAAGATAAGCAGTTATTTTCAATTTTTGATAAAGTAATTAAAAAGTTAGATACACAATCAAAAAATGAAATCTTGAAAAAATGGGTAAATTTTAACTATGAAAAGAGTTTTGATTATTCATCTTTTTGGAAAATATTTATTGTTTTTGCAATTATCGTTTTAGTTATTACATATAGATATAAAGAAGTAGTTGATAATAAACAAAAACTACAAAGACAAAGAAAAAAACTTGAAGAGAAAAATAAAGAGTTAAAGTTAACTCAAGAAGCATTAAAAGAGTCTATTAGAAATTTTGAAGTGCTTCTTGATTCTACTATGGAAGCGGTTTTAGTATTTCAAGATCACAATTGTATTGATATAAATAAAGTAGGGTATAAGCTTCTTGGATATAAAAATAAAGAAGAAGTGATTGGGCAAAATCTTTATCATCATGTTCATAATGATTTTATAGTTACACTAAAAGAATCTTTAAATAAAAATCTTGATTCTTATGAAATAGAGTTTGTAAGAACAGATGGTACAACATTTCCAGCCCTTGTAAAAGATAGATATATTACTTTGAAAAATCAAAGAGTTAAGCTTTTTACAATAGTTGATTTAACAGAATTAAAAAGTAAAGAAAGACTTTTATTTAAGCAATCAAAACTTGCATCAATGGGTGAAATGATAGGAAATATTGCCCATCAGTGGAGACAACCACTTAGTCTTATTTCTACAATTGCAACAGGCTTAAAATTAAGAATTGAAACTAAAACAGAAAACAAAGAAGAATCAGTTGAGTTTTTAGAAAAGTTAAATGTTACTGCACAACATCTATCATCAACTATTGATGATTTTAGAAACTTTTTTGCAGCTGATAAGACAAAAGAGAGTTTTTTTGTATACTCATTAATTGAGCAAAATTTAGTTTTATTAGAGAGTATTTTTAAAACAAATTTTATAAACATAGAACAAAATATTGATAAAACCTTACAATTAACAACATATAAAAATGAATTAACACAAGCTCTTTTAAACATCTTAAATAATGCAAATGATGCTTTTAAAGAAAAAAATATTGAAGATAAATATATTTTTATTGATGTTGTTGAAAAATCTAAAGAAGTAGTAATTAGTATAAAAGATAATGCAGGAGGCATTCCTGAAAATATCATAGAAAATATTTTTGAACCATATTTTACTACAAAACATAAAAGCGATGGAACAGGTATTGGTTTATATATGACATATCAAATTATACATGAACATATTCATGGAAAAATAGAAGTTTCAAATAGCAATTATATTTTTAATAAAAAGTATCATAAAGGTGCAAAATTTACAATAACTATTCCTAAGCAATTGTGATTTTATATATTGATTTAAGTCATTTTGAGTTTTACTTAATTTTGGATATAATATTAGCTTGTTATAAATCATAAGGAAAGTTTTGTTGAATAAAAGTAATATAATACTTATAGGTTTTATGGGAGTGGGTAAAGGCACAATTGCAAGAAGCCTTGTAAAAAACTCTTCGATGTTTGCTATAGATACTGATGATTTGATAGAAAGCATGGAAAACCAAAAAATCAAAAAGATTTTTGAAGTTAATGGAGAAGCTTATTTTAGAGCCTTGGAAAAGAAGTGTGCTTTATGGCTTGAAGATAATATAAAAAATAATACTATCATTTCAACTGGTGGAGGCTTTTATAAGCAAGAAAACATCAAACAAATCGGAAAAGTTATATATTTACAATCAAGTTTTGATGGTATTATAAATAGAATAAAAAATTCTGAAAATGCTCAAAAAAAGCTAAAAAAAAGACCGCTTTTACAAAATCTTGAAGAAGCTAAAAAACTTTACAATATTAGAGTTAGTGAGTATGAAGCTATAGCAGATATTACAGTAAATGTAGAAAATAAAGATATTATAGATATAACAAATGAGATACTTAAAAACATATAGAGGGAAATATGAAAATTATTAGTACACAAAATGAAAATTTCAAGGAAGAGTTTGATGAAATTTTAGCAAGAGCTAAAACTGATATAAAAGGTGTTTCATCAATAGTAACAAATATAATAACAGAAATTGTAGAAGAGAAAAATAGTGCTTTAAAAAGACATATTGAAAAGTTTGATAAATGGGAAGCAAAAAGTGATGAAGAGCTTTTGATTTCTAAAGATGATATGAAAAAAGCCTATGAGAATATAGATGAAAATTTAAAATCTGCACTACATAAAGCCTATGATAGAATTAAAGCTTACCATGAAAAACAGTTACCAAAGTCTTGGATTGATTTTGAAAAAAATGGAACAATCTTAGGTCAAAAAGTTACTGCTGTTGATAGAGCTGGACTTTATATTCCAGGAGGAAAAGCAGCATATCCAAGTAGCCTACTTATGAATGCAATTCCTGCAATTGTTGCAGGAGTTGAAGAGATAGTAGTTTGTACTCCTACACCAAATAATGAAATAAATGAGTTATTACTTGCTGCTTGTTATATCTGTAATATTTCAAAAGCATTTAAAGTTGGAGGAGCTAGCGCAATTGCTGCAATGGCATATGGAACAGAAACTATTCCTAAAGTAGATGTAATAACTGGACCTGGTAATATTTTTGTAGCAACTGCTAAAAAGTTGGTTTTTGGTGAGGTTAATATTGATATGATTGCAGGACCAAGTGAAATTGGAATTTTAAGTGATAGTACTGCAAAACCAAAATATCTTGCAATAGATTTGTTATCTCAAGCAGAACATGATGAAATGGCAAGTTCTATTATGATTACAACAGATGAAAATATTGCAAAGCAAACATCACTTGAAGTTGATAACTATTTGAAAACTTTAAGTAGAAGTGAAATTGCAAGAAAATCTATTGATGAAAGAGGTGCAATTATTATTGCAAGTTCTATGGATGAGGCATGTGATCTTATGAATGAAATAGCTCCTGAACATTTAGAAGTTATGACTACAAATCCATTTGAACTTCTTTCAAAAATCAAACATGCAGGTGCTATTTTCTTAGGTGAAAATACTCCTGAACCAATTGGTGATTATATAGCTGGACCAAATCACACCCTTCCTACTGGAAGTACAGCTAAATTTTATAGCCCATTAAATGTAGAAAACTTTATGAAAAAGTCTTCTATTATAAACTTCTCTTCTCAAGCAATTGATGAGTTAGGTGAAGCTTGTGCAATATTAGCAGATACAGAAGGGTTAACAGCTCACGCTGAGTCTGTAAGAGTAAGGTTAAAAAAGGACAACTAATGTCAAAATATGATGCGTTATTTGAAGATGAAGATGATATCTTTGCAGGTACTCCTCAATCGAAGTTTTTAGATGCAATAAGAAGTGCGAATACACAAATAGTAGACGATGAATTAGATAAAATAATAGAAAAGTATGCAATTATGGAGTTAATTCTTAGTGAAAATAAAGATAATAGTTTTGATATAAATGAATTACTAGATAATTATGCTTCAAATAATAGTGATAATGTTCATGAAATGAAAAAAAGTTTATATATTGAATTTACTGGCGAAGTAATTCAAAGATTAGATTCATAAGGTATTAGAATTGATAGAATTAGAAAAAGTAAAAGCACAAATACAAACTTTTGTGCAAGAGTGCAATGATAAAAAATGTTTAGAGTTATTAGATAAATTATCAACTGGAAAAATGTTAAGAAGTAAGCTTGTAATTAAAATTGCAGGTTCTAGTGAAGAATCAATTAAACTTTGCGCAGTTATTGAGATGATTCATGCTGCTTCACTTTTACATGATGATGTAATTGATGAATCAGATACAAGAAGAGGAAAGCCATCTGTAAATGCTTTGTATGATGATAAAACAGCTATTATGTTTGGAGATGTTTTATACTCAAAAGCTTTTACAGAATTGGCAAAAATGCCAACAGAAGTAGCAACTACTGTTTCAAGTGCTGTTACTCTTTTAAGTATTGGAGAGATGCTTGATGTGGATTTGACAAAAGAGTTTAATACTTCATATGAAAAATATCTAGATATGATTTATAAAAAAACTGCTTCATTGATTGAAGCTAGTGCAAAAGCTGCTGCTATTTTAGTAAATAAAGATAAAGATAAATTTGCTTTATATGGAAAAAATCTAGGTTTAGCTTTTCAAATGATTGATGATATTTTAGATATTACACAAGATACACATACTCTTGGGAAACCTGCACTTTTAGATTTTGTAGAAGGAAAAGTTACTATTCCATATTTGCTTTTACACCAAAGAATAGATGAAAAAGCAAAATTAGAAGCACTTTATAAAAAAGAGTTATCAAAAGAAGATAGTTTGTGGATACAAAAGCAAATGAAAGATACAAAAGCTTTAGAAGATAGTATAAATCAGGCAAAAACTTTAGGCTTAGAAGCAATTAAAGCAGTTGAAAATGAAAAAGATGACTCCTTGGTTCAAATTATGAAAGCTATGATAGAAAGAGAGTTTTAATAATGAGTTATTTAGTAATAAGTTTTTCGCATAAAAATACAGATATTCAAACAAGAGAGAAACTAGCTTTTCCTAATGAAGAGAATAAAGATAGATTTTTAAAGCAATTACATAGTGAAGCTGTAATTAAAGAAGCTATTTTATTATCTACATGTAATAGGGTAGAAATTATTATCTCTACATCAAATATTTCATATGCAACATCATGTATTATTCAAAGATTAGCACAATATGCACAATTAAATTATGATGATTTATTTGATAGAGCTGATGTTTATGATAATGAGGGTGCAATTCACCATCTATTTTCAGTAGCATCAGCTTTAGATTCACTTGTAATTGGTGAAACACAAATTGTAGGACAATTAAAAGATGCCTTTAGGCTATCTCTTTCAAAAGGCTACTGTCAACAAAATCTACCAAGGGCACTTCACTATGCATTTAAGTGTGCAGCAGCAGTTAGAACTGCTACAAGCCTAGGTACAGGATCTGTATCAGTTGCTAGTACAGCAGTATTAAAAGCAAAAGAAGTAGTTGATAACAAAGATGGAGTTCAAGCTTTAGTAATTGGTGCAGGGGAGATGAGTGAACTTACTGTTAAGCACTTAATTTCTAAAGGTTTTAAAGTAACACTTATAAGTAGAGATATTAAAAAAGCAAAAATTTTAGCAAATACTTTTGAAGTTCATGTTGAGGTTGAAGAGTACAGTAACTTAAAAAAACTTTTAAATCATATTCCTGTAGTACTTACAGCAACAGGAGCACCATATCCAATAATTACAAAAGATATGGTAACTGATTGTGAGTTTGATAGATTTTGGTTTGATATTGCAGTGCCTAGAGATATTGATGAGATTGAATCACCAAATTTAAAGATATTTTCAGTAGATGATTTACAATTTATTGTAAATTCAAATATGGAGTTAAAAGCAAAACAAGCAAAAACTGCATACGGAATTGTAGGTAAAATGTCAGTTGAGTTTTTTGATTGGTTAAAGACATTAGAAGTAGAACCTGTGATTAAGCATCTGTATATAAAAGGTGATGAGGTTATTGATAAAAAAGTCAATAATGCAATAAAAAAAGGTTTTATTAAAAAAGAGGATGAAGAGAATATTAGAAAACTATGTAAAACAGTTTTAACAGAGTATTTGCATCAACCTTCAAAAAAAATGAAACATCTATCAAAAAATATGGAATGTGATATTGTTTTAGGAGCAGTTCAATCAATGTTTAATTTAAATAGCGATTCAAATATGTTAAACAAATATAAATGCGAACACGCATTGAAAATAAATGAAAGAGGATAATAGTTAATGAAGTTTTCAAATATGTTTATACCAACTACTAAAGAAGCACCAAAAGATGCAACTTTAGCATCTCACCAATATCTTGTAAGAGGTGGATTTATCAATCAAGTAGGATCTGGTATTTATAACTTTATGCCACTTGGAAAAATTGTATTAGAGAAAATTAGAGCAATTGTAAAAGAAGAGATGGATAAAGCAGGTGCAAATGAAGTACAAATGGGATTTGTTACTCCAACATCTTTATGGGAAGAATCTGGTAGAGCAAATACTATGGGTTCTGAACTTTTAAAATTTAAAGATAGAAAAAATGCAAGTTATGTATTATCACCTACAAATGAAGAAGCATTAGTTGATATGGTAAATAATAGAATTACTTCATATAAAGATTTGCCAGTTAACCTTTATCAAATTAATACTAAATTTAGAGATGAAGCAAGACCTAGATTTGGTCTGATGAGAGGTAGAGAGTTTCTTATGAAAGATGCTTACTCTTTTCATGATTCACATGAGGATTTAGTAAGAGAGTTTAATCTTATGGAAGAAACTTACAAAAAAGTTTATGAAAGATTAGGCTTAGAGTTTAGAGTAGTTGAAGCTGATAGTGGAGCTATTGGTGGTAGTGGTTCAAAGGAGTTTATGATTTTGGCAAACTCAGGTGAAGATACTATTGTGGTATGTGATTCATGTGATTATGGAGCAAATATTGAAGCAGCTACTAGAAAAGTATTAAAAAAAGAGCCTTTAGAAACAACAGAGATTAAAAAAGTACATACACCAAATTTAAAATCAATTGATGAAGTAACAAATTTTTTAGAAGTTGATCCATACTATTCAATAAAAGCAGTAATAAAAAAAGCTATCTTTGAAGAGAAAACTCAAACTGTGGTATTTTTTGTAAGAGGAACAGATGAACTTGAAGAAACAAAAGCTTGTAATGCTATTGGTGCACTTGAAATAGAAGATGCAACACAAGAAGATTTAGAAAATGCAAATTTAATAGCTGGTTTTTGTGGAATTGTTGATTTTCCTAAGGATATTAAAGTACTTTTTGATAAAGAATTAGAAGGTGAAAACAGTATTATTTGTGGTGCAAATGAAGTTGATTACCATTTAAGTGGTGTTGATTTAAATAAATTTGATTTAGAATTTGCTGATTTAATTGAAGTAAAACAAGGTGATTTATGTGCATGTTGTGGTGGAAAGTTATCTCATACTAAGGGAATAGAAGCTGGACATATTTTTCAACTTGGAACAAAATATTCAAGCGCTATGAATGCAACATTTTTAGATGCAAATGGAAAAGCTCAAGCATTTATTATGGGATGTTATGGAATAGGTGTAAGTAGATTAGTTGCAGCAGTAATTGAACAAAATCATGATGAAAAAGGTTGTATTTGGACAAAAGCTACAGCTCCATTTATGGTTGATGTTATTATTTCTAATGCAAAAAAAGATGAAGAATTAGAAGCTGGAACGAATATCTACAATCAACTAGTACAAGAGGGAATAGAAACTCTTTTAGATGATAGAAAAAATGCAAGATTTGGATTTAAAATGAGTGATTTTGAACTTATTGGATTTCCTTATGCTGTTGTAGTTGGAAAGAGATTAAAAGATGGTATGGTTGAAATTGTAAATAGAAAAACTTTAGAAAAAACAGAAGTTTTATTAACAGAAGTTACATCTAAATTAAAAGAAATTATAAAATAAGGATATAAAATGCAAGGAAGTGTACAATCAGTTTCTGATTTAATTGGAACATATGCTTTAAATATAGCTATTTCTATTGTAATTTTTATTATTGGTAAATGGCTTGTAGGGAAATTAACAGATGCTACAATCAAACTTTTGACAAAAACAAATAGAATTGATGAAACATTAATAAAGTTTCTAAAGAATATTATTTATTATTCTTTGATGGTAATAGTTGCTTTAACTGCATTGAAACAATTAGGAATTGATACTACATCATTCTTTGCAATTTTAGGTGCTGCTGGTCTTGCAATTGGTTTAGCACTTAAAGATTCACTAGGAAACTTTGCTTCTGGTGTTATGATTATTTTATTTAGACCTTTTAAAGTTGGAGATTATGTAACAGCTGGTGGGTCTAGTGGTACAGTTGAAGAGATATCAATTTTTAATACTATTTTAAAAACACCAGATAATCAAAAACTAATAGTGCCAAATGGCGCAATTACAAGTAGCACTATTACAAATGTAAACGCAAATGAAAAAAGAAGAGTTGATTTAGTAGTTGGTATTGGTTATGATGATGATATAAAAAAAGCAAAAGAGATTTTGCATGAGATTATTAAGTCAAATGATAAAGTTTTATTGGATGAAGCAAATACTGTTGCAGTTTCAGAACTAGCTAATTCATCGGTAAATTTTGTAGTTAGAGCTTGGGTTAAAACACCTGATTATTGGAGTGTTAAATTTGATTTAACAGAAAAAGTAAAAACAAGATTTGATGAAGAGGGAATCTCTATTCCTTATCCACAAACTGATGTTCATGTATATAAACATAAAAGCTAAACTTCCCCAAATACTAAAAGATATACTTTATGCCCTACAAGATATAGGAGCCAAGCCTATTCTTGTGGGTGGTTGCATTCGAGATAATTTATTAAAAATTCCATGCAAAGATTATGATGTTGAACTATTCAATATAGAAAAACTTGAAGATATTCAAGAAGTTTTATCTTCTTTTGGAAGTGTAAAACTTGTGGGAAAATCGTTTGGAGTTTTAACTTTAAATGTTGATGGATATGATTTTGATTTTGCATTAGCAAGGCAAGAAAAAAAAGTAGCAGATGGGCATAAAGGCTTTGAAGTTATAATCAATAAACATATGAGCTTTAAAAAAGCTAGTTTAAGGCGAGACTTTACTATAAACTCTATTGGATATGACTTTTTTGAAGATAAACTACTAGATCCTAATAATGGAATACAAGATTTAAAAGATGGTGTTTTAAGACATATTAGTGATAAAACGTTTGTAGAGGATCCTTTAAGAGTATATAGAGCAATACAGTTTTGTGCAAGATTTGAATTAAAAATGAGTGAATCTACTTTTAATTTATGTAAAAGTATGGTTGATAACAATGAATTAACACAACTTCCTAAAGAGAGAGTTTTTGAAGAGTTTAAAAAGCTATTTTTAAAATCAAATAAACCCTCAGTTGGTTTTGAACTTATGAATGATTTAGGAATACTAAAGCATTTTGAAGAATTACAAGCATTAGTTGGATGTGTACAAGATAAACAGTATCATCCAGAAGGTGATGTTTGGATTCATACATTAATGACTATTGATGAACTGGCAAAAATATTAAAAAAAGAACAAATTGAAGATGAAACTAGAAAGTTATATCTTTTTTATGCAATATTATGTCATGACTTGGGAAAACCATATTGTACAAAATTAATTGATGGTAAAATCACTTCACATAAACATGAAACATTAGGAATTGAACCAACTATTAGCTTTTTATCAAAAATTACAAATGAAAAAAAATTAATAGAAAAAGTAACACCACTTGTAAAATCCCATCTTGTACCTTTTCAATTATACTTAGCAAACTCATCACTAAAAGCAGTTAAAAGATTATCTTTAAAAGTTAATATTGAAGATTTGTGTTTAATATGCCTTGCAGATTGTTTGGGAAGAGATATAAAAGATAAAGAAAAATGTCCAAAAGCTATAAATTGGTTATTAAATAAAGCAAAAGAGTTAAATATTGAAAATAGTGCTTTAAAACCTTTAGTTTTAGGAAGAGATTTGATTGATTTAGGCTATAAACCATCAAAACAATTCAAAGAAATACTAGATTATGCTTTGGATTTGCAAATAGAAGAAAACTTTGATAAAACCCTAATTTTAAGTTATATACTAAATAAGTTTCCAAAAAACTAGCTCCTTTAATAACAAATTAAATTATTTTAAACTAAAATACCATAAATTATAATTAGGTTATAAAAATGGGCAATACATATAATGTAATAGAAGCAGGGCTTATTCAATGCGCTTGTGGAGGTAAAGTAACATTAACTTCAACAGCAAAAGTAGAACGAATAGCAGGAGCAAAGCCTTTATACCTAAAAGATATAATAGGAGCCCCAGTAGCTTGCCCAAGAAGTAAAAATAAATGTACAAAAGTAGCTTCAATATCAACAGCAGGAACAGAAACAAATGTAAAATCAACTGCCAATCATTTTTTATTAAGAACAGATGGATTTAAAACAGATAAAGGAAGATCAGTTGTATTAAAAGCACCAGGACAAACAACTTCAAAAATAATTGCCCCACCAAGTATAGAAAGTAGTGTAGTAAAAGAAGAAGAACCACTAGAAGAGACAATAAAACAAGAAGAAGAGATAAAACAAACAGAAAAATACTCTTTGTATTTAGTAAGAAAAAGTGAAGATGTATATAGACCACTTAGACCAACAAGAGCATTTTTAAAATCTGATGATACTTATGTGGGAAAAAAAGAGTTTGTTCAAATAAAAGATAATGTTCATGTGCATACCTTTGCCTATGTGTATGTTATTCAAGATGATAAAATACAAGAATATAAAGTACTAAGTAGAGGAACACTATATAGTGAAAAACTCCAAGAGATATTTTTTGAAAATACAAATACAAAAATAAAATATAACTATATACCAATATATGAACAAAGTGAAATAACTATCTCATATAGTAGTATAAAACTTACAAATAAAATAGATATATTAAAACTAAAAAGACAAATAATAAATCCAAAACAACCAGATAATAAAAATAGCTTTTACTTTGAAGATTCAAATAGTATAAATAAAATAGTATTAACAGATGATGATTTAAAACTACAAAAAGAGTATAAAGTAAATGAAGAGGATAAAAATAAAAGATTAAATATCCTTTGTATAATAGAAGATATCTTAGCCCAAATAGAAGATATGTATGAAAGATACTACACAAATTATAAACTAGCATATGCTTATAATGATAATATTATTGAAGATATTAAAAAACAAAATTCATATGCATATACTATTGCAAATCTTGTAGATACATTTTATATAGATGAAAAACAAGAAAAAGATGCAAAAGAGTTAAAAGATACTTATCAAGAATTAATTACGATACTTTTAAGTGATAAAATATGTAGTTCTATATTAACATCTTCAAATAATCTTGCAAATATATTAGATGAAAAAACTTTTGATATTGCAAAATCATATATAAAAGATGTAGCATATTTAAATAATGGATGTTTGAAAGATATAGTAAAATACTATGTAGATAAACATAGTTTTGTAACAAAAGATAATTATAAATATCTAAACCCAAATGCAACATATAAAGAAAAAGAATTATTAAAAAAGAGTAAAAATTATAAACAGTTATATTTTTATGGGGATAATTTAGAATTTACTAAAATACAAGAAGACCCAAGAGTAGTTGTATCTTACCTTATGTTTGCAATATTTTTTGCAAATAAATATGAAGAAAAAATAAGAAAAAGTGAAAAGTTTAAAATAATAGATAGTTTAAGAAAAAAATTATATTTTAAAATAAAACAAATGATACCTTATCCGTCAATTTCTGAAGAAAATACAAGAGACATAAAAAATGTAATAAAAAAACAGAAAAATAGTTATTTTAAAATTATAGAAAGAGATGATAAACTATTTGAGGAATATGATAGTTTAAAAATACAACTTACAAAAAAATCATATGAATTTGATAGCTCTTCAATCAAATTTAAATCAAATTTTTTATATTCAAATAAAGAAAACTTTTATAAAAATGAAGCAAAATTAGAAATACCTCAAAATATAATAAAAAAAATAGAGAAACAACTACAAAGTGAAGAATTAAAAAAACTATTAAAAATATATGAAGAGATTAAAGTAGAAGATGAAGAAGCATATATAATAAGTTGTATGAATATAGTTTGTTTGTTAAGTTATCCAAGAGTAAATTTTGATGAAGAAATAGATAAGATTAGTTTTTTTAGTCCTAAATTAAAACATATCTATACTTTTGTAGAAAATTTGACAGATAGAAGAATACTCTTAAGTGATGAAATAAAAGATAGAATTACAAATGAATATAAAATATCAGATGTATATCTAGATATGATATTAAGGCTTATAAAATATGCTTATTTTTCTAGTGATAATCAAAAAGCAAATGCAAAAAATTTTATATCAAAATATGAAGAAAAAGAAAATAGAAACTATTTTGTAAAATTAGAAGATATAAATGACCATCTATTTGATGAAAAATTTCAATCAAAAAATCTTACAGAAGATATAACAAAAGCACTATATACAATAAATGGATTTAGTCAAAAGACTATTGATTTATTTGAGGCTATGAAAGATAAAGATTTTGATAGAACTAAAATCCCAAAAAATATAAAAGATAAATTAAATAAATTAACAAAGACAACAAATAAGATAAAAGTTGCATCTGCAATTATTGCTTTTATTACATTAGGAATATATATCTTTAGAAAAGATAAAAATATTCAAAATACAATGAGTGTGATTGATGATGTATTATATATGACAAAAATAGTAACAGAAAGAATGTTAGTGAATTCTGTAAATGCAAATAAATCAGCAGGAACAGCACAAAAAACAATACAAGAGATATTAAAAGATAAAAAGATCCAATCAATGTCTAAAAGAGCACTAGAACTAATTACAAAAGTAGGAGTTCCACTTGTAGTTATAAATGGGACTTACTCTTCATTGAAATTCTTGTCAAATGATGATTATGATGCAAGTTTTTTAAGTGGATTAAAAACAGCATTGACTGTATCTTTACTTATTGCTTCTGGTGTAACATCTTATGTTTTATTAATTTTATTAGAAATAGTTTGGAACTATTTTTCTCATTATATAATTGATAGTAATATAGAAAAATATCTTTATAAATCACTTCTATATGAAGATATATATGAATATAGTGGATTTTTAAATATAGGTTCTTTATATCATATCAATTACAAAGCTTACTACTTATTTGAAACTACAAATACAAATGAAAAGTTAAAAAGTATAAATAGTGAAGGCTTTAAAACTTCAAAAAACCTAATCAATTTTATAGGAAAGAATTATGATGAAAATAAAGAATACTTTGATACAGCATTAAGAAATGAACTAAGTTTCTTTAAATCATCATTATTAGGATATAAATTAGAACTATTAAATGAAACAAAAAGAGTTAAGAAATTAAAAAATAAGTATGATATAGATATTGTACTAAATCAAAGAACATATATTAAAATACCAAAAAAATTAGTTGAAAATAAAAAAAATAAATTTATTTTTGTATCAGATGAAATTTATACAGAAATCGAACAGAATAATTTCGTTCTTGATAATAAATATTATATATATGATTTATATAATCAAGATTTTGCTTATCTAAAAGAATTGTCACAATTAAATAATAAAAAAGCTTCAATTATTTTACTTTCCCCACAAATAGAGTTTAAATATACTTTTATATATGATTATAAAGATTTAAACTATCTTTTTGCATTAAATTTTAAACAATCAAGTTTTACATTAAAAGATATAGAAGAGATAGAAAAATTAAAAGAAAAAAAGGATTAAAAAGTGAAAGTTAAAAATATATTAAAATTGTTATTGTTAATAAATATAATATTTATATTTGCAGGATGTAATGATACTAGTGATAATGGAAAAAAAGAAATAAAATATAATGCAACTTTAGCAATGCCACAATGGGATAAAAAAGCTAAAAATATTTTAGATGGATATATAGGTAATTGGCATCAAGCAAAAACAGACCCAATTTCAGCAACAAAGATAGGATATGCATACTCAGAAGAGCTAAAAGATTATGATAAAGCAATCAAATGGTATAAATATTCAAACTCGATGAAACCAACAGGAATAAACTCAAACTATATGTGCTATGCATATCAAATGAAAAAAGATTATAAAACAGCTATTAAATGGTGTAAAAATGCAATTGATTTAGGTAATAAAGAAGCATTGTTTCAGTTAGCATATACTTATAGAGAAAAAAAAGATTATAAAAAAGCAGAAGAATGGTTTATAAAATCATTTGAAAGTAAAGATAAAGATGCACCAATAGCATTGGGATATTTATATACAAATTATTTATATGATTATAAAAAAGCAGAAAAATATTACAAAGAGGGTGTAAAACTAAAAGATTTAGAAGCTAATCATAACTTATCAAGACTATATCACCATCATTTAAAAGATGATATAAAAGCAAGTGCATATGCAATAGCATTAATAGAAAATAAGTATAGCAAAAGTTCAGTTTTAAAACTACTTAAAAATAAATGGAACATCCCAAATGAAATCATAAAAAAAGGCTATGAGCTACAATTAAACTCAGATGAGTTTCCTATTAAATATAAAGGTAAATTAGGATTAGATGATGAATAAAACAGTACATAAATAAAAGAATTAACTTATATCTTATTTTTTGAAGTATTAATCTCACCTATATTACTATTAAGTTTAAAGGTGAGTTAGAATTATATTAAGGCTTTATTATGAGATTTTCACTTTTATTAACTGTGTGATAGATTATTACATTATACTTTTTAGCATAATATTTCATTAGAAGTTTTTGTATTGTGGGTTCAATTGATGGCATAAACCAAGCATTATTTGATATTGCAATAATATATTTTGTTTCATTTAGATTTTGGAAAATTTCATCTGTTGTTGCTTCATAGCAAATTGCATTTCTAAAGTTGTATCCTTTTATATTAAAATCAGTAGGTTTGCTTGCTTTTGAATAATCTTGCGCGCCATCATAGAAAATTTTATTTATTAAATCTGTTAAGATTTTTGGAAGTGGTATCTCTTCTCCAAAGGGTACTAAAACTACTTTATTGGCTATTTTTACTCTCTTATTTGAAAAATGAAAAGTTGAATTATAATATCCTTTTTCATCAGAAGACATAGCTCCTGTTATGATATCTATTTTAATAGATTTTTTCTTTAAAAAATCCATTAGAAATTCATTTTTGTCTAAAAGTAAAGGAAACGCTGTTTCAGGTAAAACTACTAAATCATAAGCATTATCAATGGCATAGTTTATTTCATCTATATTTCTATCTATAATATTTAATTTATTTTTTTGATTCCATTTTATATTTTGTGAAGTATTTAATTTAGCCATGTATATTTTTAAGTTTGGTTCTTCTACTTTTACAGGTTCTGAGTAGTTTATTGCAAATAGTAGTGGAATAATAGCAAGGGCTTTATATTTTAATTTTCTTGTTAGAAAAAACATACTTATAATAATTAATGCAAAGCTTAATTTAGAAGTATCAAAATATGAATCAATAAATAAAAGTTCAAGTTTAAACCAATTGAATCCAAAAGGCTCAATATAAGTAAGTGCAAAAATGGCAAAAGCTCTAAATATAGGTTTTTTTATAAAATCAATTAGAAAAAATAAAAAAGCAATAATTAATCCAAATGCAATAGTTACAAAAGGAATTAAATATATTAAATCATAATAAATAAAACTAAAAGCTATCCAATAAAACCAAAATATTCCAGTAAAAAAACCAGCAATTACTAAAGATACTCTAGGAATTGTAAGAAGCATAAAAATACTAGCTAGGCCTAAAATAGAATTTAATAGTTTTATTTCTATACTAAAATGGGATAAGTAGATAAAACAACTAAGTAATATTGCAGTTATCAAGCCTTTTATTATAATAGTTTTGTTAAAATTAACACGTTTTACTAAAAACATAGAAAAAACTTTACTAAAAGGAAATTTAATGGAAGGTCAAAGTGCTGATTTAATAAGCTCATTACTACCTCTAGTTGCATTATTTGCGATTTTTTATTTTTTAATTATCAGACCACAGCAAAAACAAGCTAAGGCTCATAAGCAAATGATTACTGAATTAAAAAAGGGCGATAAGATTGTAACAAATGGTGGCTTAATGGTAGAAATTACAAAAGTTGAAGAAGACTTTTTAATTGTAAAAAATCACGACAACACTGAAATGAAATTAAAAAAAGAGTTTGTTGCAAAACTTTCAGAATAATTTAAACTATTTTAAAACATACAATCTTTGTATGTTTTAAATTTTCTATGTACTACAAGCTAAGGAAAATAATTGAAAATCTTTAATTATAGACTAATAATTTTTATATTAAGTATCATATTTGGAGTTGTGTTTTCAATGCCTTCATTTATGCAGACTGATACTGGTAAAAAGATTGCATTAGGACTTGACCTTCAAGGTGGTCTTCATATGCTTTTGGGAGTTCAGACAAATGAAGCTGTAACTTCAAAAATAAAAAGTATTGCAACTTCAATAAAATATTTTGCAGAAGAAGAAGACCTATTAATCGAAGAGTTAAGTATCAACGAAGATAGTGTAAGTTTTACGGTATTAGATGGTGATGAAATTCCAAAAATTGAAAAAATGTTGGAAAAAATCGATGGCTTAAATATTGCTATTGATTCTTTAAATGTTGATGTAAGTTTAACAGAAGAAGAGATAGCAAGAACAAAAGACTTGTCTGTATCTCAAGCAGTTGAAACTATTAGAAATAGACTTGACCAGTTTGGTTTATCTGAACCTACGGTTATAAGACAGGGTGAAACTGATATTGTTGTTCAACTTCCAGGAATTAAATCTCAAGAAGAAGAAAAATCAGCAAGAGAATTAATCTCAAAACCTGCAAATTTAGAACTTATGGCTGTTGATGAAGAAAGAGCTGATAGAGTTTATACTATGAGTGATGCACAAGCAGCTGAATATGGTGATATTATTTTAGAAGATACAAACAACTCAAATGTTTTATATCTTGTAAAAGAGATACCAATTTTAAATGGTGATCAAGTAATAGATGCAAAAGTAGCATTTGATCAATCAAATCAACCAATAATTAATTTTACTTTAAACTCTGCTGGTTCAAGAATTTTTGGTGATTTTACAGCAAAAAGTATTGGTAAAAGACTTGCTGTTGTTTTAGATGGGAAAGTATATTCTGCTCCTTCAATTAGAGAAAGAATTGGTGGAGGAAGTGGACAAATTTCTGGTGGATTTACTATTGCAGAAGCTGGGAATGTTGCTATTGCTTTAAGAAGTGGTGCTTTACCTGCATCTGTTAAGCTTCTAGAAAAAAGAAGTGTAGGACCATCTCTTGGTGCTGATTCTATTAAAGCTTCAATGCTTGCACTTATTTTAGGGTTTATTTTAGTTGTAATTTTTATGGTAGTTTACTATAGACGTGCTGGGTTTGTTGCTAATATTGCATTGATTACAAATATCTTTATTATTATATCTGTTATGGCAATGTTTGGAGCTACTTTAACCTTGCCTGGTATGGCTGGTATAGTTTTAACTGTTGGTATGGCTGTTGATGCTAATGTTATTATTACTGAAAGAATTAGAGAACTAATTAAAAAAGGTAAGTCAATTCCAAAAGCTATTGAAGATGGTTACTCAAATGCAATGAGAGCAATCTTAGATGCAAATATTACAACACTATTGGTTGCTGTAATACTTTATGCTTATGGTACAGGTCCTATTAAAGGGTTTGCAGTGACTATTTCTATTGGCATTTTAGCATCTATGTTAACAGCAATTTTAGGTACACATGGTATTTATGAAGCATTAATGCCTAAAATATCAAAAGATAAAAACGTTAAAAAATGGTTTGGAGTTAGTTAATGGAAATTTTTAAATCAAACAAAGTATATAACTTCATGGGAAGAAGATTACCTTTTTTAGGTTTTTCTTCGATTTTATTTATAGCATCAATAGTTCTTTTATTAGTAAAAGGCTTAAATTTTGGTATTGATTTTGCTGGTGGAACTATTGTTCAAGTAAAATATGAAAAAGCTGCTCCAATTTCAGATATTAGAGATGTTTTAAAAACAAAACCTGAGTATGCAAATGCTATTATTTCAAAATTTGGAAGTGATGAAGAGGTTGTTATTAGACTTTCTGGTTCATCTTCTGATTTGTCAACAGATATTAGTGATAAAATTCATATTGTATTAGACCCTACTGGAAATTTTGAAGTAAGAAGAGTTGATATTGTTGGTCCAAAAGTAGGTAATGAATTAAGAGAAAAAGGTCTGATGGCTTTAGGATTATCAATAATAATCATCTTAATTTACGTTAGTTATAGATTTGAATGGAGATTTGCAGTTGCTTCTATTTTAGCACTTGTACATGATATTACTATTGCACTTGGTGCAATTTCTTTATTTTCTGTGGAAGTAAACTTAGATATATTAGCAGCAATATTGACCATCTTGGGATATTCACTAAATGATACAATTATTGTATTTGATAGAATTAGAGAAGGGGTTCAATCTTCTAAAGAAACAGCCCTTGAAAAAATTGTAAATGAATCTGTTAGTATGACTTTATCAAGAACTACTCTTACTTCATTGACAACTTTCTTTGTTGTTGCAACACTGTTTGCATTTGGTGGTGAGATAATCCATGGATTTGCCTTTACATTACTTGTAGGTATTGTAGTAGGTACTTATTCATCTATATTTATAGCAGCATCATTCTTAGTTCAATTAAAGTTCTCTATTGCAGACTTTAGAGCTAAAGAAGCTGAAAAAGTTAAAAGACAAAAAGAGAAAGAAAAAATAAGAGCCATGTATGAAAAAGGAACAGTTTAGAAGCTATAGCTTCTAAACAGTCCTTTTTAAAACTATACTACTTCAAAACAAAAAAACTACTCAGTCACTTACTTCAGTAAGCTCCTTCATATTTTTTTATTTATATAGCGTAATTTTCATTTCTGCTCATGATTTTTTGTTTTACTTTTTATAAAAGAATTAATAAAAGACTCCAAAGGGCAATTTGAATATAATAAATCCAATAGTTTATTTAAAGAGTATAAATGTGTAATATTGAAAATTGTAGTTTAGAAAATTTTGGAGATAGTGATAAATGTATTTTACATTGTGAAAAGAAAAAGATTATTTTGAGTAGGCGATGTATAGAGTTTTTTTTTTAAACATTTTATAAGAATGTATTAAACCAAAAAAGACATTCAAATAGTGATATAGAAATTTATAAAGTTATCTTCCCCAATAAAAAAATTCATAAAATTTGGAAGCTACTTTTAAAAAAAAATATTTATTTTAAAGAGTGCACTTTTTATGGTGAAATTATCATTAAATCCATTGATTTTAAAAGTAAAATATATTTGAAAAACTGCACCTTTGTTAAAGGCTTAAATTTAGAACATTGTTTAATTGATGGTGACATAACATTTAATAATTGTTTTTTTCAAGAAAAATGTTCATTTTATAAAACTATATTTAATGGGTTTCTTAATTTAGAAAATAGCTTTTTTAATAAAAGATTAGAGTTAAAGTATGGAGTTTTTAAAAATAAGGTTAATTTTAAAAATACAACTTTTAAAAATAAAGTTAATATCCCTTATGCAGATTTTAAATCAATTAATAACTATTTAAATATAAATATTAACTTTAGAAAAAATGATAGAGAAACTGCAAGAATTATAAAAGACTCTTTTGAACAGCAAAACAATATTATTGAAGCAAATAAATTTTATGCAATTGAGATGAAAAAAGAGAAGATGAATTATCTAAAGATATAAAAAAAGGTAAGAATATTTTCGATTGGTTGATTTTTAAAATTCATGGTATCTCTTCAAATCACTCTCAAAGTTGGATTACTGCATTTTTATGTATCTTAATTGTGGGACTTATATCTTCATTGTATGATTACTCTTTATTTACAGAACATAATGTAATAATTGATAAGATAGCATTAAATATGAATTATAAATATTATATATTTTTATTAGGTACTTTTATAATATTAAGTGTGAGTTTTTTTATTGCAGCAGTTGTAAAAGTAAATAGAGCAGTTTATGTATTTATAGTTAGTTCTTTACTTCCAATATATTTATATACTACCCATGATATAAAGTTTGTATTATTTACAAATACAGTAAATCCATTTACAGTAATGACAAGTGGTGATACTTTAGATGTAATACAACTTTTATTTAAAATTATCATTGCATTTTTAATATATCAATTCATAATTTCAATAAGACAAAATACAAGAAGAAAATAGAATTTAAATATAAATATTCTCTTTTTTTTCACTTGGGTTTATTTTAATTGTTTTTTTAATAAAATAGATACAACAAAAGGAGAATAATAAATGAGCGAAGCAGTTTTACAAAAAAAAGGGTTTTTATATAATTTTGATAAATATACTTCAAAAAATGGTACTGATTGGTATTTAGCCTTAACATGGATATTTATTTTAGAGATTATATCTTCAATTATTGAGTTTTATTATTTACCTACAGCAAGAGAGTATGTTATTCATATTCAAAAAGGTATTTTTAGAGAGTTATTAATAGCAAGTTTTGTAAGTTTCTTTGTTTGGCATTTTGTTTATAGTGTAATTCAAATGAGAAGACAACAGTTTTTATTTTTAGTAATGTATTTTTTACTTGGAATATATTTTTATTTAACAGATGATGTAACTTTTAATTTATTATTTCATAATATAATCAATCCATTTGAACTTGAATTTAACAGATTTGGTATATATACAATTTTTCAAATTGTTATTAAGCTTGTAATGTTATATCTAATTGTAAGATTTTTTCAAAGTATCAAAAATAGAAAAAAAGACAAGCAATAACTTTTTTTTACTTCTGTTCTAATTAAGTATAAAAGCCTCATTTTATACTTTTTTAGATATCATATTTGCTTCAATTAAAATAGAAAATCAAAGGATTAATATGGATTGGGGCAAGGTTACTTATATATTTTTCTCACTCATGTCACTCACAACAACAGCAGGTTTTATCTATGAACCAAATGCAGTTGCACTGTTTTTAGCAGCAGGTGTAAACGTAATATCAACTATTTTAAAAATTGGTGTAAAAAATCTTTTAGCAGCAGAACTCTTAGCAAGTTCTTTAGTTGCAGATTTACACTTAATTCCTGCGTTTATGGTATTGACTTTTACGGGTGATGAAAGATTATCAATTGCATTAGCAATAGGTGCAGTTGTGGCAAATCTTTTCTCAATAGCATTAGCACTAATTGAGAGTGCAAAAAGCGAAAGTAAGGATATTTATTAATGGAATATAATCCACAAGATATAGAAAAAAAATGGCAACAATATTGGAGCGAAAACAATAGTTTTGAACCAAGTGAAGATACGAAAAAAGAAAAAAAATATATTTTAAGTATGTTCCCATATCCAAGTGGTAGAATTCATATGGGGCATGTTAGAAACTACTGTTTAGGAGATGCTTTTGCTAGGTATTTTAGAAAAGCAGATTATAATGTATTACATCCAATTGGATGGGATAGTTTTGGAATGCCTGCTGAAAATGCTGCAATAAAACACAAACTTCATCCTAAAAAATGGACTTATGAAAATATTGATTATATGAGAAATGAGTTGAGAGCTTTAGGATTATCTTTTTCTGAAAATCAAGAGTTTGCTACATCTGATGAACTTTATACAAAATGGGAACAAGAGTTTATTATCAAAATGTATGAAGCAGGACTTTTATATAGAAAATCAACTACTGTAAATTGGTGTGAGCCTTGTCATACAGTTTTAGCAAATGAACAAGTAGAAGAGGGATGTTGTTGGAGATGTGATACTCCTGTAGAACAAAAAGAGATGCCAGGATATTATGTAGCTATTACAAAATATGCACAAGAGTTACTTGATGAGTTAAAAACTTTAGATGGTTCTTGGCCAAGTCAAGTTTTAACAATGCAAGAAAACTGGATTGGAAGAAGTGAAGGTTTAGAGTTTGAACTAGAACTTTCAAAAGAGTCTCACTACAAATTAGATAAGCAATTTAGTTCATTTGAGGTATTTACAACTAGACCTGATACAATCTATGGAGTTTCATATTCAGCTTTAGCAGTAGAACATCCTATTGTAAAATATATTATTGATAATAAATTACTTCCAGAAAATAAAATAAATGCTATTAAAGCAATGCAAAAAGTGAGTGAAAGAGATAGAGCAGCTATGCCTAAAGAAGGTGTTTCTTTAGAAATTGATGTGATACATCCATTAACAGGTGAATCTATTCCTGTCTGGGTTGCAAATTTTGTACTTGCATCATATGGTGGAGGTGCTGTTATGGCAGTTCCTGCACATGATCAAAGAGACTTTGAGTTTGCAAAACAGTATAACTTACCAATTAAACAAGTGATTGTTGGAACTGATGGTATTATTGATAATCCAAGTGAAGCTTATACTGAATATGGAGAATTGATAAACTCTGAAAGTTTTTCAGGACTTAAAAGTAATAAAGCTAAAAAAGCAATTATTTATCACTTTGAACAAAACTCAATTGGTAAAAAACAAATAAATTATAAATTAAGAGATTGGGGAGTATCAAGACAAAGATATTGGGGAGCTCCAATTCCTTTTGTACATTGTGATGATTGTGGTTTAGTACCTGAAAAAATAGAAAATCTACCAATTGCATTACCAGAAGATGTTGAAATAACAGGGAAAGGAAATCCTTTAGATACCCATGAATCTTGGAAAAAATGTACTTGTCCTAAATGTGGAAAAGAAGCAACAAGAGAAACAGATACTTTGGATACATTTGTTCAATCATCTTGGTATTTTTTAAGATACGCTACAAATCATAAAAAATGGCAAAAAGAGGGTATTTCTAAAAAGGATGCTGATTATTGGATGGATGTTGACCAATATATTGGTGGAATTGAACATGCAATTTTACATCTACTTTATGCAAGATTTTTTACAAAAGTATTAAATGATTTAGGATACATAAATTCAAGAGAACCATTTAAACAGTTACTTACTCAAGGAATGGTTCTTAAAGATGGTGCAAAAATGTCTAAATCAAAAGGAAATGTAGTTGACCCTGATTCTATTGTAGAAAAGTATGGTGCTGATACTGCAAGACTTTTTATTCTTTTTGCTGCGCCTCCAACAAAAGAGTTAGAGTGGAATGACAGTGCTGTTGATGGAGCATTTAAGTTTATTAAAAAGTTTGTTCAAAGAAGTTCTCATGTTACAAATGAAGCAGCTAGTAATTTTGCAAATATTGAACACTCTTCTTTATCAAAACCTGAAAAAGAAGCAAGAAAAAAAGTTTATGAAGCATTGAAAAGAGCAAATGATGTATTTACAAAAACTTATACTTTTAATACATTAATAGCAGGAGCTATGGAAGCTTTAAATGCCTTACAATCTCAAGAAAATGAGTTGGTTTGGGCTGAGGGATATTATATTTTGACAAATATTTTAGAACCTATTATTCCTCATACTTGTTGGGAATTATCAGATAAGTTATTTGATAAAGAAAATTTTCATAGTGAAATAAAAATAAAAGAAGAAGTATTTTCTCTTGATTCAATAGTTTTAGCAGTTACAATAAATGGTAAAAAAAGATGTGAAATTGAAGTAGCTCCTAATACATCAAAAGAAGATATTTTAGTAGAAGCAAAAAAAGTTGCTTTAAAGTGGATTGAAAATAAAGAAATAATAAAAGAAATTGTAGTACCAAATAAATTGGTTAATTTAGTAATAAAAGGTTAGTAATGAAAAAGAGTCTATTAGTACTAATTTCATTTTTTGTAATATCTATTTTAGTAGGGTGTGGATATAAGCCTTCAAGTTATTATGCAAAACAACAAATTAAAGGAAATGTATTTGTTGATTTATTTGTAAATTTAAAAGATCCAAAAAACTCGGTTTTAATCAAAGATGCAATGAATGAACTTTTAGTACATAGGCTAGATGCAAAACTAGTTACAAATAAAGATGAAGCAGATACGATTATTTATTTAAGACTTGGTAGTGTATCTATGAATGAACTAGATTATGATAAACAAGGTTTTACGAAGCTTTATAGAGCAAATGTAAATATAAATGTAAGATATGAAAATAGTGAATACAATAATTCATTTAATGTATCTGGAACTCATGAGTTTTCTATTGAGGGAACAACAATAACAGATACAAAAAGATTTGAAGCAATTAAAAGTGCGGCTTCAAAAGCTTTAGAAGAGGTTATCTCAAAAATTGCAGTTTACTCTTTTAAAAAGTAGATTAAATAATGCAAGAAAATTTGAAAGATATTGATTTAGAAGGGTTTTTAAAGTACAAAACCCTTTATTATGACAAAATAGACTTCTCAACAGTTAAAAACTCTTGGGAGTGTCTAAAAACTTATATTGATTTACCATATGTAATTCATATTGTTGGAACAAATGGTAAAGGTAGTACAGGAAGATTTTTAGCTCATTATTTACATAAAAAAAATTTCAATGTAGTTCATTATAGCTCACCACATATTATTAATTTCAATGAAAGAATATGGCTAAACGGAAACGATGTAAATAATGAAGTGCTTGAAAATGCACATAAAAAAATACAAAATATACTTGATTTACAACTTTTAGAAAAACTTACATATTTTGAATACACAACTTTACTTGCATTATATATTAGTTCAAAATCTGATTATATAATCTTAGAAGCAGGACTTGGTGGAGAGTTTGATGCAACTAATGTAGTAGAGAATAGTCTTAGTTTAATAACAACAATTGATTTAGACCATCAATCTTTTTTAGGTAATAGTGTTGAAGAAATAGCAAGAACTAAAATGCGTGCATGTGATAAGCAGATGATTGTTGGCTATCAAATACATGAAAGTGTAAAAAAGAGTGCTTTAAAAGTTAAAGAAGAGATTAATAATGAGTTTAATAAACAAATAAATATTGCTTTTGTAGAAGATTTTGATGAATATAGTTTTAGTATTGATTTTCCTAGATATTTAATAAATAATTTACATTTAGTGATTTCATGTTTAGAGTTTTTAAATATAGATATTGATTTAAAGTTATTTGATGATGTAAATTTAAAAGGAAGATGTGAAAAGATTGCATCTAATATCACTATTGATGTTGGACATAATCCTTTAGCTGCAAGAGCTTTAAAAGAGCATTTTAAAGATAAAAAAATTACATTAATATACAATTCTTATAAAGATAAAGATTATAAAGAGGTTTTAAGAGTTTTAAAACCTATAATTGATGAAGTAATTATTATTGAAATTGATGATAAAAGAATTGTAGATAAACTGAATTTATTAGAAATTTGTAAAAGTTACAATATAATGGCAAGTTTTAATCTTGAACTAAAAAAAGATAAAGAGTATTTAGTATTTGGTTCTTTTTTAGTAGTAGAAAAATTTTTAGGTTTTTTAGGTGTTGATGAAAAATAGATTAATTATTACAGTATCAGATGTAAGTGGAACAAAGTCATATAATATACATCAATTTGTTAGAAAATTTCTTAAAATTTTTATAGTTGTTGCAGTAGTGGTTTTAGGGAGCAGTTTTTGGTTGATTTCATATTTAAATAAAGAAATAACACAAGTAAAACAGACTAAAGAAGAACAAATTTTATCTTTAGAAAAAAAAGAGAAAGAGTTATTAGCTCAAAATAGTTTTTACTCTAATCAAATAAAAGGTAAAGTTGATGATATAGAAGAGTTAAGTTCAAAACTTGATCATCTTGAAGAGATAATAGGAATAAAAAAAGATGATGATGCAGGTCCTATAAAAAGAGCAACTTTAGCAACTATGACTACAGTTGAAAAAGTTTTTATGTTAAAAATAATTCCAAATGGAAGTCCTTTAAAAAAGACAGTGATAACTTCAAGTTATGGATATAGAACACATCCCATAACTAAAAAAAAGAAGTTTCACAGAGGTATTGATTTAAGAGCTAGAATGAGAACAGAAGTTTATGCAACTGCTGATGGGGTTGTAAGTTATGTTCAATCAAGAGATAGGGGTGGTTTTGGAAGAGTTGTTAAAATTATGCATGGATACGGTTTCCAAACTGTTTATGCACATTTAAATAAAACAAAAGTTAAATTAGGACAAGTTATAAGAAAAGGTGAGTTAGTTGGGCTTAGTGGAAATAGTGGAACAAGTTCAGGACCTCATTTACATTATGAAATTAGATATGGAGTAAAGATAATTAGTCCTTATTATTTCATAAAGTGGAATATGAAAAATTATGACATGATTTTTAAAAAACAAAGGAGAATTCCATGGGAATCTTTGGTAAAACTAATAAGCGATCACAAGAAAATAGTGCAACAGTAATTGCTTCAGGCACTTGCATTATTGGTGGAATAAGTACAGAAGGTACTGTACATATTGATGGTAAATTTGAAGGTGTTATTTTAGAAGCTGATGTAATTACAATTGGTCAAACAGGTGAAGTAATTGGAGATATAAAAGCAAATAATTTAATTGTTAGTGGATTATTTGATGGAAAAATAGATTGCAATGAAGTTCATGTATTATCTTCAGGAAAAGTAATAGGTGAAATAAAATATAATGAATTAGTAATTGAAGAAGAAGGAAAATTCGAAGGGCAAGGTATTAGAAAAGGCTCAAAACTTACAAGTAGATATGGTGAAATTGAGCAAAAAATTAATAATATTATAGTATCACCAAAACCAATTACACATGATAAAAATTCGTGAAAGATTAGAACAGCTTTATAATCAAAAAAGAAGTATTGAAGAGCAAATAAAATATTTAGAGGCTCAACTTCAAAATGAAAAAAAGCTAAATAAATCTTTTTCAAAAAATGAGAAAATTGAACTTTTCAAATCATTATTTGTAAATAGATTTGATATTTATGCTAAAAAATGGATTAGCAAAGATAATAAAAAACAAAAATATTTTCCTGTAACACAAACTTTTAAGGGTGAGGATTTTATACCTTTAACAAACCAAGAGATTGAGCTTCATCTAAGAGGTTTAAATGATATAGCAACATATGTAATAGATCATTCTAATTCTTGTAAATATGTTGTATTTGAACTTTTAGATGAGGATAAGTTTAAGTTACAAATAACTTTAAACTCTTTAAATATTAGAGCATATTATGAAATTACACCATTTGATAGTTTAAAAGCTTGGATATTTTTTGAAGAAAAAATTAGTGCAAAAATGGCAAATTTATTTGCAAATGAAATCTTAAGAAGAGCAAATATAACTGCAAAGATTTTTCCTAAAGAACAGTTTGCTACAAAGGCAAATTTAGGTTCATATATTACTTTACCTCTTCATTTAAATTATAGAAAAAACAATCAAACAGTTTTTATTGATATTAATACTTCAAAAGTTTATGATGATCAATGGAGTGTCCTAAATAACGTTGCAAAGGTAAAAAAACAACAAGTTATACCTTTATGTCAAGAAGAGAAAATAAAAAGTTTTGATGAAACAACTTTTGAAGAGATAATATTTCCAAGTTTTGAGTTAAAACTTATAATTTATGATTTTTTATATATTCCAACAAAAGATTTATCAAAAGGCTTAATAAATAAACTAAAAAGTTTTGCTAGTTTTGAAAACCCTCAAATAAAAGTACTTTTAAGTCTTAGAAAACCACTATATAATACTCCAAGAGTTATAAAAAATTATGAAGAAGATGAAAAGTATTTAAAACTTCCAAGGGGACTTATTTATAAAACATTGGATTTTTTTAAGACAAATAGTATTAAATATCTACTTGATGATAAAAAATATTTTGAAAAAATTCAAACAAAAAAAGTGGTTTTTACACTAAGAGATGAACAGCAAGATGCAATTGATAATATATTAAAAACTGATTTTTCTATTTGTGTTGCACCTCCTGGTTTTGGAAAAACTTTAATTGGTGCAAAGATGATAGAGCTTAGAGCTTGTAGTACTTTAATTATTGTTAATAAAAATATGTTGTTAACACAATGGATTCAAAGATTTGTGGATTATTTTAAATATGATAAAAAAGATATAGGTTACTTAGGAAAAGGAAAAAATAAATTAACAGGTCAAATTGACGTTGCAACAATGCAAAGTTTGAAAAATGATCCTGATATTATAAATGATTATTCTTTTGTAATAGTAGATGAGTGTCACCATATTCCAGCTGTAACTTTTGAACAAATAATTAAGCAGTTTCATGGAAAATATATCCTAGGTCTTAGTGCAACACCTAAAAGAAAAGATGGATTAGATCCTATTTTATTTCAACAACTAGGTGATATATCATATGAGCATGTAAAAAAGAAAACAAGTTTAAATAGATTAAAAGTAATTAGAACAGATTTTGAAAGTAATGCAGATAATTATGCAACATTAATAAATGAACTATGTATAGATAAAAATCGTAATTCTTTGATTTTGGAACAAATCAAAACTTTTATTACAAGAAAAATTTTAGTTTTAAGCGATAGAATAGAACATTTAAAAGTACTTGAGGATTTGTTAAGTAGTGAAGGTATTGATTATGTTTGTATTCATGGAAGCATGAATAAAAAAGAACAAGATGAAAATATGAAGCAAGTTAAAACAAAAAATTTGGTACTTGCAACTACTTCATATTTTGGAGAGGGCATAGATTTTCCTCATTTAAATACAATACTTTTTGCAACACCAATTTCATATTATGGAAGACTTATTCAGTATTTAGGAAGAATTGGAAGAGATGGGCAAGAGTGTTTAGCAATTGATTTTTTAGATTCAAAAAATGCTATGTTAAACTCAGCTTATAAAAAAAGGCTTGAGGGCTATAAGCAAATGTATTATAAACAAATTATAGGAAAATAGATGTTAGGGATTATCGTTTGGACAATATTTATTGCAGTTATGGTAAATCTTTTATTAAAAAGATTTAATCTTCCAACTATTATAGGGTATATTGCAACAGGTACGATTATTGCTTATTTATTTGATTTACATAATGCTGTTAATAATCATGATTTAAAAGAAATAGCAGAGTTTGGTATAGTTTTTTTAATGTTTACAATTGGTTTAGAGTTTTCAATTGACCATTTAAATAAAATGAAAAAAGAGGTACTTGTAACAGGTGGTTTGCAAATAGTTGTAACAACTGTTTTTGTTTTTTTAGTATGTATGTATATACTTGGCTTTGATTATAAAACCTCTTTAGTAATAGGGGCTGCCTTATCACTCTCTTCAACTGCAATAGTATTAAAAATTTATAATGAAAGTGGAGATATTAAAAAGCCTTATGGAAGAAGAGTTTTAGGTATTTTAATTATGCAAGATATAGGAGTAATTCCTATTTTGCTTATGATTTCAATTTTTAGTATGGATGATAGTAAATCTATTGCAAATATAATATTTGAAACAACAGTTGCTGCTTTTATTTTAATTTTGCTTCTTTATGTAACTGGTAAATATCTATTAGAACCTTTTTTTGAGTATGTTAGTGAATCTAAATCAGAAGAGCTTTTTGTTGCTTCTGTTTTATTAGTAGCAATTGGAGCTTCTCATATGGCTTATTATTTTGGTTTTTCACACTCATTAGGAGCTTTTATTGCTGGTATGATGATTAGTGAAACAAAATTTAAGCATCAAGTAGAAGCTGACTTAGTTCCTTTTAGAAATCTTCTTTTAGGAGTATTTTTTATAACAGTTGGAATGCAAATTAATTTTTCAGTAATAGCTGAACATATTTTTACTATTTTAATTTTACTTCCTGTTTTATTAGGCTTAAAATATATAATTATTTATTTACTTGTAAGAATTGATGATACAAAAAGAGTTGCATTTAAAACAGCTTTATCTTTAGTTCAAATAGGTGAATTTTCTCTAGCAGTTTTAGAATTAGCAAGAAGTAAATCTTTAATTGACCCAACATATTCACAAATTTTAATTGTAACAATAGTTATTTCAATGCTTTTAACTCCATTGGTATTAAAAAATCTATCTTCAATTGCAGCTAGAATATTACCTGAGGATACAATGCAAATAGTAAATAGTATGCAAATAGCTGATGATACAAAAGGTCATATTGTAGTGATTGGTTATGGACATTTAGGTCAAGAAGTAGTTGAAAAATTAAAAGCTGAACATAGAAACTATGTAATAGTTGAACATAATATGAAGTATTACAAAATAGGAAAAGATAAAAATGAACCTATAATTTTTGGAAATGCTGCTAGTAAAACAATACTTCAATCAATAAACATAAAAGAATCAGCAGCAATTGTAGTAGCAATTGATAACCCTGAAAAATTAACACTAATATGTGAAGTAATTGATGACTTGACACATAATACAAAAACGATAGTAAAAGTTGGAAGAAAAAGTGAAGCAAAAGAGTTAGAAAGATTACATATTGAGCATGTTATTATAGAAGATGAGGTCTTATCTCAAGCAATTTTAGAAGAAACAAGAAGTTGTAGACTTGATTTTATAAAAAAGTAAAACTAAAGCTTTTATAAGCTTTAGTTTAAGTTATTACTCTTTGTATTTATTGATATAAATACTCATTATTAGTGTTATTAATAAACCATTAAACTATGATTTAATAATGGTTTAGAGTGCTTACTTATAATTACTATTCATAAAGGAGATGAATTGAAAAAGATATTACTATTAAGTAGTTTCTTAAGTCTATACTTGCATGCTCAAAACTTAGATATTTTAAATAAAGAGAAAAAACAGTTAAGAAGTTTAGATGAAAAGATAATAAAACAAGACCATGAAAAATCAAAAAATCAATGGATTTCTCCTATTAATATTAGCTCAAATATTAATAGAAGTCATTCATTTAGTGATGAAAGTGATAAATTAAATAAAACAGTTTCTTTAGGTTTTACTCAAAGTATATATGAGTCTGGAGGAATTGAGTTTACTATTAAGTATGCAAATGAAAAATTGCAATCAGATTTTTTAAATTGGCAAAATGAAAATAATCAAATTTTACAAACAGTATATGAAACTTTATTACAAATAAAAAAAATCAATATACAATTAGAGCAAAGTGATTATGAGTTAAAAAATAAAGAGATTGAACTTATTTTAAAAAAGATTCAATATGAAAATGGCAAAAGTGATATTATTGAGTTAAATAATGCAATAATGGCAAAAAATAATCAGTATAAAGAAAATGTTAATTTAAAAAATTCATTAAAAAAACAAAAATTAATTTTAGAAAAATATACTAAGTTAAAGTATCAAGAAATAAAATTGATTGATTTTTCAAATATAAATAAGAGTGATTATATAAAGAAAAATATCCAATTACTTTATGAAGACTCATTGGCTAATTTAGCAAACACTTCATATAAGAAGCAAAAAGCAAGTTATTTACCAAAGGTAACTTTATCTACAAATTTATCATATAGTGAAAATGAAGATTTAATCTCTAATAATCGTGATGATAATAACTCTGGTTCTATTGGTTTGAGTTTATCAATGCCTTTATATGATATAAATAAAAAAGCAACTTTAGAAAAGTTAAGGTTAGAATCACTTAAACAAAAAATTAATCTTATTGATTTAAAAAATCAAATACAAAAAGAGTTTGATGAAACTTTAACAAAAATACAAACTTATAAAAACTACAACAAAATAATAAATGAAAATATAGAGTTGTATGATGATTTAATACAAATAAATCAAGTTTCAAGTCAAGCTGGAATGTCTTCAAAATATGATTTAGAAATATTAAAAAATACAAAAAAAATAAATGAGTATGATTTAGCAATAAATAATATAGATATGCAACTTGAATATGCAAAATTATACTTTCAAATAAAGGCAAATAACTAATGGATTCAACTTTACAAGAGCAATTAAATGCACATTCAAAAAGTAATAGTTCTAAGAAAAAAAATATTTATTTAATAGCTATAGTTATTATTATTTTGGCTATTTCTTACTATTTTTTTATATTGAAAAATGACAATAAAAATCAAGAAATATCTTATATTACACAAAAAATAAAAAAGGGTGATTTACAAATATCTGTTATGGCTACAGGGAATTTAAATCCAACAAATAGTGTAGATATTGGAATAGAAGTATCTGGAACTATAAAAGAGATTTATGTTGATTTTAATGATAAGGTTAAAGTAGGGCAGGTCTTGGCTAAACTTGATACGACTAAATTAAAATCCCATGTTGATAGTTCAAAAGCTTCACTTGCAATCTCAAAAGCAAACCTAAAAGAGAGTGAAGTAAATGTTAAAAATAAAAAGCTAAATTATGAAAGAATGCTTAAGATGTTTGAGCAATCAAAGGGAAAATATCCCTCAAAAAATGATTTAGATGATTCGATGTTTTCATATGAGAGTTCAAAAGCTTCATATGAAGCAGCAAAAGCAAAAGTTATGCAAGCTGAATATAATTTAAAAACAGACCAAGAAAATTTGGATAAAGCAGTAGTAAAATCTTCAATTGATGGAATAGTTTTAAACAAAGCAGTTGAAGTAGGACAAACAGTTGCTGCTTCTATGTCAACACCAACACTTTTTACCCTTGCAAAAGATTTGTCAAAAATGGATTTAATTGTAAGTATTGATGAAGCTGATGTTGCAAACATAAAAGAGGGTTTGGATGTAACTTTTACAGTTGATGCATATCCAAAAGAGATTTTTAAAGGAAAAATAAAACAAGTAAGATTTAATCCTGTAGAAGAGAGTGGAGTAGTTACTTATGAAACAGTAGCTTTAGTAAATAACGCAAAACTTTTATTAAGACCAGGGATGACTGCTTCTGCAAATATTATTACAACTGAGTTAAAAGATAAATTACTTGTTCCAAATAGTGCTTTAAGATTTGAACCAAGTGAAATTGAACAAGTTAAAAAGAAAAGTATGAGTTTAACAGGACCTTTTAGAAGAGATAGAAAAAGTAAAAAATCTAAAGAATTAGCAGGCTTATCTTATAAAACAGTCTATATTTTAGAAAATAATAAGTTAAAAAAACTAAGAGTAAAAGTTTTACAAACAGATGGAAGATTTACAAGTATTGAATCAAATCTTTTAAAAGTTGATGATGAAGTTGTTATTTCTCAAAAGAGCATTTAATGAATGATGATAAAACAATAATAGAGTTTAAAGATATTGTTAAAACATATGGAAAAGCAGAAGCCAAAACATATGCTTTAAACAAAGTTAGTCTTAGTATAAAAAAAGGTGAATTTGTATCAATAATGGGTGCAAGTGGAAGTGGAAAATCAACTTCTATGAATATGATTGGATGTTTAGATTTTCCTACAAGTGGAGAGTATCTTTTTGATGGAATAAATGTAGAAAAGTTAAATCGAAATCAAATGGCACTTATTAGAAGAAACTATTTAGGTTTTGTATTTCAAGGTTTTAATCTTCTTGGAAGAACTAGTGCTTTAGAAAATGTAGAATTACCTTTAATATATAGAAAAGTTTCTACTAAAAAAAGAAAAGAACTTGCTATTGAAGCTTTAAATAAAGTTGGACTAGGAAGTGTTATTCATCATACTCCAGCTCAGCTTTCAGGTGGACAACAACAGCGTGTGGCAATTGCTAGAGCAATTGTAACAAATCCTTTAGTTTTATTAGCAGATGAACCAACAGGAAATCTTGATAGTATAAAAAGTATTGAGATAATGGATTTATTAAAACATCTAAATGAAGAGTTAGGAATTACTATTATTATGGTAACCCATGAAGAAGAGATGGCAAAATACTCAAATAGAGTTATATACTTTAGAGATGGGCATATAGAAAAGACTCTTAAAAAAGGATATAAATAATGTTACTAAATGCCTTTTTAATAGCTTTAAAAGAGATAAAAAGAAATATATTACGGTCAATTTTAACAATTTTAGGAATTGTAATTGGAGTTACTTCTGTAATTGCTATGGTAATGATTGGAGATGGAACAACTGCAAATGTTCAAGAAAATATATCAAAGCTTGGAACAAATATGTTAACTTTAAGAGTAGGGCAAGAAAGAAGAGGAAAACCAAGAAGTGATAATAGTGCAAGAGCTTTTAAACAAGTAGATATAGATGCTATAAAAAATCAAATTGTTAATATAAAAGCAATTGCAGCTGAAAATAGTAGCTTGGTTAATGCAATATATTCAAATAAAAGTTATACAACAAGTATTATAGGAACAAGTAATGATTATTTTGTTATTAAAGATTGGATATTAAAAAGTGGAAGAGCGTTTGATGAAAATGAATTAAATTTTGGACAAACTTCTTGTATTTTAGGTACAACTATTGTAAAACAGCTTTTTGATAATCAAGATCCTCTTGGTGCAAAAGTAAGACTTAACAGCTTTGCTTGTACAGTAATAGGTGTTTTAAAATCAAAAGGTGCAGCTGCATTTGGAAGAGATCAAGATGAGATTATTGTAGTACCTTTAAAAATGTTTCAAAGAAAAATACAAGGTAATAAAGATATTAAATCAATTTTAATTTCAATTAATGAAAGTAAAAATATTAAACAAGCAAAAAAAGATATCACTTTATTAATGCAAGAAAGAAGAGCTATAAAAAAATCAGAAGAGAATAACTTTTATATAAGAGATATGCAAGATTTACTCTCAACTATGACTTCTACAACAAAAATGCTAACTTATCTTTTAGGCTCAATTGCAGCTATTTCTTTACTTGTAGGTGGAATAGGTATTATGAATATAATGTTAGTTTCAGTTACAGAAAGAACAAGGGAAATAGGAACAAGGCTTGCAATTGGAGCTATGGAAAGCGAAGTTTTATTACAGTTTTTAGTTGAATCTATAGTTTTATCTACTCTTGGTGGAATTATAGGAATAGTTTTAGGTATATCAATTGGATATTTTGCAGTTCATTTTATGGAATTGCCTTTTATAATTAATACTCAAATTATTATAATTGCTTTTATATTTTCTACATTAATTGGTGTGATTTTTGGATATTTTCCAGCTAGAAAAGCTGCAAGATTAAATCCTATTGATGCTTTAAGATATGAATAGTGAAGGTTAAAGTAAAGAAGAATACTCTTCTTTACTTTATTAAAATATTAGAATTTTAGTTGCATTGAGAAGCTATATCTTCTTCCATCTAGAACATTGTCATAACCATCATCTGTAGTTACTTCTTTATTTGTTAGATTATAAATCCCTGCTTTTAAAATGATATTTTTTGCAACATCATACACTAATCCAGCATCAGCAAATGTATATGATGGTTGTTTATTTAATTCACCACTTCTTGAGATTTCTCCTGCTGTTTTACTTCTATAGTTTACTTGAGTCCAAAGATTAAGTTTTCCTGTTGCTTCCCAATCTAGTCCAGCATTAAACATATGTTTTGAAATATCATTTAAAGGTCTTCCTTTATTATCCCCTGATTTTTGCTCAGATTTTGTATATGTATATGAGTGTCTATATAATAAATTATCTGTAATATTATAATCTGTTGTCAATTCAATACCCTCAATCTCAGCTTCATCAACATTTTCATAAGCTGTATACCCATATTTATGAGGTTCATAAGAGGTTCCTTTGTATGTGCAAGGTTGGTTTGGTGGACATATTTTACCTGTTCTTTGAATCTTATCTTCAAATTTCGTATGAAAAGCTACTAAACTAGCTTTTAATCCTAAATCATAATCATTGTAAGCTAATCCTGCTTCATAGTTTAAGCTCTCTTCTGGTTCTAAATCAGGGTTACCAATCATAACACCACCTCTTGATATTCCTGCAAAATCAGGAGCAGCTTGTCTTAATGAAGGTGCTTTATAACCTGCTGTTACTCCACCTTTTAAAGTAAATTTATCTGTTAAATGATAAACCGCATATGCTTTTGGACTAAAATTACTTCCAAAAGCTTCATTATCATCATATCTACCACTAAGTGTTAAAGCTAAATCTTGTGTAATTGACCATTCATTCTCAGCAAAGAAAGAGTATTGATATCTATTCATTTCTACTATGCTATCATCAAGTGAACTTGTTGCTCCATCTTCAAGAGTTTCATCTTTATAATTAAATCCTATAGAAGTTGTGTTTTTATCAAAGAAATATGTTCCTTGAGTATTAAAAGTAAGAGTTTCAAACTCAATACCATTTCCTGTTGCTTCATTAACTCTTGAATTGTTTTTTGCTTTTTCATAATTGATATATGAGTTTATAAGAAATTTATCATAGTTTGCTTGATGCATAAGGCTATATGCATAATTTACTGATTTTTGATGAGATACTTCATTCTCTACAAGATTTCCTTTTCTATCAATATAAGTTTTTGAAATACTTTTTCCTGGATTAGAAGTTCTTTCTTGAACTCTATAATCATAAGATGCTGTTATTGTATTATTTTTATCAGGAGTTAATGTAAATTTTGTTCCTATATTTTTTCTTTCAAAATCTGGATCACTACCTGCTTTTAATGCACCTGAACTTTTAAAGTTACTCTCATCTTGGTTTAGTATTGAGCCATTAATTGATACTGATAATAAATTTTCTATCAAAGGTAAACTAATATATGCATTTGTTTGAATAGAGTCATTATTTACTTTATTTGATGAATCAGCTTTTATATACTCTGTTGAAATATTTGCAGTAACTTTATTTGTATTTCTTTTTGTGATGATATTAATTACACCACCCATTGCATCTGAACCATAAAGTGATGAGGCTGGACCTCTAATAATTTCAATTCTTTCAATACTATCAATTGATGGTAAAAAGTTTATTGGCGCACCGCTTAAACTACCATTTGGACTAAAAGTATCATTTCCTTGCATAGGTTTTCCATCAATTAAAAACAGTGTATAATCTTTTGCCATACCTCTTATACTAATACTTTGGTTTGAACCACCACCATTAACATATAAACCAGGTACATTTTTCAATGCATCTGTAACATCTGTAAAAGATTTCTTTTCTAACTCTTCTTTTGTAATAACTGAAATTGTAGCTGCTGCATCAGCAATATTTTGCTCAATTCCAGAAGCACTTACTACAGTTACATCATTTAATTTTGTATTATTAGCATTTAGTACAGTAATAGAACTTACTAAAGCCAATGAAGTAATAAAATGTTTTTTTATGTTCATTTAATTCCCCTTGTGTATTTGTGATTTTATAATTGTAGTAAGACATAATGATAGAAAAATGATATTTTGATAATCAATATTAAAATTGATATCAAAAATAAAGGTATTAATTAAGTAAAAACTTTATTAATACCCAAAATAAAAAAGAAACAAATATAGTAAATATTAGTAGTTTTGGTTTATATGTTAAAAACAGAGCAATAATTATTATAAAAAGTGCTAAAAATCCAAAAAAATAAGTAATTCCAAGAGATAATCCAGTAGTTTTAATAAATAAAACTAAACTGATTATTAAAAGAGCATTTCCTAATAATTTTGATGCAATTTGGTAGTTTTTGTTTACATTAGTACTAATTACTACTTTATAGTGTTTATTCATGCTAATACTTAAAAAAATTAAAGCTATGTATAGTATATATGCACTCACTGTCATTTTAAACCTTTTTTTGAATTTCTTATTAAAAAATATGAACCAATTGCAAATACAATAGCAGTTAAAATAAAGAATAAATCAAAATAAAAATACATTATTTCTCTATTTAGAAAATCTTTTGTCCAAAATAATGCATTTAAAATTGGAATAGAAAAATAGATAATTGATGTTATAATCATCTGCTCAATCCACGCTTTTTTGCTTTGTCTTAAAAAACTATGTATATAACATAGTAACCAAGCTATAAAAAAAGTATTTATTTCTAAAAGGTGTCTATTTTCAATATTTACTTCAATTACTCTATTTGCAATAAAAAATATTCCAATTGCAATAAATAAACCTGTAATTGTTCCAATATTAAGTTTTTCTACAAGCTTAAAACCAATGCTTGTATTTATTTTTTGTTTTTTCTTTCTTTTTTCTATCCATAAAACTAAGCCAGTTCCTGCTAAAACAATACCACTTATTCCACAAATAAAAAACAGAAATCTCATTGTAGAGTTTGCAAATATTGCTCGATGTAAAGTTGCAAAAGTTGTATTTGTATTAATTATATTGCTATTTGTTGTTGGAGGTATATTTTTTGAAATAAGCTTTGCAGTATTTGCATCATATGTTAAGTATTCCCTTTCAAATTTTGAACTAAAAATAGAAGATGTTTCTTTTGGTCTAATTTGTATTTCATATGAACCATTTTTATTTTTATTAATAGAAAAACCACCAATATTATTAGGCCAAACTTTATTTGCATTTATTAAAACTTTATTTAGATTTTCAAAACTTAAAGACTTATTTTGAGCTTTTTTATTTACATTTTGATGAATGATTTGTGTTTGTTTTAAGTTACTTAAATCACTTCTATATTCTCTAAAATCGCCGTCATAAGCTGCTTGCATTCCCCATGGCATTACTAATCTTGCAAATAAAAGTAAACCTGAATAAGTAATCATAATATGAAATGGCAATGCTGCAACAGCTGGAATTATATGTGCATCCATCCAACCTCTAGGATTAGCTTTTGCTCTTAATGTAAATATATCTTTAAATATTCTTGTATGTATAATTATTCCTGTAATAATAGCCACAAACATAGACATTGTTGCTAGTGCAATTGCCCATCTTGAAAAATATCTTGGAAAGCCATATAGTTCAAAATGAAATCTATATAAAAAGTTACCTCCCGCTGTTTGTCTTGTGTTTATATTTTCTCCACTTGATGCATCATAGTATTGATATACTCTTTTTGCTCTATGGGAATTATCACTTTTTTCTCGCCACATTGCAGATATTATATTTGAGCGACTATTTGGTAAAGTTATTGATATATTAGAGTTGTTTTGTGCTAATTCTATAGCTTTTTGTTTTGCAATATCTAAACTATTTTTAGACTCTTTTGAGTAGTGCAATTCAGGCTTCATCCATAAAGTAACTTCATCTTTATAATAAGAAAAAGTTCCTGTTACAAAAACTGCAAATAATATCCAACCTACAATTAATCCACTCCAAGTATGAAGCCATCTCATTGATTCTTTAAAACTTTTTTCCATAATTAACTTTCCAACATTAAAAGATTATTTATTATAAAAAGAGTGATACATACACTTGCTAATTGAAAAAATAGTTTTTTAATTTGTACATTACTAAATGCATATAAAATTATCAAAAGCCAAATCATAAATGATATCATTGAAGCAAATAAAGTAGCTTCTGCTTTATTTTCAAATGGTAAACCAAGTGTTAGTGTTATCGTTGCTAATGAGGTTAATAAATAACCTCCAAATGAAGCAAGTATAAATCTAATTATTTTCATTTTTTTTCCAAAGTATTAAATTTATACTAATTGTAACTTTGAATAATGATTAAAAAATGACATTTTAATAGTAACTATTAAAATCAATTGATAAAATAGTATAAAGTTATTTTAATCTTCTTTATATACAATACTGAATATGATTATCAAAATTATACGAAAAGGTTTATATTGTCTAGCAATTTAATTATAAATAAAGAGTTTGATGTATTAATAGTCGAAGATGAACCAATCTTGGCAATGGCTATAAAATTAAAATTAAAAAAATTTGGACTTAATGTAAGTAATATTGCAAGTTCTCCAAATGATGCGATTTTATATGCACAAAATAATTATCCAGATCTTGCAATTGTTGACATAAATTTAAATTCATCAAAAACAGGAATTGAAGTAGCAAATTATCTTTGGAAGAATTTTAATATTCCTATTATTTTTCTTACTTCATATTATAATGACAAAATATTAAGTGAAGCAATGGAGGCAGAGCCTTATGCTTATTTGCTTAAGCCTTGTAGAAATGAAGAGTTAAAAGTTGCAATTAATACAGCAATGCATAAGCATCAATACTTTTTTAAAAATAAAAAAGTATTTAAAAATAAAGAAAATGATTTTGTATATTTAAAAGAAAATATAAAATATAATAAAACAACTTGTGAATTATTTATTGATGATAATATTATCAAATTAACAAAAAATGAAAAAAAACTTTTTTATATATTAACAAAAGAAGCAGGGAAAGTAATAAACTTTGATACTATTTTCAATTTTATATGGAGAGAGGATGTTTATGATTTGTCTAAATTAAGATCATTAATATATAGATTGAAAAATAAATTAGGTTTTAATCCTTTTGAAAACCTATATGAAGAGGGTTATAGGGTAAATGTTATTAAAAAAAATATTTGATATATTAAGTTTAAAGCATCTATCTTTTACTTCAAAAATTATATTATCTTTTTTTGTTTTTATTATAATATTTTCAATATTTAGAGCAATACTTATTTTACCAAAGATTCAAGATAAAAATAAAAAAGAAGTCATAGATTATGTATCAAAAACTCTTCAATTAACAAAAGTACAATTTCAAGTTACTGGAAAATCATTGCAAATGCAAACTGATTTAGAGATAAAATTAAACAAAGAAAAAATTAAAAATGAATTGGAAAAAATAAATTCAAGTACTATTTTATTAGAAGATAAAAAAATATTAGATTTTTTAGATAAAAATAAAATAATAAGTAGGTGCTCTTATGGTTTAATAAATATAAATTCAAGTTATAATAGTACAAAAATATTAAATAAATGGATTGAAAAAAATATAAATGAACAAAGTAAATCCTTTAGAAATAAAACTGTATATATATACAATTACAAAATTAAAAATCAAAATAAAATAGTATCTCTTACTTGTTCTAAACAAGATTTAAATCCTAATCATTGGAGTTTTGAAAAAAATTTAAAAGAGCATATCAATACTAAGTTATTATATGATGCAAGTTTAAGTAGTTCAAAAACAGCTCTTTTTTGGCTAAATCCAAGCTTTGTGAAAAATAAAAAACAAGTTTTATATACTAAAAAAGATAAAGAAAAAAAGAGTAGATATACACTAAGTTTACTCTCAAATGTAAAAAATATTCCAACAGGTAGTTTGAGTTTAGAACAAATATTAAATTCAAAAGAGAATATCCCAATTGAACATGAAATAAATAATAAAAAAGTATTAACTTGGATAATTAAATTAAGTACTAATATAAAAGAGAATAGATACTTTTTATTAGCTCATACTATTGATAAAGAAGATATTGATAAAAAGAATAATGTGGGAGTAACTTTTTTATTAACTGAAACTTTAATTGCAGTTGGATTAAGTTTTTTTATAATTTTATTATTTATAAAAAGAATATTAAAAAATATTGAAAAAGTTACAAAAACAGCAATACAAGTAAATCAAGGAAAGAAAAATATTAGATGTAATGTAAAAGATGAAGATGACATAGGTATTTTAGGTCAAGCATTTGATTCTATGCTTGATTTTTTTGAAAATAGTATTAAAACTTTAGATAAAAAAGTTGAAGAGAAAACAAAAGAAATAACAAAATCTTTAGAAGAAAAAGAGTTACTTTTAAAAGAGATACATCATAGAGTTAAAAATAACTTAGCTTTAACAATTGGACTAATTGAGTTACAAGAAGAAGAGGTTAAAGATGAAAAAACCAAAAAAGTACTTATAGATATTCAAGAAAGAGTTTTTACAATGGAGCTTTTACATAGAAAACTTTATGAATCATCAAATATTAATGATATATTTTTCGATGAGTATGTGATTGATTTAATTGAAGTTATATCTTCTTCTTATGATATTGAAAAAAAAGTTAAAACTAATATTGTAGTAGATAAAATAAAATTAAATATAGAAAAAGCAATGCCCTGTGGTTTAGTTTTAAATGAATTAATAACAAACTCATATAAATATGCTTTTAATAATAATAATAATAATGATAATGCAAAATTAGATATTACTATAAATAAAAAGAGTAGTGATTTGATAATAATTGTAAAAGATAATGGCTGTGGTTTAAAAAAAGATTTTGATGAAATTTGTGATGATACTTTGGGATTAAAACTTGTTTTTTCAATTATAAAATATCAGTTATTTGGGCAAGTAAAATATGAATATGATAATGGTGCAAAATTTATTATAAAAATAGAAATATAGCTTATAATAAAATTTGATAGCAGAATATTTAAAATCAATATTCTGCTTTATCAAATCAAATATGATTGCTCATATTTGCACACATAAGGAGTGTAATTATACATATGAAAAAGCACGAAAAAATGATATTTCATTCATTTGTTATATATCTTTTTCTTTGCGCCTCTTTAAGCTTATTTATTTCTACTAAAATAAATCCATCAACACAATTACTAAAATCAGGATCAACATTAAAACCTAAAAACTTTACACCACCATCTTCACAAACTTCACTGTATTGTTTAAATAGTGTAGGAATAGTAACTCCCATATTATTTAAAGATGATTTTAAAATCTTGAAATCTTTTTTTCTATCATTTAATAAAAAAATCTCTTTTATATCTTGAACATTTGTAGAGTATTGATAAGTAAGTCTAGGCTCTATAATATTTTTATCTATGCCAAAGTAATGCCAATAATAAAAAATCAGCATATCTTTTGCAACTTGAGGAAAAGAGCCTGAAATAGACACAGGTCCAAACATATATTTTATATAAGGATTTTGTTTTAAATATGCACCAATTCCATACCATAAATAATCTAATGCCCTTGTCCCCCAATATTTTGGTTGCACAAAACTTCTTCCAAGTTCTATTGAATTTTTTAAATAAGGTGAAAAATCATTGTGGTATTTAAATAAACTATTTGAATAAAATCCTTTAGCTCCTAAGTTTTTATTTATAAAATCTCCATCACCAATTCTGTATGAACCTACTATTTCTAAATCATTCTCATCCCAAAGAATTATATGTCTATAATAAATATCATATTTATCAGTATCTCTTTTTTTATTTATTCCCTCACCAACTTTTCTAAAACTAAGCTCTCTTAATCTTCCTAACTCTTTTAAAACAGTTGAGTCTTCATTATAATCATATAAGTAGATTTTTTTGCCATCTTTTGTATTTCCTATTAGTTTTGCACTTTTAAGCTCTTCTATAATATCCTCTTTTTTTTGTGGGTGAGCTATTGCTTTTTGTGTAATAAAAAAAGATTTTCCTTTTTTCTTTTTTAGTGAATAAAGATGTTTTTTATATAAATTTACTAAAAATTTTTTATTTATTCCTTTTGGAATAATATGTTCACTTGGAATTATTTCTCCAATTTTAATATTTATATTTTTAGATTTGCTTTTAAACATCTCATGGGAAAGTAAAAGAGTTGAAAAGGTTTTGTTTATTATTGACATTGTATAAAAAATTTTTGAGTTTTTCCCATCAATAAAAATGGGTAAAATCGCAGCATTCGTATTTTGTGCAAAATTTAAAAAACCTTTACTCCAGTTTGGATCACTAATACCTTTTGCACTTGCTCGACTAACTTCACCTGCTGGAAAGATAATTATTGCTTCTTCTTTATTTAAAGCTTCATATGCTGCTTTGATATCACTTTTTGATTGTCTTTTTTTATAATTGTCAATTGGAATCATAAGAGGTTTTAAAGCTTCTATTCCTGCAAGGAAATCATTTGCTACGATTTTTACATCATGCCTTATATTTCCTACAAGTTTTAGTAAACAAAGTGCATCAAGACCTCCTAAAGGATGATTAGCAATAATTACAACTTTTCCACTTGTTGGAATATTTTGTAAATTATTACTAGATACAGTATAGTCAAAATCAAAATAATCTAAAACTACATCAACAAACTCAAAGCCAATTAAGTGTGAATTTTTTGTAAGAAACTCATTTATATGCTCTTCATGAACAATTTTTTTTGCAATTTTTAAAACTGAATTGCTTAAAAAGTCTCCTTTTTGCTTGATTTTTGGGAACTTTTTTAAGATTTCTTCTTCTACATTAACCATTATAATCCTTTGTAAAAGTTTATAAAAGCACAGTTACAATTAAGTTACAAAAAGTTACTTTCTTTTTTTTGAGTAAAATTATGTTAAAATCGCGGAAAATAGAAGGAAGGATTAATGAATAAATCTTTTATCTCAAATTTTTTAGCATTGTTACTAGTAGTAATAGCTTATTTAATAAATAATGATACTTTATTAATGATTGGATTATTTGCTTTTAGTGGAGCTGTTACAAATGCGATTGCTGTTCATATGTTATTTGAAAGGGTGCCTTTTTTATATGGAAGTGGCGTAGTTGAGAATAGATTTGAAGAGTTTAAAAGTGGTATTCATTCTTTAATAATGAATGAATTTTTCACAAAAGATAATTTAAATAAATTTTTTGAAGATGAAGTTGCAAGTAAAAAATCTAACTTTGATTTATCAAACATCTTATATAAGACTGATTTTACACCTGCTTTTGAGTCTTTAAAAGAAGCAGTTATGAACTCTTCATTTGGTGGAATGTTAGGAATGTTCGGTGGTGAACAAGCATTAGAACCTTTAAAAGAGTCATTTATTGAAAAACTACAAAGTTCAATTATTAGTATTTCACAAAATGAGAGTTTTCAAGAGGCTTTACATGCAAGTTTAAGTAGTAAAGATGTAAGTGAAGATATTCACGAAAAAGTTAGTAATATCGTAAATAAAAGATTAGATGAATTAACTCCTAAAATGGTAAAACAAATAGTTCAAAAGATGATTAAAGAGCATCTTGGTTGGTTAGTTGTTTGGGGAGCTGTTTTTGGTGGATTAATTGGATTTATAACAACGATTTTAGTAGGATAGAATTATGGAAGAAAAACAAGAACAAGAAGAATTAGAAGTATTAGTAGTATTAGAGTTAAAAGGTTTGCAAAATCAAGAAGTTTTTGAAAAACATGTAACAAAAGAGGGTTTTAAAATAGTTGAAGGTGAAAAATTTGCATATTCAGGTAAAAGTACTACAGGTACTTTTTCTACAAAAGCATATATTCTAGAAATCTTTAGAAAAGGACTTTTAAAAGTTGAGTTTGAAACTTGTGGAATGATTTTTCAAATTGGTGATATGCCATGGCAAGCTTATAAATTCGATAAAACTACAAATGAATTTAATGAAGTAAAGTAAATATATGAAAAATATATTTGACTTTTTTACAAAAAAAAATAATTGTCAATTATTAGTTGTAAATAATGATAAACAAGCACAAATAGCATCAGATATAGCATCTTTTTTTGGTTATGAACCTTTTGTTCTAGCAGATTTTAGAGCAAATTTCAAAGATGATTTATTGTCTTTTAGTGAAGAGTTACAAGATATTACAAAAGCTTTAAATGGTTTTTATAATTATAAGAAAAAGAATAAAATATTAATCTCTCCTATTAGAACAATATCTTTTCCCATGCCTAAAGAAAAGTGCTTTGATAGCTTTAATATTAGTTTTGCTGATACTTTAAATCTTGAAGAGTTTAAATCAAAACTTTATAATTGGGGTTATTATTTTGTAGATATAGTTACAAGTCAATCAGAAGTTTCAATTAGAGGTGATATTGTAGATATTTGTCCTTTAGGAAGTGATATAGGTTATAGAATCTCTTTATTTGATGATGAGATTGAAAGTATTAGAAAGTTTGATATTGAAGATCAAAAATCTTTTAAAGAAGAGATTGAGAGTTTTTCAATTAATCCTGCTTTTTTAGCCTTAGATGAACAGACTTTTGAAGAGTTAAATGAGGAAGTTCAAAAAGTAGAATCAGATGCATTTATAAAAGATATTCACTCTTTAGGTTTTTGGTATTTAAATGATTTAGGTGAGTATTTACCTCAAAATATGAATACTTACATAACAATTGAAGCCTTAGATGAATTAGAAGAAGTTTATGTTTTTGAAGAGAAAAGAGTTGCTAAAGAGAAGTTTTTACAAACTCCTCAAGTTACTCAATCAAGAGATTATAAAGAGATTGATGTAGCAAATATAAAAGAGTTTATTAGCTTTCATGAGGGCAAAAAAGTTACTATTATCTCTTCAACTGAAGCAAAAGTAAAAAGTTTTGATTTAGATCTTAGTGACTCTTCTATTAATTATGTAATAAAACCATATATTATTAATGTTGTTGGTGATGAACAAATAGTAATTTCATTAAACAAAGAGATTAAAAAAAGAAGAAAGAAAAGAGTAAGACTTGTACTTGATGAGCTTCAAGAGGGTGATTTTGTAGTTCATGAAAAACATGGTATTGGTAAATATCATGGTATAGAGCCTGTAACTGTAATGGGTGCAAAAAGAGATTTTGTTATTGTTATGTATGCAGGAGATGATAAACTTTTACTTCCTGTTGAAAATCTTGATTTAATAGATAGATATGTTGCTGATGGAAGTTCTTATGCAGTTGTTGATAAATTAGGTAAGGGAAGCTTTGCAAAACTAAAACAAAAAGTTAAAGATAAACTTTTTGCAATAGCAAATGATATTATAAAAATTGCTGCTACAAGAGAGCTTATAAATGGAATAAAAATTGATACAAATAAACAAATATTAAGAGATTTTCAAAAAAGCTCAGGCTTTACTTATACTAAAGATCAAGAAAGAAGTATTAGAGAAATTTTTGAGGATTTAAGTAGTGGAAAAGTAATGGATAGATTACTTTCAGGAGATGTGGGATTTGGAAAAACAGAAGTTGCAATGAATGCAATTTTAGCAACAGTTTTAGATGGCTATCAAACTGTTTTTGTTTGTCCTACAACACTACTTGCAACTCAACATTATCATAGTATCTCAAAAAGATTTAAAGAGTTTGACATTACTATAGCAAAGCTTGATAGTAAAACTACTACAAAAGAGAAAAATCATATTAAAAAAGGTTTAGAAAGTGGTGAAATAAAGTTTGTACTAGGAACTCACTCTCTTCTTGGAATAAAAACAAAAAATCTAGCTTTAGTTGTAATTGATGAAGAGCATAAGTTTGGAGTTAAACAAAAAGAGAAATTAAAAGCATTAAGAGAAGATGTTCATATTTTCTCTATGAGTGCAACTCCAATTCCAAGAACATTAAATTTAGCACTTAGTAAATTAAAAGGTATGAGTAGTTTATTAACTCCTCCAACTGAGAGACTAGGAGTTAGAACCTATGTTAAAGAGTATAGTGATAAATTAATAAAAGAGATAATTTTAAGGGAAAAAAGAAGAGGGGGACAACTTTTTTATGTTCATAATAATATCGCTTCAATTGAGGCTAAAAAAGCAGATATTGAAGAAATAGTTCCAAATATCAAAGTTGAAATCATTCACTCTAAAATAAAACCTTTAGACGCAGAAAAAATTATTGATGCTTTTGAAAATAAAGAGTTTGATGTATTATTAGCTACTTCAATTGTAGAATCAGGACTTCATTTGCCAAATGCAAACTCAATAATTATAGATGGTGCTGATAGATTTGGTATTGCTGATTTACACCAACTAAGAGGAAGAGTTGGACGAAGTGACAAAGAAGGTTTTTGTTATTATGTAGTTGAAGATAAAAAACAAATTACACAAGATGCTGTAAAAAGACTTGTAGCTTTAGAGTCAAATTCATACCTTGGAAGTGGAACTGCACTTGCCCATCAAGATTTAGAGATTAGAGGTGGTGGAAATATTGTTGGTGAAGCACAAAGTGGACATATTAAACAAATAGGATATGGACTATATTTAAAAATGCTTGAAGATGCATTAGCAACTTTAAGTGGAGAAACAAAAGAAGAGAACAAAAATGTTGATATCAAACTTGCAATTAGTGCTTATATTTCAAATGATTATATTAGTGAAGATAGAGTAAGACTAGAATTATATAGAAGATTAAGTAAAGCAAGTAGCAAAGAAGAAGTATATTCTATTGAAGAAGAGATGGAAGATAGATTTGGTAAGCCAGATATTGTTACAAAGCAGTTTTTAGAACTTATTTTAATTAAGATTTATGCAATAAATAAAGGTATAAAACAAATAAGTTCATATGAAATGAATATAACATTTGTAAAAAATGATGATACAAAACAAAGTATAAAGTCATCTTCAAAAGACGATGATGATATTATTAATGCAACTTTACAATATTTGAGAAAATAAAAAAGGTTCTTTACATTTGTAAAGAACCTTTTTAAATCAAGGAGTATATCTTTGAAAAATTTCTTGTCATAGTTAGGATTCTATGATGAAAAAACTTGCATTTTAATTTATTTGTACTCTTTTAAGAATTTAGCTGCATTTCTAAAGTCATCAGTTAAAGGTCTGTCATACTCTAAAAAATCTACAACTTTTCTAAACTCTTTATACATTTTTTCTGTCTCTGCTGATAGTTTTAAGTTAGGATTTTTTTGTAATCTTAAATCAATCGCTTGAGATGCAATTAATAACTCCATACCATAGATATGATATAAGTTGTCAATTTGTTTTCTAACTCTTTTTAATACTTCAGGAGCATTAGTTGCAATATCTTCAATATCACCTGCAACTGGTAAGTAGTTTAAAGAAATAGGATTAGCTAAAGCTTGGTTTTTAGCTGCTAAAGATACAAATGGTTTTTGCATTGCACCAAATGCATGTACAGTATTTTTTGTACCTAAAAATCTTGATAATTTTGTAAATTGAGGTTTTAATAGTTTATTTGATCTTTGTGCTGATGCTAAAGAGTTATGTGCTAATACAATAGCATTTGCTTCAAATTCAACTACCCATGGCATAGGCTCAAAGTTTGCAGTTGGAATAACAGCACCTTTGAAATCTTTTCCATTTACATATACTTTTTTCTCTTGGTATCTATCTGATTTTGATACAGCACCTATTGCTACACCTGGATTATCATCAGATGAGTTCCATTGGATTTTCATTAAATTATCTAATTTATTAATTGAAGTATCTAATGTTCCTAAAATATATGCTCCATCTCTATAACTTAATGGATCTTGTAAAGCTCTAGTTGTATCTTTTTCCCAAAGGTAACTACCCTCTAAAATTTTATTAATTTTTTTAGCAGCTCCTACATATCCAGGAAATGGTCTTAATTTTTGAGTTTCAGTATGCATTGGAGCAATATTTCCATTTAATGCTTCTAAACTTAAAGCATAAACATATTTAGAAATATTAGCTAGTTGTTTCATTTCATCAAGTGCTAGTCCTGCTAAAGCACCTGAATATGCATTTGAACTAATAATTGATAATGCATCTTTACCAAATAAAGAGATTTTTTCAACACCAGCTTTTTCAAATGCCTCTTTAGTAGGCATTTTTTTACCTTTATAATAAACATGACCCTCACCAATCATAGCAAGTCCAATGTGTCCTAAAATTGTAATATCAGCTTCACCCATAGAGCCTTGTGATGGCATAGTTGGAATAATATCTTTGTTTAAAAATGTTTTATACATATTTACAACTTTTGTTTGTACCCCAGTTCCACCAAATAGCATATTGTTTAATCTTGTAACTAAAATAGCTCTTGCTTCTTTTACTGGAATGTCTTCTCCAACACCTCCACAATGAGCATGAATCAATCCTTTGTTAAATTTGCTTGATGCATCAATAAGTGCTTGGCTTAATTTACCATTAGCATTTACCATTTTTTTATCTTTATTTAGTCCAACTCCAACAGTTAGACCATAAATTTTATGGCCACTTTCTGCTGCTTCAATTAAAACATTATGTGAAGTTTGTACTCTTTTCATGGCTTCGCTAGTGATTTTGATACTTTCACCTTTAGCTACTTGTGAAATTTTGTCACTTGACATGTGTTTTCCATCAAGAACTACTGGTGCTGCAAATGCATTAATCATCCCAAAGGCGATTAAACTTGTTTTTATTAACATTGATTTAGACATTATATATCCTTTTTTTTGTTTAGACTTTTACATCTATAATTATAGTCTATTTTATATCATCTTCCCATTCACCAACTGGCTCATGAGTTCTATCATATAAAATTTTACTTAGCTTTTTATGTCCCACATTTTTGTGGCAACTAGCACATTTTAAAGGGTCTTTGTCCGCATCTTTATATTTAGTATATAAAGTGTGCATTCTAGATGCTGCTTGACTTTGACTCTGTGTTTTTTCAATATTACTATGGCAACTTAGACAACCACTGTCAAAAACATATGATTCTCTTTTTTCTCTATGAGCTTGCCAATCCATCTCTTTTGGATCGTTTATTATTACTGATGTTACTTCTACTATTCCATTAACTCCTTTTTTAAATAGATAATTTGCCAAACTATCATGTGGTAGATGGCAAGATACACATTTAGTTTTTATTCCATGAGGATTGTTCCCACCATGTGTATCATGAGAGTATGATTCACCCATTGGATCCATCCAGCTATGACAAGATACACAAAACTTATCATCACTTGTAGCTTTAATAGCAGCATGGCCACCAAATGTAAATATTAAGCCAAGTACAATACTGGCACCTGCTACTGTTAATAAAACTTTTTTACTTTTTAGAAAATCAAAATTCATTTCACACTCCTTATGGCACTAATAATTTTTTCATAGAATCTTGAGAGTGACACATTACACAATAATTTTGTGATTCTTTATGTGATGAGTGGCATAAGTTACAATCCATTTTTGGATAGTGTGGTGATGCATGAATATTGTCATCATATCCTAAATACTCAGTTCTCTCTGCTAATGTCTTATAATCTTTATGGCATTCTAAACAATCTTTTGTTGTTAATTCTGTATAAGACTCTTTTGCTCCATCACCATGGCAATCTGCACACTCAAATCTTAATTTCCCATGATGAACTTTTATTGGATAATTCTTTTTAGAATACTCACCATTGTCAATTTGTGTTTTTACTGCAATATTAGAATCAGTGCTGTTTGCAGAAACAATAACTCCCAAAAAAGCAAATACTGCAATTGTTGCTATAATAATAATCTTTTTCATAATTGTCTCCTATACTCTTTGCTTTAATAACTTAACAGCACTTTTTGCAGCAATTCGTCCAAATACTAAACAGTCTGGAACTGCACAACTTCCTAATCTACTTGCACCATGTGGTCCACCAACAGCTTCACCTGCTGCAAATAGCCCTTCAATTACCTTGTCATCTTTTCCATATACTCTAGCTTCTGTATCAATTACAACTCCACCCATTGTATGGTGAACTTTTGGAATTGCTCTAAATGCATAGTATGGAGGTTTAGAAATATCTGGAGTTTTCCCTCTTAGTTTAAAGAATGGTTTATCCATCTCTTCATCTTTTCCATTTTTTACATATTTATTATAATCATCAACAGTTTTTTTCAATCCCTCATATGGAATTTTATAAAAGTTTGCTAACTCTTTTAATGTATCAAATTTTCTAATAACTTTTTTATGAATACCTCTGTAAACATTCTCTTTTCTTGTTCCTGTTGCTCCAACGCTATCACAAAATACAATTGGATGAGTTAATGAACCATCTGGATTTTCATGGATATTTAAAATAGCATCAGCTCTAATTTTTCTATCTGCTAACTCATTTACAAATCTTTTACCAGTTCGTGCATCAACCATAACTCCGTAAGCAAACGCAGGAATAGCAAACACAGGAGAAATACCAAATCCTTTTTCATCAGGTGACCCCCAAGGTCCAAGTTGAATCCAACCTAAATCTCTAGTTTTAACATTGTTTTTCATCATCATTCTAAGGGCATAACCAGTTGCACCATAATGATTTGTACAGTCTAAATCAGGAGTAAGTTTTGGATCTAATTTTTGTCTAAAGTTTACATCATATGCAAATCCACCAGTTGCCATTACAATACCACCATTGATTTTATAGTATTTTGTAATACCTGATTTGTTATCTTCTTCATTTGACATAGGATCAAAACTAAATTTATAGTTTTCTCTTACTTTAATACCAATAACTTTTTTACCACTTTTATTAAAGATTAAGTCATCTAAAATAACTCTTGTTCTAATAGTTGCACCACTTTTTTTAGCATAAGCTTGTAAAGGTAGTGTAATCTTACCACCTGAGTTTATTGCTGGCCATATAGTTCTTGGAACTGAGTGTCCACCAAAGTGTCCTAGATTATCTCTATAAAACACGCCTCTTTGTGTAGTAAATTTATATGCTTCATAACCATTTTTAGCAATAACTTCAACTAATTCTCTTTGGTTTAATCCAAGTCCTGCTTTAAAGATGTCTTTTACATATAATTCATGTGAATCTTTAATTCCTCTTTTTTCTTGTTGAGGTGATCCTACAAGTGAAAAAGCTCCACCATTAATTGCTGAGTTTCCTCCAAGTACTGGCATTTTATCAATCATTAATGATTTTGCACCTAAATCTATTGCTTGGCATAAAGCAGCTGATCCAGCAAAACCAGAACCGGCAACAATAACGTCCCATTCTTCATCCCACTGAATATCTTCTTCATTAGCGAATAAATTTGTTTTCATTCCCATCATAGCAATACCACTTAAAATAGTACTGTTTTTGACAAAATTTCTTCTACTAATTTTCAAAATAAACTCCTTTGTAAGTTTTGTCAAGTGCAATTATAAACAAACTACTAGGTCTAAAAAATAACTAAAATTTTCAGTTTAATATAAAAACAAAAGGTATATAATTTTTATAAATAAATAATTTAAAGAATAAAAATGAAAAAACCTTTTTTTAAAAATATAAAATTAATTTTGATATTTAGTTTTATTTTTTTAGGGCTAATTTCAAGTAACTATATGGTCAATTTGCAAATTCTTCAAGGAATGATAAAAGATCAACAAACAAATACTATAAAAAGTGCCTCAAAAAGAATAAGCAAATGGCTAGATCAAAAAATTGATAGTATGAATGTAATTAAAACATTTATTAAAAACCTAGATCATGAAACACATCCTGAATATATACAAAACTTACTATTACAAAGTAAAGAAGTTGCGAACTTTGCAAATGTTTATGTGGGATATGAAGATGATATTATATTATCTGGATTAAAATGGGATAGACCCACAAACTATAATACGATTAGAAGACCTTGGTATATTAAAACAACAAATAGAAACAGCACTACTATAACCGATCCATATTATGATGTAGGATTTAAAAAAGTTGTTGTAGCTATTTGTACGCCATTTTTAGAAAAAAATAAAAAGCAAGCAGTTGTTTGTGGAATTTTGCCTTTAAATAATATAAGAAATGAGATTTTAGATATTCCCTTACCTTATGATGGGATTGCATATTTAATGGATCGTCATGGAAAGATTTTATTGCATCCTAATAAAGAGCAAGAGTTAAGAAACTCAATGTATGGCTTATTGACTAAAGAAAGAACTACTACTGTAAATAATGAATTAAATGAGTATATTTTTTCCCATGATCATATAAAGCAATCAAATTGGTTTATCATAGCTCAACTTAATAAAAGCAGTGTTTATGAAAAAATAAATCTGCAACTTATTATAAATTTAACTATTTATGGTTTAAGTCTTTTAGGATTTATATTTTTAAATATGCTTTATACAAAAAAACAAAATATTAGTGATGAGAAGCTAAAAAAGACAGAAACATTACTTAATCATTTTATTGATTATGGTGATAGGGGTATTTTAATAGCTGATTCTAAAAATAAAATTTTATTTTTTAACTCTTTATTTACGCAATATCTTAGGTTAAATAAACTAGATATTAATGATACTTATTTAGAAGCTACTAATAATATTTTTAAAATTTATGATTCAAAAATACATACACAAATATATAAAAAGATTGCCTATGCAAAACATTTTAAAAAAAGTCAAGAGCATAGTTTTGAGTTTATTTTTAATAATGAGACATATTATTTTGAAATAACTATTCTTCCTGTATTAAGTAGTGATAAAGTTTATCAAGGACTTATGATATTATTAAAAGATGCTACGGAAAAAGAGAAAGAAAAAATTTATAAAAAAGAGCAAGAAGATATTCTTTTTCAACAAGCAAAAATGGCAGATTTAGGAGAGATGATTGCAGCTGTTTCACATCAATGGAGACAACCTTTAAACTCTTTATCAATTATGGTTGGAAACTTACTACAATTTAGACAATTTGGTCGATTATCAGATGAGATGTTTGAAGAAAACTTAAATCATTGTATGACAAATATTCACTATTTAGCCGATACAATTGAAACTTTTAGAAACTTTTATAAACCAAGTAAAAAATGTCAAAAATTTCAAGTAGATAAAGCAATTGATGAAGTTTTTTATATAATTTCTCCTCATTTTAAAACTCTTGGGATAAATTTACAAATTATAAAAGATGAAAGAGAAGATATGACTTGTTTAAATTATAAAAATGAGTTTCAACAAATAGTTGCAAATTTAATGCATAATGCAAAAGATGCTATAATAGAAGATAAAAGTTATTCAAAAACTATTGAAGTAGAGATTAAACTATTAGATAATAACTTTTATATTAGTTTCAAAGATTATGGTTGTGGTATTTCTAAAAAAATAGAAAATCAACTATTTCAATCTTTTGCAACAACAAAAAAAGATAAAGGTACAGGAAAAGGTCTTTATTTGTCAAAACTTATTGCAAAAAATAAATTAATGGGAAGTTTAACTATTAAAAATTATAGTAATCCTACTGAATTTTTAATTGTATTACCATCTCAAAAGGAAGAAAATGGTTGATTCAAAGGTACTGAATAAATTATCAAATATTCATGTTTTAATTGTAGAAGATGATGAAATGACTGCCCATGTGATTCATCAATCATTAAACTTTTATTGTAAAAAAGTTGATATTGCAAACAATGGAATTGAGGGTTTTGAACTTTATGAAAAAAATAAGCCTGATGTTGTTATTGCTGATATAAATATGCCAGAAATGAGTGGTTTAGAAATGGCAGAAGCTTTACATGGAATTTGTCCTCATTTGCCTATTATTATAATGACTTCATATGATAGTTCTGAAAATATGCTTGAAAGTATTAATCAAGGTGCATATAGTTATTTAAGAAAGCCTATAAGAATTGAAGAGTTACAAACAGCACTTTTAATGGCAACAAAAAATATCTATAACTCAAATATAAAACTAGAAGATGATTTTCATTATGATTGTAGTTCAAAGAATTTGTATGATGGGTACAAATTAATAAAACTTACAAAAACAGAAAAAGAGTTAGTTCATTTGCTCATGTCAAATATAAATAAAGTAGTTGATTTTACAACTATTGAAAGTTATGTATGGCAAGAAAAAAGTATGAGTATTGAAGCTTTAAGAATGTGTGTAAAAAAAATAAGAGCAAAAAGCTATTTGAAATTAATTGAAAGTGTTCCTGGGTATGGATATATAATCAATGAAAAAAGTAATGATTAATCATTACTTTTTGGTTTATATAAAGTAAAAGACATAGAGTTCCAACTATGTATTCCTCCTCTATACCATAAGATTTTCTCTTGTGGATAGCCTATTTTTATTAGATTATTTATAGCATAAAAAGATTGCTTACACCAAGCTCCATTACAAAATATTACTATTTGTTTTGCATCTTTAAAACTATATTTATCATCTATTTTTTTTACATTTAATTTTTTCATACTATTTTCAAATAAATCCATAAAAAACTCATCTTTTTCAAACTCATCAAAAGGAATATTTATAGCAGTTGGAATAGTTCCTAGTTTGAACCATGACTCTCTTCTTACATCTATTAGTGCATATTTTTGTGGTTCTTTTAATAGTCTATTTTTTATGAAATCTAATACTTCAAGCTCTCCAATAGTTTTAATATTTTCATTATACTTTATGGGTAAAACTACTCCTTTTGTAGTAATAAAGCTTTTTTTACATTTTGAAGAGACCTTTTTACTTGCAAAATTTTCACTCCAAAAAAGTTCTGGAACCATTCCAAACTCTATACATTCACTTGGAACTTCTCTTTCAATAATAATTTGCTTATTGTCAATATTTGCTTTTACTCCACTTATTTGAAGCATTTGAAGATTTGAAGCAAATAAAGAAAAATTAAGTATTGAAAAAAGTATTAAAACTCTCATATTTTTTCCTTTAATATAGATTTATTTAAATTCTATCCTAAGATATCTTCTGTTAAACCAAAATACCAAGCTTTTGCAGTTTGTGCTACTTCTTTGCTTATATTTGAAACTTCTGCTTTAACTTTTAGTTTATCATTTTTATATGAATATTCATGCATTATTGAAACAGCTTTTGTTTTACTAATCATAGAATAGCAAACATTTCCTGGTAGATTTGACTTGTAATCAAAAGTTTTATTATCTAATCTACTTATTAACTCTTCTGATAAAACATACGCACATGAGTTTGCCATTTGAGCTGATTTTGGAAATGGGTATTGTCCTTGTGCATCTCCTACTACATAAATGTAAGGAGAACTAATTGACCTAAAAGTTGGTTCTTGTAACTTTGCAAAGCCATTGTTAGTTTCAAGTTTTGCAAGTTGTATTAATTTATTTGCTTTATTTGGAGGAATAATATTTGCTTCTTCAAAAGAGAGTTTTTTTGTTTTATAATCAAGTTCTAACATATCAAAGCTTTCAAAAGTTATCTCTTTTTTTTCAAAATCTATATCTTTAAAATTTGTGTATGGCTTATAGTTTATATAATCTTTATAATAAGTATTAAATGCATTTAAGAATTTATTTGGTTTTGACGCAGGTTTTTCTCTTGGGTCTAATACTATAACCTTTGCTTTTATTTTATTTGATTTAAAATATTGTGCAATTAAACAAGCTCTTTCATATGGTGCTGGTGGGCATTTATATGCTCCACTTGGAATAGAGATTATAAAGTTTCCACCTTTAAAATTTTGAATCATTTTTTTTAAAGCTAAGTGTTCACTTCCTGGCTTTAATCCTGCTGGTGCTTTAAATTTACATTGTTTGATTTTTTCATTATCTTTTAAAATCTTTTCATAATCATAATCAATACCTGTTGATAAAATTAAATATTCATATTTTAAGATTTTATTATTAGACATATAAAGAAGTTTTTTATCTTTATCTATATTTATAACTTTTTCATTAATAAAATTATAGTTATATCTATTTATACTGTTGTAATAACTAAAATTTAAATCCTCATATGAAATATTCGAAATATTAGTTAACCATTGGTTTGAAAAGGGACAAGAACTAAAGCTATTATTTTGTTCTATTAAAGTGATATCTAAATTTGGTTTTAACTCTTTTAATCTTTTTACACAAGAAAGTCCAGCAAAACCAGCACCACATATTGCAATAGTAGTTTTTAAATAATTGTTATTTTTATTAAAAGAAGTATTAGCTTGTAGGTTATTAAAGTTTAAGGCTATTGTACTAAACATGGAAAATTTAAAAAAATCTCTTCTAAACATATTTTCTCCTACTTAAATATAGTAAATATATTCTATCAAAAAAAGAGGTATAAATTAATTATATTTTATATTTAAAATAAGTGAATTTTATAATATTCTCTTTGTATATAAATTAACTATGATTAAGATTTGGTTAACATGTAGTTTATAAGCTGTTAAAAACCTAAGTATATAATTTCAATATACAAATTAAAGGAGATTAAAATGAAAATTTTAACAAGTGTAATAGCAAGTACAGTTTTAGCATCAGGTCTTTTTGCATATGGTAATGGAATGCAAGGTAATTGTAATATGCAAAATAACCAAGGAAAAAATTATAATAGTGCACAAAACTATAAAGGTGGAAACTATAATTGTGTAAATAATTATCAAAATTCTAAGATGATGAAAAGAGGTTCTGGTTACTCAAAAGGTATGGGCGTATTAAAAATTGTAAGACAGTTAGATTTAACAGTTGAACAAAGAAATGATATTAGAGATATTATCTTAAAAACAAGAGCTAAAAGACAAACTATTGGTGAAGCTTTTACAAAATCAAGCTTTGATAAAGATAAATATATTAAAATAGTTACTTCTAAAAGAGAGAATATGATAAAATTAAAAGCTCAAATGATAGAAGATATTTATAATGTTTTAACAAATAAACAAAAAGAGCAATTTAAAGTATTGTTGGATTTAAGAACTAGTAGATACAAAGGATAAATTTTGATTAAAATTGCGATGGTGGAAGATGACATTCAATTAGCAGATCTTCTAACACAATATTTAAAGCAGTTTAATATAGAAGTTACAAATTTTGAAGAGCCATTTTTGGCTCTTTCAAGTTTAAGAATACATAAATATGATTTGCTTATTTTAGACTTAACACTTCCTGGAATGGATGGACTTGATGTGTGTAAAGAAGTAGTAGAAAAGTTCAATATTCCTATTATTATTTCAAGTGCAAGAAGTGATATTACAGATAAAGTTACAGCTTTACAATTAGGTGCAGATGATTATTTACCAAAGCCATATGATCCAAGAGAATTAGAAGTTCGTATAAAAACAATTCTTAGAAGATATAATCAAAACAATGAAGATGTAAAAGAGGATAAGAAAAAACTTTTTAAACTAGATATTGAAAAAAGAGAGATAACAAAAAAAGGCAAGTATATCAAATTAACAGCTGCTGAGTATGAAGTTTTATCTTTATTATTAACAAGAGAGGGATTTGTTGTAACAAGAGAAGAGATTTTTGATAATTCTGATTTACTAAATCATGATTATGAGAGTTCTGGATCTTTAGCTGTTATTATTAATAGAATTAGACAAAAAATTGAAGATAACCCAAAAGAACCTATCTATTTACAAACTATAAGAGGAATGGGGTACAAATTTTTACAATGAAAAAAGAATCAATATTTTTTACAATTACAGTAAGTTTTATAATTTCAGTTATTTTAGTAATAGCAAGTTTTACTATTTTGATGACTCATAACTATCAAAATAAAGAAGAACAACTACTTGAAAAATATATACCAATTATAAAAATGGTTTTAAGGCAGCATAATAGAGGTGTTGTTGATAAAGATTTTTTAAAAACTCTTGAAGAGATTAACTATACAATGTTTACAAGTAAAAAACAAATAAATAAAATAACATATAATCCTAAAACAAAAATATTAGTAGAAAAAAAGAATTTTAGAAACAGAACTGTATTTAGAGTATTAAAACTAAAAGATAAAAATTATATTTATATGAAAAAACACAGAAACAGTTTACTAATTAGAGATAATATTCCCCATGCAAATTTAACACAATTATATATTTTTCTTGTTTTTGGAATAGTTATTATAACTATTGTATTGATGTATTTGATAACTTTAAGAAAATTGATGCCTTTAAAAATATTAAAAGATAAAGTAAAACACTTAGGTGATGAAAATTTTGATTTTGAGTGTTGTGACACAAATAGAAAAGATGAAGTTTCCCAATTAGCTTTAGAGTTTAAAAATACAGCAACAAAACTAAAAAGTATAAAAGAAGCAAGAAATGTTTTTATTAGAAATATTATGCATGAATTAAAAACACCAATTACAAAAGGAAAGTTTTTAGTAGAGATTAAAAAAAGTGAACATACTGCTGATAATTTAAGAGAAGTATTTAATAAACTTGAATCACTAATAAATGAATTTGCTTCAATTGAAGAGCTTATCTCTTCAACTAAAAATATTGAAAAAAACTATTATTATATTGATGATATTGTTGATAATGCTATTGATATTTTAATGATTGATTATGAAAATGTAGAACAAAAATATGAAAATAAAAAAGTATTTGTAAATTATAAACTATTCTCTGTTGCAGTTAAAAATATAATTGATAATGCAATAAAATACTCAAGTGATAAAAAAGTTATTATTAAATCTGAGGGTGAAAATATAATCTTTGAAAATAAAGGAGAAATGCTCAAACATGATTTAAAATCATATTATGAACCTTTCTTTGGTTCCAATGAAAATAACTCAAACTCATTTGGCTTGGGCTTATATATTGTTTTTAATATTTTAAAAGCAAATGGATATAAATTAGAGTATGAGTATATAAATGATACTAATATATTTAAGTGTATAAAGGAAGACACATCTACGATATAGCAATTATAGGAGCTGGTGCTAGTGGCTTAATGTTGGCATCTTCTTTAAAAGATAAAAAAGTCTGTATTATTGAAGCAAATAGTAAAATTGCACAGAAAATAAAAGTAAGTGGTGGGGCAAAGTGTAATATCACTAATAGCTTAGTTACTTGTGATAATTATCTTGGTAATAAAGATTTTATTAAAAAAATATTAAGAAATTTTTCAAATGATGACTTAATTAAATTTTTAAATTCAAATGGTGTTTATCCAAAAATTAATCCAAAATTAGTAAAGGGAACATATTTTTGTAAAAGTTCACAAGATGTAATTGATATGTTTACAAAACTAACTACACATGTAAAGAAAATATTAAATACAAAAGTAGATGATGTTGATTTTAAAGATGAGGTTTTTATAATTAAAACTTCAAATACTATTATTAAAGCTAAAAAATTAGTAGTAGCTAGTGGTGGTTTATCTTATGCTTCTTTGGGTGCTAGTAGTATTGCATATGATATTGCGAAAAAATTTGGTCATGACATTTCAAAACTTGACCCAGCTTTAGTAGGTTTTACTGTCCAAAAAGAGCAGTTTTGGTTTAAAAAATTAAGTGGTTTATCAATTATGGCAAAAGTAAAAGTAGAAGATAAAAGTTTTAATGCTTCACTTTTATTTGCACATAAAGGTTGTTCAGGACCACTTATTTTAAATAGCTCACTTTATTGGAAAAAAGGAAAAATAAGTTTTGATTTTTTACCAAAACAAAACTATAAAGAGCTATTAAAATCAAATGCATTAATTAGTTCAAAACTTCCACTTCCCAAAAGGTTTGTACAAGAGTTTTTAGAATCAATTAAAGTAAAAGATAAGTCATGTAGTGCTTTAACAAAACAGGAGTTAGAAGCTTTAAGTCTAATTCATGATTATGAGTTCTCACCAGCAGGAAACTTTGGATATACAAAAGCAGAAGTTACAAAAGGTGGAATTAAAACAGAGCAAATTGATGTAAACTCTATGGAAAGTCTAAAACAAAAAAATCTTTACTTTTTAGGTGAATGCTTAGATGTAACAGGTGAACTTGGTGGATATAATTTTCAGTTTGCATTTTCAAGTGCAATAACTTGTGCTAGAAATATATAATATTTTTTAGTTTAAAAATGACTAATACAATCTAAATGTTAATTACAATACAATTTTAAAAAATTAAAATAAAGATTTTAAATGAGAATAGCGTTTATTGGTGATATTGTAGGAAGACCTGGAAGAAAAATAATAAAAGATAATTTACAAACAATAAGAAAAAAGTTTGAAATTGATTATGTAATTGCAAATGCAGAAAATGCTTCTCATGGTTTTGGCTTAACAATTAAAAATTGCGATGAGTTATTAAAGTGTGGAATAGATATTATAACAGGTGGTAACCACTCTTTTGATAAGAAAAAAGAGATGATAACTTTACTTGAAACTAAGCCTGTATTAAGACCTGATAATTATCCTTTGGGCTTAGTAGGAAGTGGTATAAAAGTAGTTGAAGTAAATGGTGAGAAATTAGCTGTTATAAATTTAATGGGACAATTTGCTATGCCAACTGTTGAGAATCCTTTTAATTGGGCAAAAAAATTAGTACAATCACTGCATGAAGAAAATGTTAAAAATATATTTGTTGATTTTCATGGGGAAGCTACAAGTGAAAAAAGAGTGATTTTTATGATGCTAAAAGGTCAAGTTAGTGCTATTTGTGGTACTCATACTCATATAAGTACAGATGATTTACAAATTGAAAGCTCAACTGCGTATTTAACTGATATTGGCTTAACAGGTTGTAGGGATAATGTAATAGGAATGGATAGTAAAGTACCTATTTTAAAAGCTACAACTGGACTTGGAGGACACTTTCAAATTCCAAATTCATGCAAATCAATTCTACAAATGATGGTAATTGATATAGATGATGGAAAAGCAATAAATGCTTTTAAAATAAAAAAACTATGCAATAAACAAGAGTTAATAATAACAGATGCAATCATTGAGTAATTCTTATGAGCTTTTAGAGTTTTTAAAAACTTTAAATCTAATAGAAAAAGAACCAAAATATTGGTGGCCAAGTAATGATGAATTTGAAATACTTGTGGGTTCAATATTAACACAAAATACAAAATGGACTAACGTAGAAAAATCTTTAAAAAACTTGAAGTCTTTAGACTATTTAAGTTTAGAAAATTTAGCAAATAGTGATATTATATTATTGACAAATGCAATTGCACCAAGTGGCTTTAAAAATCAAAAATCAAAAAGATTAAAACAACTTTGTATAAATATAATAAAAGAGTATGGCAATTTTGAGAAGTTTAAAGAATATACTAACTCTTCTTGGTTACTTTCCCAAAAAGGAATAGGGCAAGAGACAAAAGACGCAATTTTGTGTTATGCTTGTAAACAAGAGTATATGGTAGTTGATAAATATACAGCAAGACTACTTTTTCGTTTTGGATATGAATTTGACTCATATGATGATATACAGACATGGCTAGTATATGGAATTAATGAAAATTACGATAAAATAGTCAAGCTTTATGGCTATGAAATATCACTAAATGAAATTTATAGTAGGTTTCATGGCAAAATTGTCGAATTTATGAAACGCAATCCAAAGGATTAATTGATGATTATAATTCCACAAACAAAAGGTGGAGTAGGTAAGTCTACTGTTGCAATGCAAGTTATTGCTCCATACCTTTATAAAAAACATGGTAAAAAAATCAAATATATAGAAATAGATGACGAAAATAATGATAGCAGGTCTTTTACAAGAACAGAAATAGTTGAGAAGCAAATGCTTGGAACAAATAAATTATCAGATTTAGATGAACTGATTTTAATGGATGATAACCATGAAATTATAGTTGATGTTGGTGGTAACAAAACTTCATCACTTGTACTAGAAGAGATAAAAAAAGTTGGTTCTTTTGGAAATATCAAATGGATTATTCCTTTAGGTGATGGTGAACTTGATGGAAAGAATGCAATTGCTACTATGAAAAAAATAAAAAAAATAGAGAGTAATCCTGAACAAAATATGATATTTGCTTTAAATAGAGCTATTTCAATGGAACCTGATTATATTGAAGAGCAGTTTATTAACTTTTTTGGTCACAAGTATTTAGGAACTAACTCAGCACTATATGATTTTGTAAAAGATCCAAAGTACTTTCCTGTAAAAAATGATAAAATTATTACAATGAGTAGATATTTAGGAAGTACTGTATGGGAAATGGCTTATAACAATACAGATTTTGCTGCAAAAGCAATTAAAGCAAAAGAGTTAGGCGATGTTGAAAAAGCTAGAAAATATCTATTTTTTAGAAGAATTCAAACAGAAGCAAAAGATTATGTACTTGGTGTATTAAATAGAATTTTTAATGATTTAGATAGATGGATAGAAATTAAAAAATGAGTGAAATGAGCTTTAAACAAGCCAAAGAGATAGTTGAAAGGCTTGAGTTTTCTGAACTTGCACTTAGAAAATCATTTAAAGATATTAATACATCAACAAAGACTTTAACTGAATCATCAACTGAATTAGAAAAGTCTTTGGAAAAACAAAAACAAGTATTAACTCAAATACCAAAAATGAATGCAAAACTTACTGTTTTAAAATCCCTTATTATGATAAATATAGGGTTTATTATTGGTATTTTTGTGGGAAAATTTTTATTATAATTTAGGAATATAAATGGGTAAACAAGAAAAAATTGTATCAATGTTTAATGATATATCTGGAAAATATGATATTGCAAATAGAGTACTTAGTATGGGAATTGATAAAAGTTGGCGAAATAAAGCTTGTAAGTTAACATTTGATTTTTATGATAAGAGTAAAATAGAAAAAATTGCTGATGTTGCATGTGGAACTGGAGATATGATAGATTTTTGGTTAAAAATAGCAAAACAAAATGCAATTGAGATTGAGAATATTGTAGGAATTGATCCTAGTGTTGGTATGATGGATGTTGCAAAAAAGAAATTGCCAGAAGTTGAATTTATAGAAGCAGGAGCTTCTGATATGCCACTTGAAAGTGAATCAACTGATATTATTTCTATTTCCTATGGAATAAGAAATGTAGTGCAAAGACAAGAAGCATTTTATGAATTTGCAAGAGTTTTAAAGAAAAATGGTCTTGTAATAATTAGTGAATTTACAAAAAATGAAAAAACTTCACCAATTGATTATTTGACAGATTTTTATATGAATAAAATTTTGCCAACACTTGGTGGAATAATTACAAAAAATAAAGAAGCTTATACATACTTACCAAACTCTATTGATGAGTTTTTAACTACTGATAATTTATGCAAAGAGTTAAAAGAGGCTGGATTAGAGCCAATTTATACAAAAGCTTTTTCTATGAATATTTCAACACTAATAATAGCAAGAAAAGTTTAAAATAGGGCGTTGAAGCCCTATTGTAAAGAGGAAAAATGAACGCACCACTAACAGTTACAGCTTTAAATACTCAAATAAAATCACTTTTAGAAACTACTTTTTTAGAAACATATGTAGAGGGTGAAATTTCTAACCTTACTTATCATAGTTCAGGACATATTTACTTTTCAATAAAAGATGATAAATCAACAATTTCATGTGTAATGTTTAGAGGCAATACTAAATATTTGAAATTTAAACTTGAAGTTGGGCAAAAAATAAATATAAGAGGTAATCTTACTGTTTATACTCCAAGAGGAAGTTATCAATTAATTTGTTCTAGAATTGAGCCATCAGGTCAAGGAGCTTTGGCTTTAGCTTATGAGCAGTTAAAAAAGAGACTTCAAGAAAAAGGTTATTTTGATTCACAAAGAAAAAAGAGCTTACCAAAATATCCCAAAAAAATTGTGCTTGTAACTTCACCAACAGGTGCAGCAATAGAAGATATGAAAAAAGTTGCAACAAATAGATGGCCTTTAGTTGAGTTTATTTTAGTTCCTACTTTAGTACAAGGTGAAATGGCAAAAAATGATATAGTAAATTCTATTAAGTATGCAGATAGTTTAGCTTGTGATATTATGATTGTAGGTCGTGGTGGAGGAAGTATTGAGGATTTGTGGGCTTTTAATGAGGAGATAGTTGCAAATGCCATATATGAAGCAAACACACCTATAATCTCAGCTGTTGGACATGAAGTTGATTTTTTAATTTCTGATTTTGTTGCTGATGTTAGAGCTGCAACACCTTCAAATGCAATTGAAATATCTTTGCCTGATATAAATGAACATAGAATTTATTTAGATAGTTTACATAAAGAGTTTGAAAATAGATATAAAAATATTTTATATACTAAAGAGCAAAACATAATACATTTGAAAAGAATGTATGAACAAAACTCTATTGAGTCAAAGTTTAATCTTATTGCATCTGAAATAAAAATATTAAAGCAAAGCTTTGAAAATAGATTTTCAAATATTATTATCTCTTCACAAAATAGTTTAAATATGTTAAAAAACTCTTTTGAATTAAGTAATCCAAAGAACAAAGAGAAAAAGGGTTTTGTTCAATTAAGTAAAGATGAAAAAATAATTGATTTAGATAGTTTAAAAATTGATGATATTGTATCATTGCAAACACCAAAATATATAGCTACTGCTAAAATTGAGGCTATAAAAAAACAATAAAGTTTAAGTTTATAATAGATAAAATAAATAAATCTTATAAAAAGGTGCATTAATGTTTGGTTCTGTATCAAAAAAAGAGTTAAAAATAATCGATGAGTATTTTGAGCAATTTGTTAGCTTTGTTAAATATGAACAGAACAATTTTAAGTATATTGAAAAAACAGGCAATAAAGACCTTGATGAAATGTTCCAAAAATGGAATAGATTAATTGAATCTACTGATATAAGAATAAAAGATGATATTAAAGTTATTGGAGAAATTGTTTTAACTACTGATAAAGTAGATCAAGGTATTTTCCAATGCAGAATTAAAGCAAATACTAATAATCCTATGATTGCTACATTGAAAAAAACAGTTAATAAAATGCTTGATTCTTTAGATACTCATATGCATAATATAGAAGATAGTTTAGAATCATACTCAAATGATGACTACACAAAAAAAATAGAGATATCACCAAAATTAAAAGCAAGAATGTTGTCAGTAATGAAAGGAGTAAATGCCTTAGGAGAAGCACTAGCAACAACAGCAAAAACAAATCTATCAAATGGAACAACTCTAGATAAAAACTCAGATACAATGAAAAGCTCAATGAATAATCTAGCAGCAAAAGCCAATGAACAAGCAGCAAGCTTAGAGCAAACTGCAGCAGCAGTAGAAGAGATAACATCAATAACAAGAAATAATGCAGATAATGCAAATAAAATGGCAAAACTAAGCTCAACAGTAAGAAATTCAGTAACAAATGGAAGAGATTTAGCAAGTAAAACAGCAGGATCAATGGATGAGATAAATACACAAGTAAGCTCAATAAATGAAGCAATAAGTGTAATAGATCAAATAGCATTCCAAACAAATATACTAAGTTTAAACGCAGCAGTAGAAGCAGCAACAGCAGGAGAAGCAGGGAAAGGCTTTGCAGTAGTAGCAGGGGAAGTGCGAAACTTAGCAAATAGAAGTGCCCAAGCAGCAAAAGAGATAAAAGATTTAGTAGAGAATGCTACAAATAAAGCAAGTGAGGGGAAAGTAATATCAGATGATATGATAAAAGGGTATGAAGAGCTAAATACACATATCAATGAAACAATACATATAATAGAGAATGTAAGTGCAGCCTCAAAAGAGCAAATGACAGGAATCGAACAGATAAATGATACAATAACAATGCTAGATAGAGTAACACAAGAGAATGCAAGTGAAGCAACACAAATATCAAATATAGCATCAGATGTATCAAAAATGGCAAAAGAGTTAGTAAATGATGCCAAAAGTAAACAGTTTTAACGGGGGAGTTAAATATGGCAGCAGGACAAGAAACAGTACTAGATGAATATGCATTTTTAGTAAGTGAAACAAATGAAAAAGGTATAATATCATTTGCAAATGATGATTTTTGTAAAATAGCAGAGTATAGCCTAGAAGAGTTAATGGGACAACCACATAATATGGTAAGACATAAAGATATGCCAAAAAAGGCATTTAAAAGCTTGTGGGATACAATACAAAAAGGTGATATTTGGACAGGCTATGTAAAAAATGCCACAAAAACAGGAGGGTATTATTGGGTATTTGCCACAATATATCCATTTGAGAGTTGCGATGGTTCAAAGGGGTATTTATCTTGTAGAAGAAGAGCTTCTGAAGCTGAGATCAAATCTGCTAATGAACTTTATGCAAAATGGAAAAATGAAGAGTAATCTTTTAATATAAGGAGAAAAAATGGAAACAATAAATAGTAATGGAAATAACAGCTCAAACATCAATAACCCTCAAGAACATGATGTAATTGATTATGAGAACACAAGTGAATATATGACTTTTGAACTTGGTGCTATGAAGTATGCAATTGAATTACCAAAGATTAGAGAGATTTTAACTTATCCAGATATTATTACACATTTACCAAATACAGAAGATTGGGTAAAAGGTCTTATTAATTTAAGAGGAGAAGTTGTACCTATTTTAGATATTAGAATAAAGTTTAATACAGGAGAACCTGTATATGATAGTAATACAGCAGTAATTGCAGTTATAACAGAAGATAAAAGAATGATTGGAATAATTGTGGATAAAGTTGATGATGTACAAAGACTTGATACTTCTTCTCTTGCTCCTGTTTCAGATATGGGTTCAGCAATACCATCTAGATATTTAAAAGGATTTGTAAGATTAGAAAATAATCAAATGCTTGTTATTATGGATATTGAAGCTGTTGTACATAAAGACGAATTAAAAGATTCATAATGCAAGAAAAAATCTTTCAACTTAGAAAATTAAAGCTTCTTTTTGTAGAAGATGAAGATGATTTAATAAATATAATCACAGATACCTTAAATAAATTAGAAGCAAATTTTCTAACTGCACAAAATGGACAAGAGGCTTTAGACTTAATAGAAAAAAACCCAGATTTAGATGCAGTTATAACAGATATAAATATGCCTATAATGAATGGTTTAGAAATGATAAAAATTTTAAAACAGACTAACCCTGATTTACCAATAATAATAATGTCTGCACATACAGAGATTGAGTATATTGATAAAGCAAAAGAGTATGGAGTTAAAGATTATTTGTTAAAACCATTTGATTTTATGAAATTTATTGAGCTAATAACTACAATGGAATTAAATAAAAATGTCAATTGATAAAGATATTTTAAAAAGATTAAGAGCTTTATATGTAGAAGATGATGATAACATAAGAAATGAGTTGTCTTCTTTATTATCTAATTTTTTTGGAAAAATATTTGTTGCAAAAGATGGGAAAGATGGAATTGAACAATATGTTAAAAATAGTGGAAAAATTGATGTAATAATTTCAGATATAAATATGCCATATCTAAATGGAATAGAGATGGTAAAAAGAATCAGAGAGCATAACAAAGAGATTCCTGTGATTTTTACAACTGCATACTCAGATAATGAGTATTTAGCAGATGCCATAAAACTTAAAGTGCATGATTATATTATAAAACCTATTGATATAAGAAACTTACTTGTGGTATTAAATGAACTTGCTACTATTTTATATCAAAATGAACTTATTGCTAAACAAAATGAAGAGTTAGAAAAATATAAAGATGTTATTGATGTAAATAATATAGTTATAAAAACTGATGCACAAATGAAAATAGTTTATGTAAATGAACTGTTTTGCAAAACTACTAATTTTACTTCAGAAGAGTTAATAGGTAGTGAACTAAGTATTTTAAAGCATAGTGATACTGATTCTAAAATATATGAAGAGATATACTCAAATATTCTTAGTAATAATCAATGGAAAGGGCGAATAAAAAATAGAACAAAAGAGAATGGTTATTATATTAGTGATACTTATATTATTACTACAACTGATGATAACAATAAAATCACTGGTTCTTTATGCGTTCAAAAAGATATTACTGATGAAATAAATAAAAAAAGAGAAGTTCAGTTGGCACTAATGAAAGATAAAGGTGATATCTTTATTAAAAGTAAGGCAGGTTCTGCTGAACAAACTGTAATAATAAATAATTTGAAACATGATATAAAGCAGTTACAAAAAGAGATTATTTCTATAAAAACAGAAAGGGATAAATACCTTTATAAAATTGAAAATTTAAGTAAAGATAATAAAAAATTAAGATCTGAACTTAATTATTATATTAGTAATGAACAAAAAAGTAAAAAAGATAGTACTTTTACTCTTAAAACAAATAAAGAGAATGCAGATTTAAAAATACAAGTTAAGAAATTAAATGTAAAACTAGAAGATACAATAGAGTATTATGAAAAAAAATGTAAACAAATAGAAGTTACTTCCCAACTAGAAATAGAAGAATTAGAACAAGAATTACATGATATGAAAAGAAAACTAGGAAAAATTGAAAACGCTGAAATGATGGAACAAAAGATTGAGTACTGGCAAGAAAAAGCAAAAGCAGAAGCTAAAAAAGCTGAAAAAATGGAAAAAGAGATAATGCAAACAGGTGATAAATCATTGATTCAAAGGATTTTTGGAACAAGATAGAGTATATAAATACTCTATTTTATTGTTATTGTTTTTATTTTTTGTTCAGATAAAGGTTTATTCCCTTCATATTGGCCTGTTGTTGGAACATTTTCAAGTTTTTTTACTGTATCCATTCCTTTTTTTACATATCCAAAAATAGTGTGTTTACCATTTAACCAATATGCAGGAACTGTTGTAATGAAAAATTGACTACCATTTGTATTAGGACCCTTATTTGCCATTGCTAAAATACCAGCTTTATCAAAAACTGCATTTGGTGCAAACTCATCTTTAAATGGTTTTTTCCAAATTGATTCTCCACCTCTTCCTGTACCTGTTGGATCTCCTGTTTGAATCATAAAATTTTTTATAACTCTGTGAAAAATTACATTATTATAATAACCATTTTTTGCATGTGTAACAAAATTTTCTACTGCTTTTGGAGCTAAATCTTTTCTTAATTCAACTTCAATTTTACCTTTGTTTGTGTCAATAATAGCAATTGGATTTGCAGCTTGTAATAAAAAAGTTAATGAACAAAGAAGAAAAATAATTTTTCCCATAAATTTCCTTTTAAAAATATTTATAAAAAGTATAATATTAAAATTTTTAATCTATTATTAAAAGTATTATTTTATAAAGATTTAATAATTGTTTGTTAGAATTTAATAAAATGATGTTTATAAGGAAAATTATGGAAATGCAAGCTAACCCTCAACCAACATTTTATATTTTCAAATGTGAACAAAGTGCTCCTCCTGGCATGCCAAAGCCATCATGTGTTGATGAAAATACACAAGATTTATTCAATTATTTATCGCAAATATTGATGCAAAAAGGTCTTATGGGAGCTGTTCAGCCTATAAGAACTTCATGTTTAGGAAGATGCCAAATGGGGCCATTGATGTTAATAGAGCCTGGGCATTATATGTATTGTCAATTATCTAAGGAAAAAATTGATAGAATAGTAGATGAACATATATTAAGTAATGATCCTGTAACTGAGTTTTTAATCCCAAAAGAGTTTTGGGGTGAACCAGTTAGTTTGGAAAAATAAAGGGTTAAAAAAATGACATTTGATATGTTGTATAGTAAAATTCATAGAGCAACTGTAACAGATGCTAATTTGAACTATGTTGGTTCAATTACAATTGATGAAGAGCTAATGGAAGCTGCACATTTACTTGTTGGACAAAAAGTCGAAATAGTAAATATTAATAATGGTGAAAGATTTGCTACATATGTAATAAAAGGCAAAGCTGGAAGTAAAGATATGTGCTTAAATGGAGCAGCAGCAAGAAAAGTTGAAATTGGTGATAAAATTATTGTTATTTCATATGCTTCTTATAGCGAAGAAGAATTAAAAACTTATAAACCAACAGTCGTTATTGTTGATGAAAAAAACAATATTGATACTGTGACAAATGAACTTGTAGGAAGTGACCATGTTTGATGGAATTGATTTAAGTAAAATAAATTTAAATGATATGATGAGCCAAGTTCAAGATATGGCAAATCAAGCAAAAGAAGATAATGCTTCTAAGATTTTTACTGCAAAAGCAGGTGGAGGAATGGTTGAAATTTCAATCAATGGAAATAGTGAAGTTATTGATTTGAAAATTGATGATTCTTTGATGGATGATAAAGACTCTTTACAAATACTTTTAATCTCATGTATGAATGATGTTATTAAGCAATCTGATGAAAATAAAAAAATGATGGCCATGAATATGATGGGTGGAATGGGTTCATTTGGACAAAAATCTTAAAAATGAAACAATTATTAAATAAATTTGAAGATTATTTAAATAGTAATCTTCCCTCTTCAAAAACATTTCACCCACATTTTGAATCAGCTTTAGACCACATGTTAAAAGCAGGTGGAAAAAGATTTAGGCCAATGCTTTTATTATCTGTTGTAAATTCTAAAAATTCACTTCTAGTTAGTAACTCTTTGCCTGTTGCCTTAGGAGTAGAATTTTTACATACTTACTCTCTAGTTCATGATGATTTACCGGCTATGGATGATGCAAATTTAAGAAGAGGTTATCAAACTTTACATAAAAAGTATGATGAAGTAACAGCTATTTTAGTAGGAGATGCTTTAAATACTCATAGTTTTAATCTTTTGGCTAATGCACCACTTAGCAATGATATAAAAATAGAGTTGATTAAAACACTTTCAAGTGATGGTGGTATTGATGGTATGATTATTGGTCAAGCAATTGATTGTCATTTTGAAAATCACAGATTAAAACTTGATGAATTGGAGTTTTTACATATTCATAAAACTGCAAAACTAATTGCAGCAAGTTTAAAAATGGGTGCGATTATTGCTCAATATGATTTAGCTTTGCAAGATAAACTTTATAATTTTGGAATTGATATTGGTTTGTTGTTTCAAATACAAGATGATATTATTGATGAAACACAAAGTGAGCAAGAAGCAGGTAAGACTACACAAAATGATAATGAAAAAAATTCATTTGTTAATCTTTTGGGTTTAGATGGTGCAGTTGAATCTGCTGATAAATTAGCAAACAAATGTGAAGAGCAATTAAGATCTTTAGATGATAAATTAAAAGACTCTTTAGAAGAGTTATTACTTAAATATCTACATAGACATAAATAATATTAAAACTTTTAGTCAAAATAACTCAAACCACTTGACAAAAAATAAAAAATTTTATAAAATTTAGCACTCAAAAAAATAGAGTGCTAATTTTATTTTATAACTTGATAGGAGATACTATAATGAATTTTAAACCACTAGGGGAAAGAGTTCTGGTTAAAAGAACTGAAGTTGAAAACAAAACAGCAAGTGGAATTTATATTCCAGATAATGCAAAAGAAAAACCACATACTGCTACAGTAGAAGCAATTGGTTCAAAAGTAGAGGATGTTAAAGTGGGTGATACAATAGTATTTGAACAATTCAGAGGAACTGAGTTAAATCTTGAGGGACAAGAATACTTAGTATTAAATGTTGAGAATATTATAGGAGTTATGTAATTGTCTTTGCAATTACATAATTAATTTAAAAAGTTTAAATAAACAAAAGAAGGAAAAGTAATATGGCAAAAGAAGTAATGTTTAGTGATAATGCAAGAAATAGATTATTTGCAGGTGTAGAAAAATTAGCTGACGCTGTAAAAGTTACAATGGGACCTAGAGGAAGAAATGTTTTATTACAAAAATCTTTTGGAGCTCCTAATATCACTAAAGATGGTGTATCTGTTGCAAGAGAGATTGAATTAGAAGATACTATAGAAAATATGGGAGTTCAACTTGTAAAAGAAGTTGCTTCTAAAACAGCTGATGAAGCAGGTGATGGTACAACAACTGCAACAGTATTAGCTTATTCTATATTTAAAGAAGGTCTTAGAAATGTTACTGCTGGGGCTAATCCTATTATCTTAAAAAGAGGAATGGCAAAAGCATCAGAAGCTATTTTAGAAGAGATAAAAAAAGCTTCAAAAGAAGTTGCTAATAAAACAGAGATTGAACAAGTTGCATCAATTTCAGCAAACTCAGATATGGCAATTGGTTCTATGATTGCAGAAGCTATGGATAAAGTTGGAAAAGATGGAGTTATTACTGTTGAAGAAGCAAAAGGTATTTATGATGAATTAGATGTTGTTGAGGGTATGCAGTTTGATAGAGGATATTTATCTCCATACTTTGTAACTAATTCTGAAAAAATGATTGCTGAGATGGAAAATCCATATATTTTATTATATGATAAAAAAATATCTAATTTAAAAGAGATGTTACCAATCTTAGAAGCTGTTAATCAAGCAGGAAGACCATTATTAATTATTGCAGAAGATGTTGATGGTGAAGCATTAGCAACACTAGTTGTAAATAGATTAAGAGGTTCTTTAAATATTGCTGCTGTTAAAGCTCCAGGATTTGGTGATAGAAGAAAAGCAATGCTTGAAGATATTGCTGTATTAACTGGTGGTACTGTTATTTCTGAAGAGATGGGAATGAGTTTAGATGCTACTGGTATTGATTCACTTGGAACTGCTTCAAGAGTTGTAATTGATAAAGATAACACAACTATTGTAAATGGTTCAGGAAGTGCTGAAGCTGTTCAATCAAGAGTTGGACAAATAAAAAATGAAATCGCAAACACTACAAGTGATTATGATAAAGAAAAATTACAAGAAAGACTTGCAAAACTTTCTGGTGGGGTTGCAGTAATTAAAGTTGGTGCTGCTACTGAAACTGAAATGAAAGAGAAAAAAGACAGAGTTGATGATGCATTAAGTGCAACAAGAGCTGCTGTTGAAGAAGGTATTGTAATTGGTGGTGGAGCTGCATTAATTAAAGCAGCTGCAAAAGTATCTTTACAGCTTGAAGGTGATGAGCAAATTGGTGCAGATATTGTTTTAAGAGCTATTTCAGCTCCATTAAAACAAATTGCAACAAATGCTGGATTTGATGCAGGTGTTGTAGTAAATGAAGTAAAAAAATCTACTAGTGATAATTATGGATTTGATGCTGCAACTGGAAACTATGTTGATATGTTTGAAGCTGGAATTGTAGATCCTGCTAAAGTTGAAAGGGTTGCAATGCAAAATGCAGTATCAGTTGCATCACTTCTTCTAACAACAGAAGCTACAGTTACAGATATTAAAGAAGATAAATCAGCTCCAGCTATGCCTGACATGGGTGGAATGGGTGGAATGCCTGGTATGATGTAAAATTAGTTAAAACTTATTTAACTATTTGTTAACCGCACCTTCTTATAAGGTGCGGTTTTTTTATTTTTATTTTTCAAAAATACTATATTGTACCTTTTAAATAGTTTTGTCTTAAATGCTCAGGTAGTTTTTCTATTGCATATCTAAGCATTGTTCTTGGCATCTTTTTATATCTTTGATTTAAAAACTCAATCATTGTATTTTCATCTTTTTTACCTACATTTCTAATAGCCCAACCTACAGCTTTGTGAATAAGGTCATGTTCATCTTTTAGTAATATATCTGCAATTTTTAATGTATCTTGGTAATTTTTATTATTTATAAAAGCAAAGGTACTAATAATTGCGACTCTTTTTTTCCATAAGTTATTTGATCTTGCAAATTCATAAAGTATTGATTTGTCTTTTCTTATTAAGTAATCACCTACAATGTGAGGAGAAGTTACATCAATTAAATCCCAATTATTAACCCAAGATATATTTTTAATATAAAAATTAAATATTTCTTCTTTTTTATTAAACTTTTTTGATTTATATTGATATGTTAAAATTAAAAGTGCAAACATTCTATATTCATGGTATGGTGAATGTAAAAACTCATCTATATGGCTAAAGCAAAGATCTGAAAAATACTTTTTTACTATTTTCCTAATATCTGGAACTTTTATACCTAAAAAAACATCTTTATGTGCATACTCACCAGCTTTTGTCTTAAAAAATCTTTTATATGTTTGAACATTATTACTATTTGTAAATGTTTCTAAATCTTTTTTAATTTGCTTTGTTATATTCATATATCCTCATTTTAAATTTACTGCTATTTTAACTTATCTTTTAAAAAAGAAAATTAAATAAACTAGTGGTTTATAAAAAAGAAAGTAAAAAGTAAATATAATAAACCAGTAGTTTATAAAAAGGTTTATTATGCCAATAATAGTAAATAAAGAAGAAAAAATAGATGAGATATGTCAAAAAGCATATGAAGAGTTTAAAAAAAATGAGATTGAAACTATCTCTTTAAATCAATTGATACAAAAGATTGATATTTCAAAAGGTCAGTTTTATCACTATTTTAAAACTAAAGAAGAGTTAGTATTTGAAGTTATGAGAAAAAAAACAGTTGAGTATTTTAATATATGTGAAAAAGATTTAGAAAAGTGTAAAAGTTTTGAAGAGAGTTTATTGATATTTTTTAGTGTCTATATTAGCAATGATGAGTTATGCAAGACTTTAAGAAAGCTTTTTTTTGCAAGCTTTCATACATATGTATATTCAAAGAAAAAAGAGGTAAGCCAATATAATCACTTTTATTATGAGTATGTAGATAATAAATTGTTAAATATTTTTAAAGAATATGAGATAAACCATACAAAAAAAGAGTTTATAAAATCTATTTGTGCAACTGCTGATGGGATGTATTTTAGAGATTTAGTAGATAATAGTTTTAATCTTCAAAATGAATTATCACTTTATATAAAACAGATTTCTACTATTTTGAAAAAAGGATAAAGATGCATTGGTGGTATTTATTTGCTGGAATTATATTTGAAGTAATGGGCACTTTATGTATTAAACAAACATCAATAACAAGTAGTTATTATTGGGCAGGTGCAGTTTTAATATTTTATATCATATCTTTTAGCTTAGTTGGTCTTGCTGTAAAAAAAATTGATATAGGTACAGCATATGCAATATGGGCTGGTTTTGGAACTGTTGCTATAACACTTCTTGGTTGGTTAATTTTTAAAGAATTGATGAGTATACAAAAATTTATTGCTATTTTATTAATAGTAATGGGAACTGTTATGTTAAAGTTAGGACATGCTTGAGTTATTGAAAGTTAAAATAAAAAAGGGGAAAGTTTAACTTTCCCCTTTTTTCATTATCTGTTAGAAGTAAATTTATCTTACTTCCCAAGTCTTTATTATTGACTTTTATTTTAATTTTTTTGTAACAGTGATAAGTTTTCTATTTAAACTATTTATCTAAAACTCCTATCTTTTACAACCTCCGTTACATTGGATAAAATAAGTATAGCACTTTACTAGCTTAAAAGTAAATTAAATTTGTAGTATATATTGAAAAAATAATCTAAAAAATATATAGAATCAATTTTTAAATCATAAAAAGGTTATTTTTTGGGGTTTGTGCTCTATTTTTTATGGTTTTTTTTATTTGTAAAACTCATTTTATAGCTTTTAAATAGTACTTATCAATATTTTTTAAAGATTCTAGGTGCATATTTACATATTTATCATCAAAATCTTTTACAAACTTATAAAAATCAATACCATTTAAAGTAATAGCTTTTGTTAAATTATCACTATTATTTATCTCATGAAAACAAAAGTGAGTATTTATATATCTTATTTGATAATCAGAAAAACTATAATTATTAAACTCTTTGTTTATTTTTCCATTTTTTACTATTATAGTTCCCTCATTTGTAATAGCTGGGCAATTTTTATCTACATATATTGAATTATCCAAGTGAGCACTTAAAGGATAATTTCTACAAGTTGATGGTCTTTTTTCATAAATTGTGCAAAGATTATTTTCTAAATATCTACAAAACTCTTTACCATTAGTAAGAAGAATTACAGGTTTTAAATAACCAAGTTCACCATACATAAAAACAATAGGGAAGTTTTCATATACTTTTTCAAAATCTTCAAGAAGTATTTGTGCATATAATATACCTCTTTCCCCATCACAACAATGAGCCTCGCAAGTTTCGCATGAACTAAAATAAAGTGTTTCTTTTTCTATTCTTTCAAAAGTTTTCATAAAATAGGTTTTAACATATTTTCTTTTACTTTTTTATAAAATATAAAATTATTTAGTCTTATATAATAAATCTTAGATAAAATAGAGAAAAAATTGGATAAAAAATTGGATAAAAAATTGGATAAAAAATGAAAAAAAAATTAATTAAAATAATCAAAGAGGCTTCAAAAATTTTAGTTGAGGGTTACTATAATGAAAAAGAAGTAGCATTTAAAGCAAAAAAAGATTTAGTTACAAAATATGATGTGGCAGTTGAAGAGTTTTTAAAAGAAAAATTTAAAAAAGAGTTTAGTAATTTTAATATAATTGCAGAAGAGTCTGATAATAGTAGTTTAAAATTTGATAATTCTATTATTATAGATCCAATTGATGGTACTACAAACTTTGTAAATAAAGTACCACATACTGCTATTTCTGTTGGAGTTTATAAAAATAAAAAACCATATATGGGAGTAGTTTATAATCCTATTTTAGATGAATTATATTATGCTAAAGTAAATGAAGGTGCTTATTTAAATAAAAAGAAAATAGAAGTTTCTAAAGAAAAAAATTTTCAAAAAGCATTGATTTCTACTGGTTTTCCTTATTCTTGTGGAACATGCAGTGATGATTTAAATGCTGTTATGAAACAAATGAAAAATATCCTTCCAAATTGTCAAGATATAAGAAGATTAGGTTCAGCATCTTTAGATTTATGTTATGTTGCAAAAGGTACATATGAGGGATATTATGAAATGAATTTAAAAGCATGGGATGTGAGTGCTGGAATAATTATTTTAAGTGAAGCTGGAGGAAAAGTAACAAATGAGAAAGGAAAAAAATATAAACTTTTCAATGATAAATATATAGTTGCAACAAATAGCAAAATTCACAAAAAGCTTTTAAGTTATTTGTAACATAAAAGAAGAATTTTAGTAATTTTTTAGTAAAATATCAGCTTCAAATTTGAAATGAAGGTTTAGCATTTATGTGTGGAATAGTTGGATACATCGGCAATAAAAATACAGCAGAAGTACTACTTGATGGTTTAAAAGAGCTTGAATATAGAGGTTATGATTCAGCAGGCTTAGCACTTTTAAATGAAAATAATATTGATGTATATAAAGCTTTGGGAAAACTTGAAAACTTAAGAAAAAAAACAAAAGATATTATGAATAAAGAGTTTTATTTAGGAATAGGTCACACAAGGTGGGCTACTCATGGAAAACCAACTGAATTAAATGCACATCCTCATTTAGGAGAATACTCTTATGTAGTTCACAATGGAATAATTGAAAATTATAAAGAGTTAAAAGATGATTTAATAAGCCAAGGACATAAATTTGTATCACAAACTGATACAGAAGTTATAGTTCACTTATTTGAAAATATTAATAATAAAATTAATGATACAAAACAAGCTTTTAAAGATACAATCTCAAAACTAAAAGGTGCTTTTTCTATTCTTTTAGTTTCTAAAGCAGATCCTAAAAAAATCTTCTTTTTTAAACATGGAAGTCCATTAATAATAGCAAAAGGAAATGAGCAAAAGGAGATTCTTTTCTCATCTTCGGATGCTCCTTTAATAGGGCTATGTAAAAAAGTGGTATATTTAGAAGATGGTGTTGGTGGCATTGCAAGTGCTGATGATATTAAGTTTTTTGATGATAATTACACTTGGAGTTCTTTACCATCTTCAAAACAGTATGCACAAAAAGATGGCTTTAGATTTTTTATGGAAAAAGAGATTTATGAACAAAGTGATGTTGTAAGTGATTGTATGCTTGAAAGAGTAAAAGATGAAACAACATCATTTGATGAGATTAATGATTCTATCTTAGATGGAATTAATGAAATTAAAATTTGTGCATGTGGTACAAGTTACCACGCAGGAATGACATCTTCTTATCTTTTTGAAAGATTAAGTAAGATTAAGTGTAATGTTGAAATTGCAAGTGAATTTAGATATAAACAGCCTTTATTAACAAAAGACACGCTTTTTATAGTTATTTCACAAAGTGGAGAAACAGCGGATACTTTAGAAGTTTTAAAAATGGCAAAAAATGCAGGTCTTAAAACTTTAGTTATTTGCAATGTTGATAACTCTTCTATGACAAGACTTGCTGATTATACAATTTTAACAAGAGCAGGGATTGAAAAAGGTGTTGCTTCAACAAAAGCTTTTTCAACACAAACAGTAACACTTTGGATGTTGGCTTTATATTTTGCAAATGTAAAAAATTCTATAAGTAATGAAATTATGCAAAAAGAGCTTACAGCTTTAAGAGAAGTTCCAAATGCACTAAGAATTGAAGATAAAATTCATGAAAAAACAAGAAGATTATCTAAAAGATACCTACACGGTCATGGCTTCTTTTTTATAGGTAGAGATGTATTTTACCCTCTAGCTTTAGAAGGAGCTTTAAAGCTTAAAGAGATTTCTTACTTGCATGCTGAGGGGTATCCAGCAGGTGAGATGAAGCATGGACCAATTGCACTAGCTGATCCAGAGCTATTTACAATTGCTTTAATGCCTCAAAATCTTCTTTATGACAAGGTTAAGTCAAATGTTGAAGAATTAAGTGCTAGAGATAGTACTATTTGCTCGATTTCATCGCTTGATTTTGAGTTAAGTGATGATTTTGTAAAAATACAAGAAACTAATCACTATATGTTGGAGTTTTTTGAGATGTTAGTTGTTGTACAACTTTTATCAATGGAGATTTCAATAAGATTAGGAAATGATGTTGATATGCCAAGAAACTTGGCAAAATCAGTAACTGTAGAGTAATATTCAACTTGCTGCAATATTTGTTATTTTTTAGGCAGCAGTAATGGTAATTAAAAATAATGGAAAACAAAAATGGAAAACCTAAGAGGAAAACAAAGATGGAAAACAAAAATCAATATTTATTCACTTCTGAAGTAGTAAGTGCAGGTCATCCGGACAAATGTGCTGATATTATTGCAGATACAATAGTAGATAAATTAATTATAGAAGATAGTAATAGTAGAGTTGCTTCTGAAGTATTTGTTGCAGGTAAAAATGTAGTAATAGGTGGAGAAGTTAAATCAAGTTGTCAGTTAAGCAATGAAGATTATGAAAAATTAGTAAAAGATGCTCTAGCAAAAATAGGCTATGATGGAAAATCTTCTTTTACAAAAGAGCAATGCTTACACCCTGATGATGTAAATGTAAAAGTATTATTAAATCAACAAAGCCCTGATATTAATCAAGGTGTTGATCAAGATTCGGGTGAAATTGGTGCTGGTGATCAAGGTATCATGTTTGGTTTTGCTTCAACTGAAACAGCAGATTTAATGCCAGCTGCAATAACTTATGCTAGAATGCTTTGTGATAAAGTATATAACTATGCATTAAAACATAAGCATAAATTAGGTGTTGATATTAAAACACAAGTTACAGTTGATTATGGAACTAAAGAGAATTTTGAAAATTGTAATCCACAAAAGATTCATACAATTGTTGTTAGTGCACCTTCTGTTGAAGATATGCCAATTGAAGAAGTAAGAGAGTTAATCCAAGGATTAATTGATGATACAGGTCTTCCAACATCTATGTATGATAAAAATAGTACAATTATTCATATTAATCCAACTGGAAGATATGTATCTCACTCATCATTACATGATAGTGGATTAACAGGAAGAAAATTAATTGTTGATTCATTTGGTGGATATGCACCAATTGGTGGTGGAGCTCAAAGTTCAAAAGATTATACAAAAGTTGATAGAAGTGGATTATATGCAGCAAGATGGATTGCAAAACAAATTGTAGCAGCAGGACTTGCACAAAAAGCAGTAGTTCAAATTTCATATGCAATTGGTGTAGCTAGACCTACATCTATTTCTGTTGATACAATGGGAACTTACACAAGTGCAAATGATGATAAGTTATCACAATTTGTAATGGACAATTATCCATTAACACCAAAATGGATTATTGATAAATTTGGATTAGATAAGCCATCAGAAGAGACATTTTTATATGCAGATGTTGCAAGTAGAGGTCAAGTGGGACAAAGTGATTACCCATGGGAAAAACTTGATGAAGTGGAAAAATTTAAGAATATTAAATAAAGATAATGTAGTTTAGTAAAGGATTTAGAATGGATTTAAAAGACTTGTTTAGCAAAATATCATTTGATAGAAAAAAGGAACAACCAAGTAAAAAAGATGCTCCTTCACATTGGGTTAAATGTCCTGAGTGTAATGCTTTAATGTTCTTTAAAGAAGTAGAGAACCAACAAAATATTTGTCCAAAGTGTAATTTTCATATGAGAATTGGAGCTAAAAAAAGAATAGAGTCTTTATCAGATAAAGACTCTTTTGTTGAGTATGATGCTGATTTAAAACCAGTTGATCCATTGAATTTTGTTGATAAAAAGTCATACAAAAAAAGAGTAGATGAAGCACAGAAAAAAACTGGAAGAACTTCTGCTGTTATAAGTGGTGAATGTACAATAAATTCAAAGCCCGTGCAAATTGTTGTTTTTGATTTTGCATTTATGGGTGGAAGTTTAGGTTCAGTTGAGGGTGAAAAAATTGTAAGAGCTGTAAATAGAGCAATGGAAAAACACCAAGGTTTAATTATTGTTTCTGCATCAGGTGGTGCAAGAATGCAAGAGTCAACATTTTCACTTATGCAAATGGCAAAAACTTCTGCTGCACTTAAAAAACTTGATGCTTTAGGTTTACCATATATATCTATTTTAACAGATCCAACAATGGGTGGAGTATCTGCATCTTTTGCATTTTTAGGTGATATTATTATTGCTGAACCTGGTGCATTAATTGGTTTTGCTGGGCAAAGAGTTATTAAGCAAACTATTGGAGCTGATTTACCTGAGGGCTTCCAAAGAGCAGAATTTTTACTTGAAAAAGGTTCTATTGATATGGTGGTTAATAGAGCAAAAATGAAAAAAACATTAAGTGATCTTTTAACGATGTTTTATAAAGAAACAACTCAAGCTAGTTAATGAATCCTACTAAACTTGAGAGACTTTTAAATATAGATTTAAAAGTCTCTTTTAACAATATTTATGGACTTTGTGACTTTGAAATTTTAAAAAGAAAAAATATAAGTTTAAAAGAGTTTGTAAAAATTTGTAAAGATAAAAATATAAAACTAGTTCAATATAGAGATAAAATCAATAATGATAATATTCAAATTGAAAATTTAAATTTTTTAAAAGCAAAATTAAATATACCAATTATTATAAATGATAAGTTAAACATAATTGATTATGCAGATGGAATTCACCTAGGGCAAGAGGATTTTCATAAAATTCATAAAGACAAAAAAATTGCAATAAAACTAATAAGAGCTAAGATAAAAGATAAACTTTTAGGTCTTTCTACACATAATGAAGTAGAAATACTTGAAGCAAATGAACTTGATTTAGATATGATAGGTCTTGGAGCATATAAAGCAACTAAAACAAAAGATGTGTCAAATATTTTAGGTGATAAAATATCTTATTTAGCAAAAATTTCAAAACATCCTGTTTGTGCAATTGGTTCTGTAAAATGTGATGATTATATTAAAAATGTGCATTTTAATGTTGTAGGAAGTGGACTTTATGAAGATTAATATATACTCAATAATGAAACCATCAAATGATGAATTTGATAAACTGGCAAAAGAATTTATAAAAATGAGTTTAAAATATGCTAAAGTAGAGATTCATTACATTTTTAATAAAAAAATAGCAAAAGCTCAAACTTTAAGTGAAGATGAGGCTAAAAAATCATATAGTGAAGTATATGAACCGCATTTAAAAAACTCAAGTTTAAATATAGTATTGGATGTATTAGGTAAGAAAATTGATAGTTTTAAATTTTCAGAAATTTTCGATAATAATTCAGAAATTAATTTTTTTATTGGAGGAGCATTTGGTTTTGAAAAGGATTTTTTAAATAAATGTGACACAATTATAAGCTTGAGTGAATTGACAATGGCTCATAAAATTGCCCATCTTGTATTAATTGAACAAGTATTTAGAGGTCTTTGTATTAAAAATAATCATCCTTATCATAAGTAATTTATTAAATTTTTTGTATAATACTCAAATTTTCAATAAGGGATGAGAGTGGCTAATACAAAACAAATACAAGAACTTAAGGATACTTTAGTTATTAGAAGAGAGCAAATAATAAAAAGTATTGATGGAAGTAGAGAAAGTATCAACTCTTTAAAAGATACAGAGTGTAATGATGATTATGATTATGCAGAAGTTTCAAGCGATAGTTTTAAAGAAGGAATTATTGCAAATCAACAAATAAAAGAGTTAGACGAAATAGAAGACGCCTTGAAAAGAATAGAAAAAGGTAAATATGGTATTTGTGAAATGTGTGATGAGTTAATCGCTATTGGTAGATTAAGAGCAAAACCATTTGCAAAATTTTGTACACCTTGTAGAGAAATATATGAGGTAGAACAACAGTAAAAAAGGAATAGTTGTGGGACTTAAAAAATATATTGTATTTTCAATTTTATTAATAATTTTAATTTTTGGTTATGTGTTTAGTGTAGAACCTGGTGAGTATAAAATTACTGTTCTTGATATTTCACTTACATTGCCAATTGCGGTTTGGGTAATTTTACCATTGCTTGTGCTTTTTATAGGAAGTGTTTCTCATATGCTTTATTATAGTTTAAAAAGCTATTTAAAATATAGAGCAATTTTAAAAGACGAAGAAAATATCATGCAAAGTATAAAAGCTTATTTATTACAAAAAGGTGATAAAACAAGTTATAAAACAAAAGCTTTTAAAGATATTAGTAATATTCTTTCGCAAATTAATTTTGAGGTTAAAGATTCAAATTTTACAACTTCAAATAATGAAATTAATAAAATAGTTTCACTAATAAAAGATATTAATAATGGAATTTATGTTCAAGATAAAGAGTTAAAACTTGAAGCAACTTCAAAATTAGCACATAAAAATCTATTAAATAAAGTAGATGCTGAGATTGATTTTTGTGTTGAAATTTTAAAAAAGCCAATGAATTATAGTTCTGATGTTATAAAAAAAGCTTTTTTAAATGTAGTTGATCAAAAAAGTATGACAACTGTTAAGAAACTTTATGAAAATGTAACTTTAGATAAAGAGATGGGGAAAAAACTTTTTGAAAAAAGTGCAAAAAACCCAGATTTTGCAATAGTAAATGAAGAAGTTATAAAAATTACTAAAAATCTAGATTATGAAAAAAATGATTATTTAGAATTGGCAAAACTATACAAAGATGCATATCAACCAGATGATTTAATCTCACTATTTGAAGATTTGTCAAAAGAGATTGATTGTAGTACAGAAGCATATCTTTATGTATTATTTGAGTTTGAAATGATAGATAGAGTAAGAGAGTTGTTAACAAGTTATGCAGATGAAGAGTACCCTGCATTTAGAGCATTTATTGATCTTAAAGATGCTGGAAAACAATACTCTTTAGAAAGCCTTTGTTTTAAAAGCTAATGGAAGAGAAAATTGATTTTAGCCAACCCCTTATGGTGTTGGCTCCACTTGCTGGATATACAGATTTACCTTTTAGAAGGGTCGTTAAAAAATTTGGTGCTGATTTAACAATATCAGAAATGATATCTTCAAACGCTTTAGTTTATAAATCAGAAAAAACTTTAAAAATGATAGAAAAGTCCCCAACAGAAGATCCTTATTTTGTTCAAATTGCAGGTAATAAACCTGAATTAGTAAGAGATGCCGTTGAAATACTAAATGATATTGATGGAATTGATGGAATAGATTTAAATTGTGGTTGTCCTGCACCTAAAGTTTTTAATCATGGTTCTGGTTCAAATCTTTTAGGAGATTTGAAAAAACTAGAAGAAATATTAAGTACAGTTAAAAAATATAACAAAAAAAGATATACAACAGCAAAAGTAAGACTTGGTGTAAATGAAAAAATACCAGTTGAAATTGGCAAAGTTGTTGAAGCTTGTGGTGTTGATTTTGTTTCAGTTCATGGAAGAACTAGAGCTGGAAAATATAAAGCTCCTGTTGATTATGATGCAATAAAAGCTATGAAAGATGCTATTAATATTCCTGTAATTGCAAATGGAGATATAAAAGATTATAATAAAGCAAAAGAAGTATTAAGTTATACAAATGCAGATGGTTTGATGATTGGTCGTGGTGCAATTGGAAAACCATGGGTATTTTATCAACTAAAACATGGTGTTGAAGATATTTCAGAAGCAATGAAAAAAGAGATTATTTTAGAGCATTATGATGCTGTGATTGATTTTCATGGAGAACATGGTGCTAAAATGTTTAGAAAATTACTACATTCATACTCTAAAGGTTACACTGGTGCCAATGAATTTAGAGATATAATAAATCGTGTTCATGATATTAAAATTATGAGAGATATGATTGAAAGCTTTTTTTAATGAATTTTAAACAGATATTTGGATAAAATATTTTACTTTTAGAAAAAGGAAATATTTGTCTGAGTATTATTTTGAATTAACAATAAAACCTAAAAACCATTATGAACAATTTCTTGAACTATTAAGTGCTTTAACAAATGAAGCTATAGAAGAGAAAGATGGACTACTTATTGCAAGAAGTGAAGATGATTTAACGCAAGTTGAGTTTGGGATAAATGAATTTGCAAAAAGATTAAATATCTCTTGTGAAACTACTTGTAAAAAAATAGAGAATCAAGACTGGATTTTAAATTATCAAAAAAGTGTAAAAGCAGTAGAAGTAGGAAACTTTTTTATTAGACCATCGTGGGAAGATAAAAAAGAAGATAAAATTGATATAATAATAGATCCTGCTTTATCATTTGGTTCAGGTCACCATGAAACAACTTCTTCTTGTATTTTAGCAATAGATCAGTTTGTTAAAAAAAATAGTGATGTTTTAGATGTGGGTTGTGGTAGTGGAATATTATCAATTGCAGCTTCAAAGTTGGGGTGTAATGTAGATATTTGTGACACAGATGAAGTTTGTATAGCCGATACAAAAGAGAATTTTAAATTAAATAGTGTAAACTTTTATAATAGTTGGATAGGTTCAGCTAACAATGCAAAAAAGAAATATGATGTCGTAATTGCAAATATTGTTGCTGATGTTTTAGTAATGATTCATAAAGATTTAAAAAATTGCTTAAAAGATGATGGTATTTTAATAGTATCAGGAATTTTGGATAAACATCTAGATAGGGTTTTGAATAAATTCAAGGACTTAAAAGAATTAGAAGTTATTCACAAAAATGAGTGGGTAACAATAGTATTTTCTAAATAAAAAAAGGAGTTTTATTTTATGTCAAATAAACAAGATAACAATAACGATAATGGAAAAGGGAATAACTTTTTTAATAATAATCCATTATTAGTTTTTGTGGTATTTTCTATAGTAACAATATTAGCTTTTAAAGCTTTATTTCCAGAAGAACAAATGCAAAATGCAGGAAATTCAAATATTGCCTCTTATGGAAAAACAAAGCATAAAACTGTACCTTATTCAGAGTTAAAACAGCTAATTTCAGGTGGTCAGATTGAATATGTTGGAATTGGAAATACTCAAATTAAAGCTGTATCTAAACCTAGTTCAGGTGAAGTTATTACTTATACTGCAAGAAGAGTAGTTCCTGATGAAACACTTATTTCAAAATTAGAAAGTAATAATATTGAATATGGTGGAATCAATGAAGAGAATGTATTAGCTGATATATTATTTGGTTGGGTATTACCTATTTTCATATTCTTTGCAATTTGGATGTTTTTAGCAAAAAGAATGTCTAAATCTATGGGTGGAGGAGGAGGCGGTGGCCTTCTTGGAATAGGAAGCTCAAAAAAGATGATTAATTCAGAAAAACCAAAAGTTAAATTTGAAGATATGGCTGGTAATAAAGAAGCAAAAGAAGAAGTTCAAGAAGTTGTTGATTTCTTATCAGATCCAGATAGATATGTTAAGCTTGGTGCACAAATTCCAAAAGGTGTACTTTTAGTTGGACCTCCAGGTACTGGTAAAACACTTTTAGCAAAAGCAGTTGCTGGTGAAGCTGATGTTCAGTTTTTATCAGTTTCAGGTTCTGCATTTATAGAGATGTTTGTTGGTGTTGGAGCAAGTAGGGTTAGAGACTTATTTGAACAAGCTAAAAAAGTTGCACCTGCTATTATTTTTATTGATGAAATAGATGCCATTGGTAAAAGTAGAGCAAGTGGCGGACCAATGGGTGGAAATGATGAGAGAGAACAAACATTAAATCAGCTATTAGCTGAAATGGATGGTTTCTCAACAGAAGCGGCTCCTGTAATAGTATTAGCTGCTACTAATAGACCAGAAGTTCTTGACCCAGCTTTACTTAGACCAGGAAGATTTGATAGACAAGTTTTAGTTGATAAACCTGATTATGAGGGTAGAGTTGAGATTTTAAAAGTGCATATCAAAGATGTTAAATTAGGTGAAAATGTTGATTTAAAAGAAGTTGCAAGAATGACAGCAGGTCTTGCAGGTGCAGATTTAGCAAATATTATTAATGAAGCAGCATTATTAGCTGGTCGTGCTAAAAAAGAGCAAGTTGACCCTAGTGATTTTAAAGAAGCAGTTGAAAGACAAATAGCTGGTTTAGAGAAAAAATCTAGAAGAATTTCTCCAAAAGAGAGAAAAATAGTAGCATACCATGAGTCTGGACATGCATTAATTGCAGAAATAACTAAAGGTGCTAAAAAAGTTAATAAAGTATCAATAGTTCCAAGAGGACTTGCTGCACTTGGATATACTTTAAATACACCTGAAGAAAATAAATATTTAATGCAAAAGCATGAATTAATAGCAGAAGTTGATACACTTCTTGGTGGTCGTGCAGCTGAAGAAGTATTTATTGGTGAGATTAGTACAGGTGCTGGAAATGACTTAGAAAGAGCAACTGATATAATTAAATCAATGGCATCTGTTTATGGTATGACTGAAGTTGCAGGTCTTATGGTATTAGAAAAAAGACAAAATCAATTCTTAGGTGGACAAACACAAAAAGATTTTTCTGATAACATGGCTAGAAATTTAGATGACTTTATTAAAAAAGCATTAAATGATAGATATGAGGCAGTTTTACAATCTTTAAGAGATAATAAAGAAGCCATCGAAGAGATGACAGCTGAGTTATTAGAGATTGAAGTTATTTCAGGTGAGAGAGTAAGAGAGATAATTAAAGCAAATGGTGGAACTGTTTTTGAAGAAGAGGATTTACATTCAGATGCTATAAATGAAGAAGATTCTCAAACAAAAAAAGATACAGAAAAAACTGATAAAAAGTCTGATGAAAAAGAGAATACTGATTCTTTAAAAGAAGAAAAAATAGAAGAAGAAAATAGTGAAAATAAATAGGCAAAGATATGCTAGATAAATATATATTAAAACAAGGACAAAAGATATCATTGTATCTTTTTGTCATTGCTGTGTTTTTACAAGTGATTGATTTAGAGTTTTTATCAATAATAACTTTTTTTCTATTTTTCTTGTGTTTGTATGTATATAGAGTTAAAAAAGTAATTATTGATAATGAAGCTTTTATTGTATCAGCAATAAGTGGGAAAGTTGAAGCAATTGATTTTAATGAGAATTATTATTTAATTTATATAAATGCTTCACTTTTTGATAACTCTATACTATTATCACCTGAAGACTCACTTATAAAAGTAAAGAGTTTAAGAAGAGGTCTTTTTTTGCCCTTTGATGAAAAAAAAGCAAAACTTCTAAATGAAAAAATGGTATTGTCTACTAAGAATACTATAATGGAATTTGTCTCTTCTTTTGCTACTGCACCTTTGGATAAACCTATTGAAAAAGAGTATAAAAAAGGTGATGAACTTGGCGTATTTACTCAAGGTGAGTTACTTTTAAAAATAGAAAAACGTTTTTCTCTTAATATAAAAGTAGGACAAAAAATAGAAGCAGGTCAAACTATTTGCTATTAATAAAACTTTAGAAAATCTATTTCTAAAGTTTTTCTTCTAATATCTATAATTTTATTTTAAAACTATATATTAAACTTTCATATGACACTAAATTTTACTAGAATATAAATAAAACAGTTAAAACTTTAGCTTACTAAAGGATTTATTATGCAAGATGCTACACAAATTTTAAGTTATTTATCGAAAATATCGGTGTTATATGTAGAAGATGATAAGTTTACACAAGATGAAGTGAGATATTTTCTTGAAACTAAGGTTAAAAACTTTTATTGTGCTAATAATGGTCAAGAGGGTTTAGATATCTTTTATAAAGAATCAATTGATGTAATTATTACAGATATACAAATGCCAATTTTAACAGGCCTTGATATGGCAAAAAAAATAAAAGAAGAAAATAGTAATATTCCTATAATTATAACAACTGCATATAATGATACAAAATATTTATTTGAATCAATAAATCTGGGTGTAAGTAATTATATAACTAAACCTTTAAATTTAAAAGATATGATAGAAACTTTAGTATCTATTGCTAAATCTATTCTTCTTGAAAAAGAGAAAGAACAAATACAAAATATTTTAACACAATACAAAGATATTGTAGATGAACGTTCAATTATCTCAAAAACAGATATAAATGGAAAAATTATATATGTGAATAAACCTTTTTTAGAGATATCAGGCTATAAAAAAGAAGAGCTAATTGGTAAACCACACAGTATAATAAGACATCCTGATATAAAAAAAGATTTTTTCTTATCAATGTGGCATCTAATAAAAAATGAAAAGAAATCTTGGCAAGGTGAAGTGAAAAATCAAGCTAAAGATGGAAGTGTATATTACCTTGATATGATTATAAAACCAATTTTAGATATGGATGGAAATATTGTTGAGTTTATCTCTTTATCAAATGATATTACTTATTTAATGCAAACTAAAGAGTATTTTAAAAAACAAACTGAAAAAAAATCTTTGGATTTAGACTCTTCTTTAAATATAATAGAGCAATATGAAAATGCAATAGATATGAGTAATATTATCATAAGATTGGATTTAAATAGGAAAATTACTTATGTAAATGATGCTTTTGTTGATTGTTTAGGATATGCAAAAGATGAAGTATTAGGAAGTGATTACTCTATTTTAAAGCAAACAGATTTAAAAAAAGATGAGTATGAAAAAAAGATTAAAGCAATATTCTCAAAAGATGGATGGAAAGGAAAAATAACCAACACTAGTAAAAATGGTGATTTGTTACATTTTGATGTGCATACTTTTCCTTTAAAAGATACAAAAGGAAATATTTTTGAATATCTAGGTATTAGACATGATATTACTGAAATAGTTAATTTACATAAAGAAGTTGAAAAAACCCAAAGAGAGATAATTTATACATTAGGTGATGTGGGAGAGTATAGAAGCCAAGAAACAGGACAACATGTAAAAAGAGTTGCAGAGTATTCAAAGCTTTTAGCAAAAAAAGCAGGATTAAGTGAGATAGAAATTGATGAAATTTTTACAGCTTCACCAATGCATGATATAGGTAAAGTTGGTATTCCTGATTCTATTTTAAATAAACCTGGAAAATTAGATGATAAAGAGTGGGAAATAATGAAAACCCATGCGCAAATTGGTTATGAAATACTTAAAAATTCCCAAAGACCAATGTTAAAAGCAGCTGCAATTGTATCTTATACTCATCATGAAAAGTGGGATGGTAGTGGATATCCAAATGCCTTAAGGGGTGAAGATATTCATATTTATGGAAGAATTACTGCAATTGCAGATGTTTTTGATGCACTTGGAAGTGATAGGACATATAAAAAAGCTTGGCCTTTAGAAGATATTTTAAATCTTTTTAATGAGCAAAAAGGTAAACATTTTGATCCAAATTTAATTGATTTATTTATGGATAATTTAGATGAATTTTTAGAAATCAAAGATAGGCTTAAGGATTAGGAATGCATGGTTTAAACAAAGAGATTTTTAAAGATATAACACTTTTGTATGTTGAAGATGATGAAATGACATTGGAAGAGATTTCATATTTTTTAAAAAGATATGTAAAAGAGCTTTTTATAGCAAAAGATGGTGTTGAGGGTTTAGAGTTATTTAAAAAGAAAAGACCAGATATAGTCATAACTGATATACAAATGCCAAAATTAAATGGATTAAATATGGCGGAAAAAATATTTGAAATTGATCCTAGTATTCCTATAATAATTACAACAGCACATAGTGAAAGTGAAAGTTTAAGTAAAGCAATTGAGTTAGGAATTGATAAGTATTTATTAAAACCAATAAATATGCAAGAGATATTAGCAATTATTAAAAAAAGTCTATATTTAGATACTTTAGAGAAAAGAAATAGTAGTTATGAAGAGTATATACAGTTTATATTAGATTGTAATTCTACATTTATGTTTGTAATGAATTCAAATAATGTTGAGTATGCAAATAAAAGCTTACTAGATTTAATGGGATTTGAAAATTTAGATACTTTTAATGAACAAATAAATAAATGTAAAAATCTATTTGATATTGATGAATTAAAAGCAAATGAAAACTGGATTGATTATGTTATTGCAAATAAAGAACAAAGACATCTACTAAGACTTAAAAGTAGCAAATGTGAAAAACTATTTAAAAGAGAGTTTTATGTAAGTTATAAATATTTTGAAAAAATGAATAAAAGTGTTTTTGTTTTTGTAGATAAAAATGAAGAGAAGTTAGAAAAAATTTATAATATAAGCAATAAGTTAGTAAATGATCTAAATAATGGTATTTCAAATGAAAATCTAATGAATGAATTAAAGAGTATTTTAAATATCTCTAGTAGAAATTAGTATGAAAAATTTAAGTATAAAATTTAAACTAATATTGCTTTTTATATTAATAAAAGTAGTACCCTTACTTCTTATTTCTTATATAGCTTTTATAGGAATTATAAAACTTGATAAATATTTTTCAAGTAGTACAAAAGAGCTTTTTTTAGAAAATAAACAAATCATTTCAAATACTGCAAATAAAGCTATTAGTGATAGTATTGAAATGCTTGATAAAAAATCACAACAATCTATAGAAAGGCTATCTTTTGAAATAGCAAAAAATGTGGCAAGCTTTTTATATCAAAGAGATGAAGATATTTTATTTCTTTCAGATATTAAATTAAATCAAGAAGTATTAAATGATTTTTATAAGATCAAACAAAGAGAGATAATAGTACATGAAAAATACTATTATAATGAGAAAAAACAAAGATGGGAAACAAAAAAAGAAAAAGAGAGAATAAAACCCCAAGAAAGAAAAGCCCAATTAAAAGATAATGAAAAAGAGTTTAATTATACAGACCCGCTAGAACTAAAAAGAGTAAAAATACCAATTTATAAAGAAGTTACCTACTTTGATATAAATGGAAAAGAGATATATAAAGTATCACAAATAGAGAAAAAGTTGTTGGATATATCACAAAAGAAGAATACATATGTAAACTCAGAAGATTATTTTAAAAAAATAAAAGATTTAAAAAAAGGGCAAATATATGTAAGTAATGTAATAGGGCAGAGTGTAAAAACAAATATAATAGGAACCTTTACAAAAAATAAAGCTAAAAAAGCGAATATAGCATTTGAACCACAAAATCATGGATATGCAGGAAAAGAGAATCCCAATGGAAAAAGATTTGAGGGAATAATAAGATTTGTGACACCAGTGTATAAAAAAGATAAAAAAGTAGGATATGTAAGCTTGGCATTAGACCATGAACATATTATGCAGTTTACAGATACAGTAAATCCAGTTGATAAAAATCCAATACAAGATATAGCAGATGCAAGTGTAGGGAATTATGCATTTATGTGGGATTATAAAGGAAGGAATATATCTCATCCAAGGGATTACTCAATAGTAGGGTATGATCCAAAGACAGGAGAACAAACAATGCCATGGCTAAGTGAAGATGTGGCAAAGAAATATTATGCATCAAAAAAAGATATAAATGAGTTTTTAAAAGATTATCCAAAGTTTGAAGAACAAAGCTTGAAAAAAAAGCCAAATATGAGGCAGTTAATAGAAGATGGTAATGTAAATATAGATTGTAGATATTTAAACTTTGCTCCACAATGTCAAGGTTGGATGCAGTTAACACAAAATGGAGGATATGGATCATTTATAATATATTGGAGTAATATATGGAAACTATCAACAGCAGCAACAATACCATACTATACAGGTAAGTATGCAAATAGTAAAAGAGGATTTGGTTTTGTAAGCATAACTGCAAATGTTGATGAATTTCATGCAGCTGCAAATAAAACGAAAGAGAAAATTAATGTTATTTTAGATTCTCAAACAAAAAATATGCATAAAAGTTTAGAAAAAAATAGAAATGAAATTGAGAAGTTTATAATACAAATGTTAAATGATATTACTATTTCAACAGTTGTAATGATTGTTTTAGTAATTATAATTGCTTTATTAATGTCAAATTATATTAGTAAAAAAATTGAAAATATTTTATTAGGAACTAGAAAATTTTCAAATAATGAGTTTGATTATAGATTAAAAATAACATCAAATGATGAAATAGGTCAACTTGAAAACTCTTTTAATGAAATGGCAAATAAAATAGAATTATTAGTAAAAACACAAAATGATTTAAATAGAAGTTTAGAACAAAAAGTAAAAGAAGAGATAGATAAACAAAGAAAACAAGAGCAGTTGCTAATACAACAAAGTAAACTAGCAGCAATGGGAGAGATGATAGGAAATATAGCCCATCAATGGAGACAACCACTAAATGCATTGGGATTAGTAATGCAAAATATACAGTTTGCATATAATATGGGTGATTTAGATGATAAGTTTATGGAAAAAAGTATAAATAAGACAAATATACTAACATCAAGTATGTCAAAAACAATAGATGATTTTAGGAACTTTTTTAAACCAAATAAAACAAAAGAGTATTTTAAGATAAATAAAACAGTAAAAAAAGCTATATATTTAATAGAATCAACATTTGAGCATAATTATATAGAAATAGAAAAAGATTTTAGCAAAGAAGATATAGAAGTATATGGATTTGCAAATGAGTTTTCACAAAGCATACTAAATATATTATCAAATGCAAAAGATGCACTAATAGAGAAAAAAGTAGAAGATGCGAAAGTAAAAATAAGAGTATATAAAGATAAAAATAGTGCAATAGTACAAATAGAAGATAATGCAAAAGGAATAAGTAAAGATATAAAAGAGAAGATATTTGAGCCATACTTTACAACAAAAGAAGAGGGCAAAGGAACAGGAATAGGATTGTATATGACAAAAACTATTATTGAAAATAGTATGGGTGGAGAAATTAGTGTAGAAAATACAGATTTAGGTGCTTGTTTTACTATTTGTGTACCTCTTATGATAAAAAAAGGAATTGAAAGTGAATAGAGATTTATTAAAAAATACCATAGTATTATATGTAGAAGATGAAAAACAATTAAGACAAGAGGTCTCTTTTCATCTAAAAAAATATATAAAAAACTTTTATACAGCAAATAATGGAGAAGAGGGAATAAAACTTTTTTATGAAATAAAACCAGATATAATAATCACAGATATACAAATGCCAAAATTAAATGGTCTTGAAATGATTAGAAGATTAAATACAAATATTCCTGTAATTATAACAACTGCATATTCAGATGTAGAGTATCTTTTAGAGGCTATAAAACTAAATGTTAACAAATTTGTAATGAAACCAATAAATCTTATTGAACTTGTAAAAGCTATTCAAGAGTGCATTATAAGAGATAACTTACAAGAAAAAATCTTTGAAAAAGAGAATTTATTAAAAATAATAAATGAAAATGTATTGATTTCAATTACTGATGTAAATGGAATTTATATAGATGTTAGTAATGCATTTTGCAAGTTTACAGGTTATTCAAAAGAAGAATTATTAGGTAAAAGTCATATGATATTAAGACATAAAGATACACCTGATGAGTTATATAGTTTACTTTGGAAAACAATAAAATCAGGCAAAACTTTTAAAGAAGAAGAAATCAAATATATGAAGAAAAATGGTGAAGAGTTTATTTGTAATCTCTCTATAACACCTGCATTTAAGGATGAGAAAATTGTTAATTATACAACTATTAGACAAGATATAACAAGTAAAAAAAAGTTAGAACAATTAACAATTGAAGATGATTTAACAAAACTTTATAATAGAAGATACTTTAACAAAATAATAAGTAGTGAATTACAAAGATTAAAAAGAGCAAAATCTTATCTAAGTCTTCTTACTTTAGATATTGATTATTTTAAAAAATATAATGATATGTATGGTCATATCAAAGGAGATAAAGCTTTAACAGATGTTGCTAAAGTTTTAAAAGAGTCAAGTTTAAGAGCATCTGATTATGTTTTTAGATTAGGTGGAGAAGAGTTTGGAATAATTTTTTCAGATTTAAATATAGAAGAATCTTTAGAATATTCAAATAATATTGTAAAAAAAGTTTTCGATAGAAATATTGAACATTTAGGTAATGAAAATACAAAAAGAGTAACTGTTTCAGCAGGATTAATCACTTTAAACTATATAAACTTTGAAGAAGAAGAGAAAATATATAAATATTCAGATGATGCTTTGTATGAAGCAAAACATAGTGGTAAAAATAGAGTTGTTTTATCAAAAAAATCAAAATAACTCTTGACAAAAAAAGTTTTTTAAAATATAATTTGTCAAATTTATGGGAGAGTACAATGAAAATATTCGATTTTTATAATAATCAATTCATCAAAAGTGTTAACACTCTTCTTCTGCTTTCAAAATCACTCTAATAATTACACACAATAAATCAAAAAAAAAATCAAGAATATAGTTTTTTTCTTTTAAAGAAAAATGGATATAATTAACATACTTTTAAAAAGGTAAAAATCATGGATAATAATAAAATAGTTGTATTTGATACAACATTAAGGGATGGGGAGCAAAGTCCTGGGTGTTCTATGAACACAGAAGAGAAGATTAAAGTTGCTAAGCAATTAGAAAAATTAGGTGTTGATGTAATTGAAGCAGGTTTTGCAGCTGCTAGTCCAGGGGACTTTGATGCTGTTAGTAGAATTGCTGAACAGATTGAAAAGTCTTCAATCTGTTCTTTAAGTAGAGCTGTTGAAAATGATATTAAACAAGCTGCTTTAGCAGTACAAAAAGCAAAGATGCATAGAATTCATACATTTATTGCAACTTCTCCTATTCATATGAAATATAAATTGAAAATGAGTGAAGAAGAAGTAATAAAAAGAGCAGTATATGCAGTTGAATATGCAAGAACTTTTGTTGATGATGTTGAGTTTTCTTTAGAAGATGCAGGAAGAAGTGAAATCTCTTTTATGAAAGAGGTAATGGATGCAGTTATTGCTGCTGGAGCTACAACTATTAATTTACCTGATACTGTTGGATATAGATTACCAACAGAATTGGGAGCAATGGTTAAAGAGTTATCTGATTTTGCAGCTAATAGAGCAATAATCTCTGTTCATAATCACAATGATTTAGGTTTAGCAACAGCAAACACTTTAGCAGCTGTAACAAATGGTGCTAGACAAATTGAAGTAACTATGAATGGTTTAGGAGAAAGAGCTGGTAATTCTGCTTTAGAAGAATCAGTTATGGCTATTAAAACAAGACGTGATGCTTTTAAGGATTTATATACAAATATAAATACAAAAGAGATTTATGCAACTTCGAGATTAGTTGCAACTATTACAGGTGTTGAGCCACAACAAAACAAAGCAATTGTTGGTAAAAATGCATTTGCTCATGAAAGTGGAATTCATCAAGATGGTGTATTAAAACATCAAGAAACATATGAAATTATGAGACCTGAAGATGTTGGTGTTAT